>NZ_KV787441.1:0-60464 GCF_001807105.1 Corynebacterium sp. HMSC14H10 | reverse complement strand
ACTCGCACAGTTTCACATTTGCAGCCCGCAGCACGCGCCCGTTGTGGCCAGCCGCTGACAGTCACTGGGGTGGTCATGGCTAGCCGCAGAGCAGTCGTCGGGCCGGCCACCGGGTATCTCCCTCAGCAGCCCCCACAGCAGCCCCTTCAGTCACACCCAAAATCCGCCCGATACTTGAGGATTCCACGCGACAAACTAGATTGTGTGTACGGTATTCCTTATATTCTTCATATTCTTTCCAGATAATCTTCCGGGAGAACGCGGCCGGGAACTGATTTGAACTGATCGGAACCGATTGGAACCGGTTGGAACCGATCGCGGGCTTCTCACAGCTGAAGCCCGGCCAGAGTCCGGCCAAGAACCCCCAAGATTTAAACGAAAACAAGAACCTAAACAGTCAAAAACATTCAACGTTGCAGGATAGAAAAACTTCTATGGCGAATTCAGACGGCCTCAAGCGCCTTGTAATTGTCGAGTCGGCGACGAAAGCTCGCAAGATTCAGCCGTATCTCGGCGATGATTACATCGTGGAGGCGTCGGTGGGCCACATTCGCGACTTGCCCCGTGGCGCAGCCGACGTTCCGGCTCGTTACAAAAAGGAGCCCTGGGCTCGTCTGGGTGTGAATGTCGACAACGGATTCGCCCCATTGTATGTCGTCAGCGCTGATAAGAAGAAGAAAGTCGCCGACCTGAAGGCCAAGCTCAAGGAAGTCGACGAGCTCTATCTCGCAACTGACCCCGACCGTGAGGGCGAGGCCATTGCCTGGCACTTGCTGGAGGTTCTGAAGCCCAAGGTGCCGGTGCGTCGCATGGTGTTCCATGAGATCACCAAGCAGGCCATCTTAGAGGCCGCCGCCAACACCCGTGAGCTGGACCAGAACCTGGTCGACGCCCAAGAGGGTCGCCGTATCCTCGACCGTCTCTACGGCTACGAGGTCTCCCCGGTGCTGTGGAAGAAGGTCATGCCGCGCCTGTCGGCAGGCCGTGTGCAGTCGGTGGCAACGCGCGTCATCGTCGAGCGTGAGCGAGAACGCATGGCGTTTATCTCCGCTGAGTACTGGGATGTCGCCGCAACTTTGGACACCGGTTCGGCTTCTGCTGACGCCAACCAGCCGAAAGAATTCGTCGCAACCCTGACCAGCGTTGATGGTCAGCGCGTAGCGCAGGGTCGAGACTTCGATGACCGTGGCCAGCTGAAGAAGTCCGATGGCATCCGGGTCGTCGATAAGCAGCTCGCCGAAACCCTGGCGGCGGACCTCGTGGGCTCTGAGCTCAAGGTCGCGTCGGTGGAGGAGAAGCCGTACACGCGCCGCCCGTACCCGCCGTTCATGACTTCTACGCTGCAGCAGGAGGCGGGCCGCAAGCTGCATTACACCTCTGAGCGCACGATGCGTGTGGCGCAGCGCCTGTACGAAAACGGTCACATTACCTACATGCGTACCGACTCCACGACGCTGTCCAAGGCCGGTATCGACGCCGCGCGTAAGCAGGCGCTGGAGCTCTACGGCTCGGAGTACGTCGCCGATGCGCCGCGCCAGTACTCGCGCAAGGTGAAGAACTCGCAGGAAGCGCACGAGGCAATTCGTCCGGCTGGCGAGACATTCGCAACGCCGGGGCAGCTGGCGGGATCGCTGGATGCTGAGGAATTCAAGCTCTACGAACTGATTTGGCAGCGTACCGTCGCCTCGCAGATGGCCGACGCACGCGGCACGTCCATGAAGGTCACCATCGCTGGCGCCACCGACACGCACGCCGTCGAGTTCGCCTCCACCGGACGCACGATTCGCTTCCCGGGCTTCCTCAAGGCATACGTCGAGGTCTCCGCGCTTTCTGACGGCCGTAAGGTCGCCGACAACGCTGAGAAGCGTCTGCCACAGTTGACGGAAGGCCAGGGCCTGACGGCCACGGACTTCAGCGCCGACAACCACTCCACCAACCCGCCTGCGCGCTTCACCGAGGCCAGCTTGGTGAAGAAGATGGAGGACCTGGGAATTGGTCGTCCGTCGACATACGCGTCGATTATCAAGACCATTCAGGATCGCGGCTACGTCTACTCCCGCGGCAACGCTCTGGTGCCCTCGTGGGTGGCCTTTGCCGTGGTGGGGCTGATGGAGGAAGCATTCTCCGATTTGGTCAACTACGACTTCACCTCCGAGCTGGAGGATGAGCTCGACGGCATTGCTGCGGGCAATAAGGATCGCACGACCTGGCTGACCGGTTTCTATTTCGGTGATGACAAGGATCACCGCCACAAGGGAGCCGACGCCATTGCGACCCACGGTGGTCTGAAGAACATCATCGACGTGAACTTGGAATCGATTGATGCTCGGAAGGTCAATTCGCTCCACCTCTTCGACGATGCCGAGGGTAACCCAATCATCATTCGCGTTGGCCGCTATGGGCCGTACCTGGAGCGTACGCGCCCGGGTGCCGGTGAAAACGGTGCCGACGAGGTGCAGCGCGCCAACATCCCGGAGGCCATGACTCCGGACGAGCTGGATCTGGCCGCCGCCGAGAAGCTGCTGGCCATGCCGCAGGGTGGTCGTGAGCTGGGCATTAACCCGGCCAATGGTCGCATGATTGTTGCTCGCGATGGCCGCTACGGCCCCTACGTCACCGAGCTGGTCACCGATGAAGAGCGCGAAGGTGTCGTAGCCAAGGCTGAGGAGATCATCGCAGCTGAGCGCGCCGAAGAGGACGCTCAGCGCGCTGCCGAGGGCAAGCGAAAGAAGAACTGGGAAACCAAGACCGCTGCCAAGCAGAAGGAAAAGCGCACCGCGGAAATCATCGAGGAAACTCTGAAGCCGAAGACGGCCTCGCTGTTTTCCTCCATGGAGCCGTCGACTGTCACGTTGGAAGAGGCTCTGAAGCTGATGAGCCTGCCGCGCGAGGTCGGTGTCGACCCGGTCGATAACGAGGTTATTACTGCTCAGAATGGCCGTTACGGTCCGTACCTGAAGAAGGGCACGGACTCGCGTTCACTGGCTAACGAAGAGCAGATTTTCACCGTGACATTGGACGAGGCTCGTCGTATCTACGCTGAGCCGAAGCGCCGCGGTCGTGCTGCTGCGAAGCTGCCACTGAAGCAGCTGGGCGACAACGATGTCTCCGGCCGCCCGATGTCGGTGAAGGATGGCCGCTTCGGTCCGTACGTCACCGATGGTGTCACCAATGCTTCGTTGCGCAAGGGTGATACGCCTGAGACGCTGACCGATGCCCGCGCCTGCGAGCTGCTGTCTGAGCGTCGTGCGAAGGAAGCTGCCGATGGTGGTACCAAGAAGGCCGCGAAAAAGTCGACTCGCAAGAGCACGAAGAAGGCTGCCAAGAAGACCACTAGGAAGGCGGTCAAGCGCACCACCAAGCGAGTGGTGAAGGCGACCCGCCGGGGCAAGTAACGCATTGACCGTTAGCTGCGGCAGGGGCTAAATGGGTGCAGAGCACTTAAGCTGCCGCCGCGCCTTAAGCGCCCGCCGCGCCCGCCACACCTGGCGTGCCCGCCGCACCCGGCGCCTCCTGCGGAGTTGGTTTGGGGCCACCGACCCCGGTCAGCTCCGCCCGCATCGTCGGCCCGTACGACAGCCGGCGATGCACCTTCTCAAACGGCCCCTGCATGCCGCGACGCTCCATCGCCCACGCGGCCAACAGTGTCACCAACCAGACACCCACAGCGATGAGTGTTTGCACGAACGCGCCCATGTTGCGCGGGATGTTCAGAGTAAACGGGTAAACCAGCACAAAGAAGATCACCGACTGCATCAGGTAGCCCGTCATCGAACGCTTGCCGAGCGCCACAATCGGTACCAGCCAACCAGGCACAGCGGTGCCCTCGTTCAGGCGTCGCTGGAGCGGCTGCAGCGCCAACGCCAGCCCGGCTAGGATGCCAGGACCGGCGAACACTCCGGCAAAGTTATTAATTACCAAGAAGGCCATGTGCTGTCCGGCTGGAAGAACTCCAATCGCTGCCAACCCCATAGGGATTCCGACACCGAAGGCGACAATCACGGCCACCACGAGCCACCGAATAAGCAGGGGGCGGTGCGCGTCAACGTCGTCAAGCACGCCCTTGCGAGCCCATACGAAGCCGATCATCATCACCGGCAGGTAGAGGAACAGCTGCAGCGGCAGGGTAGTGATGCTCATTGTCAGGACCTGGAGGTTCGCGGCGAGCATATCCAGGTAACTCGTTTCAATTGCACCGCCGTTGACGAACTCGCTCATGTCGGAGCCGACGAACTCGGCGTCGGGCATCGCAATTACGAATCCCAAAAACAGCAGGCTCAGTGCAGCGTTGATCGTCAGCGCAATCCACGCGAGAATCGTCAGCACCTTGTTGCTAAGTCCCATAAGCAGCCCCAGGATGATGCCGCAGATGCCGTAGAGAAACATGATGTCGCCAAAGAACAGAAGCAGCATGTGCGCGATGCCGAACAGCCCCAGGAACGCATATCGCTTTACGACGACCACCCGCGCCCGCGACCGTGGAAAGTTCCTCCTGGCCAAACTGCGGACAATGAGTCCGACACCGAAGCCGAGCAGCGTTGCGAACATCGGCAGCCCGCGGCTATGTGCGGTCACAGCGGTAAACAGCACGGTGGCCTTGTCGGCGATGCTGTCGTTTATGACGCCTCCGAAGAATGCTGCGGGCAGTTCGGGATCTGCCACCAGCCAGGCGGTGGCAATGTTCGCGATAGCGATGCCGAGGAGCGCGAACCCACGCGCAGCGTCGGGAACGAGCATGCGAGGTCTGGGGTTGGTGCTAGAACTGGGGCGGTTGTCAGTCATTCCTCCAACGTAAAGGCAACGTGGGGTGGCTCGCAGCCGGTGGATGGATATGTGCGAGTTTTCTTGGGGCGTGCGCGTTGCTGGCGGTTTCGCGAAACCGTTGCAGCATATCGATTGGCGATATAGTATCGAAAATCGATATATCGAATTACGATATATTCACAGCGACCATGCCAATCGCGCCTCGCTGAGGTGCAGTAAGGGAGTCAAACTTCATGACAACGCCGAATCCCAAGAAGCTCAACGACCCATATCTCGACCCAGCTAAAGAGCGTCGAGATGTCATTGCTGGTGCGTTCGTCGGCGTGATTGCGCTGGTGTTTATCCTCATCCAGCTGCGCAATCCAGTCCTTCACCAGCAATTTCCCAGTGACCTGACCTTGCTCCTGCCCGATGTTGTGGAAAGCAGCAGGGGCGTTCCCGCAGAGGTGATGAGCGGTGGTGCGCTCGCCTTCTTTATTGCGGCAACTGCCGTGCGTTGTGGCATCGTCGCAGCAATCGCCGTGCTGATCGTGATGTTTTCGCGGTCGTACTTGAAAGGCGACTTTTTCACGCTCCGCACAGCGCGACGTGTGACGGCCATCGGCTGGTTGGCGGTGGTCTACCCGGTGTCAGAGTTTCTGCAGCTCATGGGCGAAAACTGGGTGGCAAGTGATCTATATTTGACCGATTGGTTCCTGCGTGATCACTCCGGTTTCAACCAGCACGTGGGAATTTGGTTCGTTCTCGTGATGGTCATCTCCACTCTCGGAGTTATGTTGTTCCGAGCCGCGCGAATGCAGGAAGACCAGGAAGGGCTCATTTAAATGGCGAAGGTTGTGTGCCACTTGGATGAGCTACTGGAAAGCCGCGGTATGACGCTCGCAGCCCTTTCCGAACAGGTCGGGGTCACACCGGTCAACCTCTCAGTGCTCAAAAACAACAGGGCGAAAGCCGTGCGCTTCACGACGCTCACTATGTTGTGTGAAGCCCTGGACTGCCAGCCAGGGGATTTATTCTCGGTGGAGTAAGTGCGCTCGCCGTCTGAGAAGTCTAGGGATGCTAGGCGTCCAACGAGCACAGCATGAGCACAGCGAGACCAACGAGTCCGGCGTCCCCCCCCTAAGCCTCGTCGGCAAGCGTTGGACGCACCGGGCGCGCAAGCTGCGTCATGTGCGTGCGGCCGCGCAACTCCACGGACTTCAGGGTGGTCCAGCGAGCCTGCTCGTCCTCGTTGGCCAGGCGGATAGTGGAAGCCGTGGCGAGCACGCGGCCTGGGGTATCCTTAGCCAACTCAGTCAGACGGGCAGCCTGGTTAACCGCGTCACCAATAACCGTGTATTCAAAACGGTCGCGGGCACCGATGTGGCCGGCGACGACGTGGCCGGCGGAGACGCCGATTCCGGCAGTGAGTTGGAGGTCGAGCAGTTCCTCGCGCAGTTCACGGGCTGCGGTGAGGGCGTGACCGGCCGTGTCGTCGAGGGGTAGGGGAGCGCCGAAGACAGCAAGAGCCGCGTCACCCTGGAACTTGTTGATAATGCCCTTATTGCGGTGCACACAGTCAACAACGTGGTCGAAGAAGGCATTGAGTTCGCGGACAACGACCTCTGGCGAGTTCTTCTCCGCGAAGTTGGTCGAGCCAATTACATCCACAAACAGCACCGCGACCAGGCGATTCTCGCCGCCCAAAGTTGGCTTTTCTTCCAGAGCCTTGCGGGCGACCTCAGATCCGACGTAACGGCCAAAGAGGTCACGCACCCGCTGGCGCTCCTGCAAGCCACGCATCATTTCATTGAAGCCCGCTTGGAGGACACCCATCTCGGAGCCGTCGTAAATAGGCACGCGCGTATCCACCTGGCCCTGGCGGACCTTGTTAATTGCACCCGTGAGATCCCGAATCGGGTCAACGATGGACATGCTGGCCAGCATCGTGCCGAAATAGCCGGTGATCAGAGCCAAAACTGCCAACGCGGTAATCGTAGGCAGGAGGTCCGCCGCATCATCTGTAAACATGCCACGGCGCTGACCGAGCAGCACAAGTAAAATCGCTACCACGGGAACACCGCTGGTCAACACCCATGTCTGGCGCAGGCGGTGACCAATCGGTGGCTCCAGCGAGGAATCCGGAGCCCGACGCGCCAGCGCCTCCACGGCGACCGGACGCACCATGCGCTCTGCAATCAGATAGGTCAACAGTGCCACCATGGCGCCACCGAGTACCGAGGTGAGCAGCACCATCATGCCAATCTTGCTGTCATAGGCGAACGCGACTCCGCTGAAGACAATTACGCCCAAAGACCAGATGACGGTACCCAAAAGTGCCTGATAGACGGGCACACGCATGACCAGATAGCGCACCCGCCGCGGATCGTGCATATCCGGATGACGCTGCCATTTCACCAGCGGTTTGAACAGGATCCAGGTAGTGCCGATGCCCGCGATAATTGCCAGAACCAGGTACCCAGCCAGGGCATAAATGACACCATTAGCCAACCGTGGCAAGTGAGTTTCTTGGTTCAGTGGCAACAGCATGCCGAGGAACAAGCCGACAATCATGGCTCCGACAAGGTTGCAGACGAAGATAAATGAGGCATAAGCAGGCCACATTGTCCCACTTAGCCATTTCAGATTTCGCCAGAGCCGTTGCATGACTACTACCTTAGTGGCAACCCCGGTTTGCAGGGAGTAGTTACCTCACAAGAGTCTTGTGGGGCGCGCTAGAGTTGTGGCCATGACAGAGCCCATGACAGAGCGCAGCGTGTTTTCTCGTATGCCCGAAACCGGTGGGGTTCGCCAGCGGCTGCAGGCTGCTGTGCGCGCTGCGCATTATCGCTTTGCCAATGGTCAACCGCTGGCAGGCGATGGGGCGGAGGTTTCGCCGGAAGGTGGGGACGCGGGGTCGTCGTTAAGCGATGTGCCACGCGACTCGGACATGACGCACGCCTGGCTGTTCACTGGCCCTGCGGGGTCGGGGCGGTCGGTGACGGCGACGGCGTTTGCGGCGGCACTGCTGTGCACGCGACATGACAACCCCGGATGTGGCGAATGTGAGGGCTGTCGGACTGCGCTGGCGGGAACGCATGGCGATATCAAGATCGTGCGCCCGGAGGGCACCATCATTTCCGTGGCGACGGTGAGGGACGAGCTGCGGCCCTGGGCCTACAAGATGCCCACGACGGCGGATTGCCGCGTGCTGATCATCGAAGACGCCGACCGCCTCAACGAGTCCGCCTCAAATGCGCTGCTTAAGGTGGTGGAAGAGCCGCCGCTGCGCACCGTTATCATCATGTGCGCACCAACGACGAACGCGGAGGATTTCTCCGTTACGCTCCGTTCGCGCTGCCGCCATGTCTATGTGCCGACGCCGCATATCGACGATGTCACAAACCTCCTGCGCGCCGAGCGGCCAGAGCTTACCGACGAGCAAGCGGTCTGGGCCGCGACGGTGTCCAACGGCCACATTGGGCGTGCGCGTGGCTTTGTCTCCGATGAGGGCTCGCGTGCCTGGCGGGGCAAGGCTCTGGATTTCGTGGAGGCCGTGTTCGACCCGGCGAAGTCGTATTTGGCGGCGCGAGAGCTAGCCAACGAAGTGGCTGGCGAGGTGAAGCGGCGGATGGAGCCACTGGAGGCTGAGGAGCTGGAGAACCTCGAGCGTTCGCTGGGCGTCGGGGCGTCTGGAAAGGGTGCGCAGGCGGCACTGCGCGGCTCTAAAGGTGTGATTAAGGACCTGGAGGATAATCAGAAGCGTCGGCGTAGGCGTGCGGAGTCGGATCTGATTGACCTATCGTTGACCGACATTATGGGGCTTTACCGTGATGCTTTGGTGCTGGCGTTTGGGGCTGAACGTGCTGGTGGGACTGCTTCGGGGGATTTGAGCTCTGCCGCTGATTCCGAGTTTGGGGATGGTTCCGTCTACCTCATAAATCCAGACCGTCGTCGGACAGCCACGGAGCTAGCCCGACGCCTTCCGCCGGAGGCAATATTGGCCTCCATCGATGCCGTAACCGAGGTGCGCGGCATGCTCGTGACGGCAGTGAAGCTGGCGGTCTTGATGGATGAATTGATGGCTAAATTGCAGATCGCAGGGCAGGTTGGTCGCAGGTAATCCGGGAGAGACGCCTAATTCAGCGGACTGCAGACCCCATTTTGGTAGCGATGGGGGCAGTGCAGTAGTATTACCGCTTGTACATTTTGTGCAGGGTCATTTCTGCTTGCTTGAAAGCTCAGCGCAATGTGCGTGCCGCCTTAGCTCAGTCGGTAGAGCGTCTCACTCGTAATGAGAAGGTCGCGAGTTCGATTCTCGCAGGCGGCTCCATTAAGCCCCAGCTAGAACAGTGTTCCAGCTGGGGTATTTTCCTATCGTCACTGGTTAAGTCGTCCCAGATTATCCGTGCTATTCCGAGTGTAGACAGGGCACAGGCTGAGAACACCGAAGAGGTGAATCGGGAGCAGAAGTTAGAATGGTCCCTCGTGGATAAGGGGCAAGAAGAGATCATTGAGCGGCTCCTAGAGAAGAGTAAGGAAGCTTTTGCTCTTGCAGTGGAGCTGTACAACAGGCCAACGTTCTTATAGGTGGTGCCAGGTCATGCGCTGTGTACAGGAAAAGTAGTGCTAGCGCTAGTGACCTTCACTCTCGTGGGCAACACAATATAGAGCATGAAAAAGCTTGTGGTTGGCATGATTGCCGTGGCCGTGATCGTGGTGGCGTTAGTCGGGTTTGTGGGATTCATGCAGTGGGTCGATGCAGACAGCGTGACCGGTGATGATGGCGTGGCTGCCGGGTATAGCGCTGAAACGGGTGGCCCACTGGAAGCGTCGTTCGCGGGCAAGGGGCCGCACTCAGTCGACGTGAAGCGCGACGGCGACGTGACCATCGCGGCACCGACGGGCGCAGGACCGTTTCCGGCGGAGGTCATGGCTAATGGCACGAACACGCCGTTGAGCAGCTACCTGCCCGTGGCGGAACACCTGGCTAGTTGGGGTTTCGTGGTTGTCGGCGATGAGACTCTCCAAACTGGAACAGGGGAGAATGTCGTGAACTTGATCGAGCACTTGCCGGAACTGGATTCCCGTGTGGACCGATCACGGGTCGGCATTTTCGGACACTCACAGGGTGGTGCGGGTGCCATCAACGCTGCGGCCCACGCGGAGGTAGCAGCCGTGTATGCGGCGAGCCCGGCCTCCCACAAAGTGGCAAAGTCCAATGACTGGGACTACACCACCGCGAACGTAGAGGCACCTTTGTTCTTGATGACCAGCGATGGTCGTTCGGACCGCTGGCTTGTCAGCCCGTGGTCAGACCTAGAGGAGAGCTTTCAATCAGCTGGTGGTCCGGCGGTCATTGCACGCCGCCTGGGCGCGGATCACAAGGACGTCTTAGAGTTCGGGGACGGTTACGCCACCGCGTGGTTCCGCTGCATCCTTGCTGATGATGCTGAGGCACGAGACGCGTTCGTTGGTGCTTCACCAGCGGGCGTCGGTGAGCTGGCGAGCAACGCGCTCTGGGACCGAGTGGCCACCCGCGGCTGGTAACTCGCGGGGTCCTTCACCATCCCGTGCGGTGTACCGAACACCCTAAAAGTAACCTGTGCTCACACACTCCTTTCGGCGGAGGCGTGATTCACAAAAATCAGCAGCCCTGATAAATTTCAAGTGAATTGTCAACCGGGCTGCGCCACGCCAGCCTGTACAAGCAGAATCGAATGAGTCATTCAGACAGAGGCGAAAGGCCACGTCGAGGGCCTCTACATCGATACCCCTCGGTGATAACTCCTGAAAAAACCTGCATACGCCCCGACGTGCGGTGATTCCCCTGGACTCGAAGGGGGAAGATATTTCGGAGACAGAGAATCTCAATCGGGTGTTTGCTACTGTTACTCAGCACATGGCAGGTACGCGGATACTAGGAGAACGCACGATGCGGCAGCCCGGACACCAGCGACTAGCAGTTCAACAATCAGCAGGGCGACTGGCTGTGGCTTTGGTGGCTGCGGCAACTTTGCCAGCCGGTCTTGTGGCCTGCACCATCGACACGGAGGCTTCCGAGAGAGGAAGCGCTCAGCAAGCTGCGTCGACTGAAACGCAAACCTCCTTGGCAGCTGAAGAAGAGGCCATGCAGATGCCGAACCCCACTCCGCCGAATGAGGAGTCCGCAATGCCTGATTCTGCTAGCCCCGACGCAGTCGCTCCGGGCGATGCACAACAACAGCAAGCTAATCGCGCTACTTCGCGTGCCGACGGCTCTAGCGCTGTAGCCGGCAAGGTCATCTACCTCGATCCAGGCCACGCGGGCACCCCACCACCTGCCGACCTGATGGTCACAGACGGCCGCGGCGGTCAAAAGCCGTGTAATACCTCCGGCACCGCCTCTAACGACGGCTTCCCGGAGCACGAGTTCAATTGGCTGATGGCGCAGGAGATCAAGCAGCTGCTCGAACAGCGCGGTGCTCAGGTGCTACTTAGCCGCAAGGATGACACCGGTCGTGCAGATTGCATCGATGCCCGTGCGGAGAAGGAAAATGCCTCCAACGCCGATGCTGTGGTGAGCCTCCACGCAGATGGTGCTGGAGAGGGCAACCGCGGATTCCATGTGTCTGCGATCTCTCAGCCGCTCGCCAATAATGACGAGCAGGGATCTACCGCGCTGGCGACCGCCCTGCGCGATGCCTTTGTTGCCGCTGGTTTTGCTCCATCCAACTATCTCGGCAGCGAAGGGCTGAATCCGCGTGCAGATCTCACCGGACTCAACCTATCGACAAAGCCAAAGGCACTGGTCGAATACGGCAACATGCGCGATAGCAGCGACATTGCCCTCTTAACCTCCAGCGAAGGCCGTCAGCGCTTGGCAGAGGCCACTGTGGCTGGGCTGGAAGGTTTCTTGGCGCAGTAGCCAGCTCACCAACCCGCTAACTAGCAGGGTTGGCTTTAGCCTTCGGCGTCATCGCGTCGTAAGGCTCCATCATGGGGATATCCAGCATGGTGCTGGGGACTCCAAAGGCGTCGACAAGTACCTCAGACCAGGGGCCAAGGGAATCAACCAGATCGGCCAAGCCCGCCCGCGCGCCTTTGGTGCGAGTACCGGTGAGCAGTGACTGCTCCAAGAACCAGCCGGCGTTATCGCAGACGACCGACAGGAAGAACACATCGCGAACCTGCTCGAGCACTTCTTGAGAGCGCTCGTCTGTGAGTGTGGATTCGGCTTCGAAGAATGCTTCCAAGAGCATGCGATCTATATGCGCCCACGCGCAGGAAATCATGTGGTCCTGGACCTTGTCCACCAGCTTCGCGGCCTTTTCAACAGGCAGTTTCCGCGCTGGGCGCAGCCTGCGAGCAAGGGACTTGAGAAGTCGATTCTCGCGCTCGATGAGCAGTTGCATCTGGCTGGCGGGGTCAAAGAGCGAGGACTCATCAGCGTCAGTCAGCGCATCCAAGAGGTTCTGAACGACGGCGTCCGCACCGGTGCGACGGCGCAAAATGCCACTGAAATTGTCGAGGCCGAAGCGCACCATTTCCAGGTTGGAAAAACTCTGTACCTCCCGGGCAAAACCACCCAAGAGTTCCTTGGTGACCAGCTGCAACATCACCACGTTGTCGCCCTCAAAGGTAGTGAATACGTCGGAGTCCTCTTTGAGAATGGTCAACAGGTTCTCTGCCATGTAGCCAGCTCCACCGGTGGCCTCACGCATCTCCTGGATGGCATCGGTGGCATGCGCGGTGTTCGCGACCTTCAATGCAGCGGCATGCGCCTCCGCTTCACGCAGATCGCGAGCCTGCTCCAGGGTTAGATTCGCACGGTCCAGCCCTTCCGCTTCGAGATCGTGAATCCGCTTGATCAGCAGATTAGTGGCAAATTGCAGACCGTACGAACGCGCAATGCGGGGGAGTAGTCGGATTCGGTGCTGGCGGTGCTCAATGAGTTTCTTTTCCGGCAGCGAATCGTCGGGAGCAAATTGGCGCCGCAAGTGTGCGTACTTGGTGCCGATGGTCAGTGCGGTGCGGGTTGCCGCACCAGCGGCCGCACCGACTGTCACGCGGCCGCGCACGAGGGCACCGAGCATCGTGAAAAACCGTGCATTGGGGCTGTCAATATCGCTGCTGTACTCGCCAGCAGCTGACACATCTGCAAAACGGTTGAGCAGGTTCTCCCGCGGCACGCGGTAATGGTCGAACATGAGAGTGCCGTTGTCCACGCCCAAAAGGCCACCCTTGGTGCCGTGGTCGCCAATCGCAACTCCGTCGACAGGCGAACCGTCGTCATTGCGGATCCGGGCAACAATGCAGTGCACGCCATGGGATTCTTCCTGCCCTGGTGTGTAGAGCTGGCAAAAGACCGCAGCCCAGCGCCCATCGCGCGCGGCGTTGCCCAAAAACCATTTCTCAGAGGAAGCTGTCGGCGAATTGAGGATGAATTCTTCCGTCTCAGGGTCGTAGTGCGCCGTGGTTTCGAGTGATTGCACGTCCGAGCCGTGGCCGCGCTCGGTCATCGCAAAGCAGCCGAGAGCCCGCAGCTCAATGAGGTCACGCACCAACTCGCCATGGCGCTCAGTCCCCAGGTTGCTGACAGCGCCGCCGAAAAGGCCCCACTGCACTCCGGACTTCACCATCAACGACAAGTCGGTGTGGCCGAGCATTTCAATCCCGGAGAGGGTCCCACCGGTATCTCCTGTGCCGCCCTGGTCAGTGCGGAAAGCACCATAGGGCATGCCGGTCTTAAGCACCTTGGACAACGCCTCGGTGGTGTGCTGCCTGGCCTCATCCACGGTCAGCCCAGAGGTGGGCCGCAGGGAGGGGTCTTCTAAAAGGGCGCGGACATCAGCGCGCGCCTCGGGGAAATAGCCGTCCAGAACCTTTTGCAGTGCGCCTGCCACTTCTGGTTCAGGTTGGGAGGGGAGTGTCTTCGGAGCGTCGGTCGAGCGCCGGCGGGGGATTCGCGTGGAGCTGGAAGAAGTCTGTGCCATAACCCAACGTTAATGGGATATCTGGGGCTTGTCAGTCGCTTTCGACTGAGAAACTCATGAGGAAATCGGGACCGAGAAAAGAGAAAACAGGTTACCGGGAGAAAAAGAAGGTGGAAACGCAAGAGCCGTCGTCAAGCAAATGCTGTGTTGTGCAATGCTTGACGACGGCTTACGTAATCAACCCTCGGTGGGGCAGATCCCTTAGCTGTGGGAACTAGACGCGCGACTTAACTTCGTCGAGGTTAGTTTCCGGGTGCTCGATCAGGTCTCGGTCTTCGAGACCCTTCGGAAGCAGGAACAGGGCAATCAGTGCCGGGATAGCCATGGCCATCAGGTAGACGGAGATGTAGAACGGGTTGCCGGTGGCATCCATGATCATCTGGGCAATCATCGGAGCGAATGCGCCACCCAGGACCGCGCCGATGGCGTAAGCGATGGAAGCGCCGGAGTAGCGGACCTCAGCCGGGAACATCTCGGAGTACATGGCCGGCTGCGGACCGAAGGTCAGGGCCAGCGGCAGGGTGAGAACTGCGACGGTCATGATGTACAGGAACGGACCCTTATCCAGGAGGTTCCACATAACGGCCTCCCAAATCATAATCACGACGTAGCCGATGATGAAGGTCTTAGCGCGGCCGATGCGGTCGGACCAAGCGCCAGCAATGAACATGAAGATGGTCCAGCAGATACCTGCGACGAGAGTACCGGTCCATGCAACGGTTGCCGGGTAGCCCAGTGTCTTCTGTGCGTAAGCGCCGAAGAATGCAATCACGAGGTAACCGGTAGCCTGCTGGGCAGCGAAGATCAGGGCACCCTGGATGACCTTGCCCCAGTGGTTGCGGAAGAGCTCTGGCAGCGGAGCGGAGCGCTCGGCGGACTCAGCCTGCATAGCCTGGAAGACCGGGGACTCGTCGACGCTGCGGCGAATCATGTAACCAATCAGAACCAGGATGAAGGACAGCAGGAACGGCACACGCCAGCCCCACTCCATGTAGGCTTCCTCGCCGACGATTGCCATAACAATCAGCATGGTGCCGGTAGCCAGGGTCAGACCCAGCGGAACACCGGCCTGCGGGAATGCGCCGTAGAGACCGCGCTTTTCCTTCGGAGCGTACTCCACGGACATCAGGGCTGCGCCGCCCCATTCACCGCCGGCGGAAATACCCTGGAAGACTCGGAGCAGAACCAGCAGGATAGGTGCTGCGATGCCGATTGACTCATAGGTCGGCAGCAGGCCGATGCAGAAAGTAGCTGCACCCATACCGATGAGGGTGAAGACCAGAATCATCTTGCGGCCGTATCGGTCACCGATATGGCCGGCGACGATAGCGCCAAGCGGGCGGAAGAGGAAGGAAATACCCAGGGTTGCCCAAGCGAGGACCTGGGCCACCTGTGGATTCGACTGTGCAGCAGGCTCGATGAAGTGCGGAGCAAGCACGATAGCTGCGGCCTGAGCGTAAATCAGGAAGTCATAAAACTCGATGGTCGTACCCACGAGAGTTCCCGTGAGCACCTGACGGCGCTGCTTGGGATCATTCGCGATGATCGAAGTAGTCATAAAAAACAAGACTTTCTTTACATACCCGTCCGCACGGCCATCGAGGACCTTGGTGATCTCAGCGGTCGCGAAGAAATCGCCCCAGGTTTTTCTCAGCCAGCGCTTGGGGAAAGGACAGAATGTTTGACGGTGTCGAATTCTTACACAGCCAGACCGGTAGCGACCAGCGTTTGAACTTCAGCGAGCGGTGACAAAAAGTGAACAACGGGGGTAATGGGGGTCGGTGAATGGCGGTAGATTTCCTTTGTTTGTGACCGATTTATTTATACGCATGCCTGAAATAGGCGGATTCGGGGGTGTGCAAAGGGGGTGTGTTGGGCACTACTTAACGACGGGCTGTTTCTGGCTCAATTTGCGCGACCTAGTGGGCGTCTAGGCGTGAGGTTGTCTTAAATAGGGGAAATCTGCGTTTTATAGCTGTTCGACTACCCCCACATTGAACTAATTTGTAATTATATATTCAGAAGTTGTGTGAATGGTGTGGCAAAAGTGGCTCAAGGTACGGAAAAAGCAACAGAACAATAACGATGTAGTGTCGAAAAGGGCACTGCCCCCGGATGGGGCAGGGAAGCAAGGTCGGCAACATACCACCCCGAGACGGGGGTGTGAGCCCCAGGTTTCAGGGGCATTTTGGGGCGGTGGTAGTGCCAAGCGCTGAAGCTCCCTCGGCACACCTCTTGTGGTTAGTTCCGGTGGCTTAAATTTCCACCATTGTGCGTAAGGCGCTGGGGACCGTCGTAAAGTAAACGACATGTCTTCTCACGCAGGAACTAACGGCAATGAAAATGAGGTACCTCACGGCAGGGCAAAATCCAATAAGGGCACGCCGTTGTGGTTGCTCGCCGCAATTGCAGTTTTCGCCGTCGCGTGGGGTGGCAACGAATTCACGCCGCTGATGGTGATGTACCGCGAAAATGCCGACCTGGCGCCAGTATTCATCGACCTCCTATTGCTGGTCTACGCCCTCGGCATCGCGCCGGCACTGCTGATTTCTGGCCCAATCTCGGACCATATCGGCCGTAAGCCGGTGATGCTCGCCGCGCCGGTTCTCTCGATTCTGGGGTCGACTCTTATTGCGTTGGGCGAGACTACCGCCCCGCTTATCCTCACTGGTCGCTTTATCTCTGGCTTGGCAGTCGGCATTGTCATGGCCGTGGGCGGCTCGTGGGTAAAGGAGCTCTCCGATCCGCGCTTTGACCCCAAGGCCAAGTCAACCTCGGGCGCGAAGCGTCAGTCCATGGCTCTGACCTTGGGCTTTGGTCTGGGTGCGGGAATTGCCGGCACGCTAGCGCAGTTCGCACCGCTGCCGGGGCAGCTGGCTTATATCATCCACATCCTGATTTCTATCCCGACAATCTTCGGTCTATTGACTGTGCCGGAGACCCGCCAGTCGCCGCACCTGGGCGGCAGCAACGCTCCACGCGAGACGGTCTTGGAGTCCCTGCGTACCCCTTCGGTAACTAACCGTCGCTTCCTGCTCGTCGCCGCGATGGGAGCTCCGTGGGTCTTCGGTGCAGCCGGTGTTGCCTACGCAATCATTCCGTCGTTGCTGCAGGACCACGTCTCCCAGCCAGTGTTCTACTCCGCGATGGTCACACTGTTCGCGCTACTCTGCGGTTTTGGTATTCAGCAGATTGGTCCACGCTTTGTGACCGAGCACAACGCCCGCGGTTCGCTAATCGCAATTGGCATCGTGGTTATCGGCATGGGAATGGCCGCATGGATGTCCACCAACCCCACCGCAGTGACGGCGTTCATTGCAGCGCTGGTGTTGGGCGCCGGCTACGGTCTGTCCATGTTTACCGGCCTCAACGAGGTACAGCGCATCGCTGGCCCACGCGATATGGCTGGTCTGACCGGTATCTTCTACTGCCTGACCTACATTGGCTTCGCATTCCCGGCAATTCTGACCAAGCTCTCCGAGTCCATCTCCTGGATGACCTACCCGGTCATGCTCGGTGGCGGTATGGTCATCGCCATCCTGATGGGCTTGGTTATTTTCTTCAATTCCACTGTCAACCTGCCACAGCGCGCTGAGTAATCTCGCATTCCTCGGGAGACTAATCAACCCCGTCAATGTGAGGTTGGCACACGTATAAGCGGTTTTCCTTACTAAGCGCCTATAGTTCTTCCTATGGAGAAGCACAAGAACGAATCACCGGCCACCGCGATGACAGAATCGTCGGCAAGCGCGAAACCGCGCGCGCTGGTGACGGGTGGTGCGGGATTTATCGGTTCGACGCTGGTTGACCGGCTACTGGCTGAAGGGTACGCGGTCACGGCGCTGGACGATCTCTCCCACGGAAAGCTGGAAAACCTCCAGCAGGCATCGCTTAACGACGATTTTGAGTTCATAACCGCCGATGTGCTGGAGGTGGACTGGGACGAGCTGCTCGAGCAAAGCGGCCCGGAGGTTATTTTCCACCTCGCAGCGCAGATTGATGTGCGGATTTCCGTGGCCGACCCGGTGCGAGATGCGACGCTGAACATCATTGGCACAATCAAACTTGCCGATGCGGCCCGAAAGCACGGTGTCCGCAAGGTTGTGTTTACATCGTCGGGCGGTTCCATCTACGGCACGCCGGAGGAGCTTCCGGTGACGGAAAATGTGCCGGTCAATCCGATGAGCCCCTATGCCGCCTCAAAGGCAACGGGCGAACTGTACTTGAATATGTTCCGCAATCTTTACGGGCTCGAATGCTCGCACATCGCGCCGGCGAATGTGTACGGCCCGCGGCAGGATCCGCACGGCGAGGCCGGTGTGGTGGCTATTTTCGCTCAGCGACTGCTGGCGGGAGAGCCAACCAAGGTATTCGGTGACGGAGGAAATACCCGCGACTATGTCTATGTCGACGATGTGGTGGATGCTTTCTACCGCGCATCCGGCGAGGTCGGTGGTGGAATGCGCTTTAATATTGGCACCGGCGTAGAAACCTCGGATCGGCAGCTGCACTCGTTGGTGGCGCAGGCTGCGGATGCCGAGGATAATCCAGAGTTTGCACCGCCGCGCACTGGTGATGTGGCGCGGTCGGCGTTGGATCCCACGCGGGCGCGTGAGGTACTCGGCTGGGAGCCAGCTATGAGTATTCAGGAGGGCGTTGCCCGTACTGTGGAGTACTTCCGGAATCAGGGCTAGCGCAACTTGCGCGGGTGGCTTCGTGCACTCGCCCGCGTAAGTTAGCAGCGAGTCAGCCAGGTTACTTGCCAGCTTCCTCCGTGCGCTTGGCGTGGATGAGAGCCAGCTCGATATTGTCCTCGAACACATCGACAGGCTGTGCGCCCGAGACGAACTGAGTACCAACGAGGAAGCCTGGAGTACCGGAAATGCCCAGCATGGAACCGAACTGGGTGGCATTCTCGACCGCCTCGGTCCACTTGCCGTCCTTAAGCTCCTTTTCAAAGCGCTTCACGTCCGGCACACCGGCCTCACGAGCGACGGCAATCAGTTCCTTTTCAGTGAACTCCGGGTGGCCCTGGCCCTTCTCGCCGGCCTTCTTAAACAGCGCACGGGAGAATTCCCAGAACTTGCCCTGAGCTGCTGCGGCACGGCCGGCCTCAGCGTCCTTGATGGCCTTCTCGCCATTGATGGCCATGTCGTTCCACTCCAGGCGGACCAGTCCCTCATTGACGTACTTTTCCACGAGGGCAGGCTCGGTTTCGTTTGTGAACTTCGCGCAGAACGGGCATTCGAAGTCCGAGTAGATCGAGATTACGACCGGCGCATCCACTGCACCGAGAGCAAAAGGATCATTTTCATTGCGGCGGTGGACATTGTCCATATCCTCCGGGGACTTTAGCTGCGCTCCCGCCTTTGGGCCGTAGATGCTGGCGTCGAAAGAGCCATTCGGGCCAGGTACAGGCGCAATTTCCCCCTTGCCTGGTGCAACGCCCGCCATGTTGACGGTGCTCACGCCGTTGAAGCTAGCCGAACGCGAGCCAGCGAAGAAGCCCGCTGCGCCGACAACGATCAATGCTACGACAGCTAGCGCCCATGCGGCGTTCGGAATCGAGTACCACGACTTGGTTTTTCCATCACTGTCGGCAGACCAGGACTCCAAGTCCTGCTCAGTGGGTACCGGCTGAGAAGCCTGCTGGGGTTCCTGCTGTGTCCCCTGCGGCGCTGCGTCTGCCGAGGGCTGCTGCGAATCGCTGCTGTTGTCAGCGGCGATGTTGTCCTTATTTTCTTCGCTCATGGCTTCTATGGAACCACAGCCTCAGATTCACATGCGCTTAGCGTGCCGATTAGTCGGACGGAGCGTTGTTCTCGACGTTTGTCGCGCTGTCTTTTTGGCTGCTGTTCTGGCTGCCCGAAATCACAATTTCTTCTTCCGGACGCACAGCGGTCTTCAAGGCCACTGCACGAGCCAGTCGTGCGTAGCGCAGCTCCTGTTCGCGGAAGCGGATGTAGGACGACACCGTGGTAAACACGAACGCCAACACCAGTACGTAGAGCAGCAAATCGGTGCCTCGGTTCACACCAATCCAGTTGGCCACCACGGTCAGATCGTCGGGACGCACGATTGCCCACAGGCACGCGATGACGAAAACGACGAATCCCAGTTTCACGCCCGCCTTGGCGCGCGCTTTACGACGGTTAGCGACGAAGTAAGCCACCAGGCCCACCATCGCCAGCAGCAAAATAATTTGAACGATGGATGCGGTCATGGCAGCCTCTTCGAAATCAGGGAGTCGGCAAGGATATTGACACCGTTGAACAAGGATTGCCCTTTGGACATGGAGTATTCCGTGTAGAGGATATCCACCGGCTGCTCAGCGGTACGCCAGCCTCTGCTGTCCATGACCTCGACAAATTCGGAGGCATGGCTCATGCCGTTCATGCGCAGGTTCAGTTGCTCTGCCACCGTGCGGTTGAAGGCGCGCAGGCCGTTGTGGGCGTCGGTAAGCCCGAGTCGGCGCGTGCGTGGTGACAACATGACTACCGTCTTGAGGACAATTCGCTTAATCAGCGGCACCTGGTCATCCTCGGCGCGAGGGCGGCCGAAACGGGTTCCCACAATGATGTCGATTGGTTCGGTGCGTAGTCGCTGCACCATAGCGACGACGTCCTTGACCTGGTGCTGGCCATCGGCGTCGAAGGTGACAAAGTACTTCGATCCAGCCTGCGCGCGAGCGTATTCCACGCCGGTCTGGATAGCGGCACCTTGACCCAAATTGACAGGGTGGTTGACCAGGTGAGCGCCGGCCCTGTGGATCTCCAGGCTGGAGTTATCCGAAGAGCCGTCGTTGACCGCGACAATGTTGGGGAAGGTCTCGCGAGCGTGCTCGAGAACCTCACGAATAACCTGGCCCTCGTTGTAGCACGGCACAATCAGCCAGGTGTCCGAGAAATCCATGTTGTCAGTCATCGCTCCGAAGCCTACCGCACAAACAATCGTCGATATGCGCGTGACATGAGCTGAGTTGGCAAAAGTCGGAAAAGTGTCCGCACCGCCAAGTTAAACACCGCCCGCGGCCGGGAAATCAGTCCCTCAGCTACCAGCGTGCGCTGGAGCTGGCGTTCACCGCGGATGATGCCGCGCGAGGTCCGCCGCTCGAACATGCCGTCGGCGCGGAAGTACACCAGCGGCTCGGGCAGATTCTCAAACTTCGCGCCGGCGGCCATGAGGCGCACCCAGAGGTCATAGTCTTCCATCAGACGGATGTCGCGATACCCGCCGACCTCACGCACCTTCGCCGTGCGCAGCATCGAGGAGGGGTTATTTACAGGCGAATTGATCTTGATATAACGCGCAATTTCGGCGTGCGTCTGCGGCAGAGTCCGCACGCGCACCACATTGTTCGGCGTGCCCTCGAACTCCGCCATTGCACTGCCCAATACATCCAACTCCGGGTCAGCGGTCAGCGCGTCCCACTGCTTTTCAAATCGGTCCGCACGCGCAATATCGTCTGCATCCAGCCGCGCCACCCATGGTGTTTCCACCAGCTGAAGACCCGCCTGCGAAGCCACTCCCGAGCCACCATTTTCCGCACACCGCAGCACTGTCATCTCCGAATGCGCCTGTTCATGCTTGACGACGACCCGGTCGAGTTCCTGCCCAATCGGGCCATCGATGACCACAATGACGTGCGCGGCCGGACGCGTCTGGTTCCACAGCGACTGCAGCGCAGCATCGAGCTGGTCGGGGACGACGCGGTGGTAGACGGTCATGAGAACCGTGAGGTTAGTGATGGTGGACATGTGAGTCTCGAACCTTGGGAGTTGCAGGGGGATATGGACAGTTTTTTTTGGGGGGGGCGGTATTGGATGCGGGTGGTGTTATTCCACCGCAAAAGCCTCCGATACGGCTGACCTGGCAGCACGTGGGGAAAGTGTGCGCAGCGCAAGCAGGTGAATGACAACACCTACTGCAGAGCCTACGGCGATAGCCGCGACCGTGCGTACCGACAGGTGCCCAGGAAGGAAAAGAATAGCAACGGCGATTGTGGTCGCAGCCAACCAACCGATCAGATACATATGGTGCTTTTCCACTGCCAATGTGACCGAGCCGGTAATCATCAACATGGCGGTCAAGGTCGCGCCGAGCGTCAGCGCTGCGAGCACCGGCCCGGACACGTGATAGCTATCGTCCAGGATGAGAGTCATGATCCACGGGCCGATGAGCCATGCCAAGCCTGCCCCGAAGGTGCCGAAAGCAGCCAGCGCTCCCAACGGCTTGGCCAGCGCTGCCAGCACGCCCTCGGAGCGGTGCCGGACAAAGCTCACAATGATGGCGTTTTGGAACTTCTCCAAGGGCATGAGCAGCGGAGCGCGCGTCAGCGTTACGGCGTAGGCGATACCCGCAATGGTCACCGCTGCGGTGAAGTTGTTGGCATGCGGCGGGGTCAGCGACTCGGCTATCCCTGCGCCAGTGGTGACCGCTTCGCCGGCAATCTTGACGATTGTCGGAAAGCCTGTGACCAGCACAGCAGATGCGCCGGATGCGCCCATGGCCGTGACCATGAGAGTGATGAAGCGGCGCACCGGGACGTCGGCACGCGCGAACATGACCGAGCGGGTTGCTGGGGAAAACAGCGCGAGAATAAGCCAACTGACAGTGCCGAAGACCGTGATAATCAGCCACGCCAGCAGGCCCCAGCCGAAGTACCAGGCGATGAGTGCTAGAGCCACGCGCACGAGAATGTCAATCATGATTAGCGCGGCGTAGGGGCCCCACAGTTGGCGGCCGCTGAGCAGACCCGAGGTGGTGGCCTGCATGGAGTACAGCGCCAGACCAAAAGCCATGAGCAGAATTGCAGTGCCGGCGTCATCCTGCACGACCAGTGGGGCCCACAGCGGACCCGTCACTGCCATGGTGATGAAAGTAACTGCGGCGACGCCCAGGGAAACTGTGATGGGACGAGCACCGAGAGTTTGACCCGCTTCCGAGGCTTCCTGCTCCTGGCTCTGCCCCTGCTCTCGATCCCGCTCCCGCTCCCGCGATTCCGCAGCACCGATTGCGCGCGTGGTCTCCTGCATCAGCCCGCCGAGAACACCCGTGAGCGCGAAGAAAAGCCCCCAGAACGCCACGAACTGCAGGTTTACCGCATTGGGGAGTGCGCGGGCCGAGATAATCAGCACCGCGAAGCTGCCTATCGCCGCGACAATCGTGGCCAGCGACAACCATTTGAAACCGGACATTGACGTGCCTCTAGCTCTCTAGTCCTTGGCCTTCGAGTAGCCGAGCTTTTCAAACTGAGCGGCCAGTTCCTCGTCCACGATTGGAGCACCATTATCGTCGATGCCCTGGTCAGCAGGGGAACGCGTTGGGTCGGTGGGGAAGTCCGGCAAGGAGCTGCGTGACAGCCAGGAGTCAAAGATGACATCCAGGTGCGAGGTGGTGATGCCACGCTCACGGCATACGCGGTTGGCCAGTGCGCGGAAGTCCACTGCATCGACCACACTGTGGCGGTTGGTGGTGGTCCACTTGCGCACCAGGTCGAAGAACACCTCGTCGCCCAGCAGCAGACGCAGAGCGTGCACAGTCAGCGCGCCGCGCTTGTACAGACGGTCGTCGAACATCAGCTTGGGCCCTGGGTTGGCGATGACGATGTCCTGATTATCTTCAAGCAGGTCCAGGTAGTGCTTGCGGGCGTGCACATCCGCGCTGGCACCGCCGCTGACCTCGGACCACACCCACTCGGAATAGCAGGCAAAACCCTCGTTGAGCCAGATATCGCGCCACTGCGAAATGCCGACACTGTTGCCGAACCACTGGTGCGACAACTCGTGGGCAATCAGTCGATTCCACGTGTCCTTGCCGTCGGCGTGGTTGGCTCCGAAGATGGACAGACCCTGTGCCTCGATGGGGATCTCCAGGTCGTCTTCACAAATGACCACCTGGTAGGCACGGAAGGGGTAAGGGCCAAAGAGCTTGGCGAATTCATCGAGCATGCGTCCCTGGTCGCGGAAGTCGTGGCGGGCATTTGCCACCAACTCAGAGGGCACCCAGGCCACTACGGTCGAGGTCTGGCACGGCAGCTCGACTTTCTTAAACTGGCCGACATTGATGGTGGCCAGGTAGGAGGCCATGGGCTCCTCGGTGACAAACCGCCAGCGGCGGCGCGATCCGCCCACGTTCACCGGAGCGTCGGCAAGCCCTGGTGCGACGACCTCGTAGGGAGCGTCGGTGACCATTGTGAACTCGTAGAACGCCTTGACCTCGGGATCGTCATCGCAGGGGTACCACGACGCCGCGCCCACCGGCTGCGATGCCACGAGTGCGCCGTTTTCCAGTTCCTCCCAGCCAATTTCGCCCCACTTCGAGCGCACCGGACGTGGCGTGCCCGAGTAAGTGACAATCAGCCGCAGCGTCTCGTCTGGAGCCAACTCGCGGTCAAAGGTGACGCGCAGCTTGCGTCCCGAATGGCGCCAGCGCTTTACATCGATTGAGTGTGCCTGCGAATCGGAAATCGCATCCACCGAATCGGCCCCCAGCGCATCCGCAAAGTCGAGCGTGATGTGTGAGGTCCAAGCATTGATTTCGATATGCAGAGTCGCCGTCGCCTTCAGACGATTCGGCCCGACCCGATAATCGAGGTCCAGCTCGTATTTGTTCACCCGGAAACCCAGGTTGAACGCAATACCGGTATAAGGATTAGTGAAATCAGCGCTACTCACGGCTGTTACCTTACTTGAGCTTGTTCCACAGCCACGTAGATATGAGTGCCTCGACGAACGCGACCTGCGAATTATCCGCCGCACCGGCGTGCCCTCCTTCGGTATTTTCGTGATAATCCACCGGCTGTCCCGCTTCCTCCAGCAGCCACGCCAGGCTCCGCGCATGCGCCGGGTGGACACGGTCGTCCCTGGTAGACGTCGTAATCAACGCTGGTGGGTAGGCGCGCTGCTCTCGCTTGACGACGCGCTGGACCGGCGAATACTGCGCAATCGCAGCCCGCTCGGTGGGGTCGTCCGGGTTTCCATATTCGGCCATCCAGGAGGCTCCCGCGGACAGCCTGTGATAGCGCATCATGTCCGCCAGCGGCACCTGGGACACCACCGCTCCCACTAACTCCGGGTAGGAGGTGAGGCAGACAGCGGTCAGCAGCCCGCCGTTGGAACCACCGCGCACGCCCAGCTGCTCGCGCGTGCAGTAGCCACGTTCAACCAGGTCGCGCAGCACGGCCTGATGATCCTCATAGACCCTCATCCGCTCAGTCTTGACCACCGAGGAGTGCCAGGTCGGGCCAAATTCGCCACCGCCACGCAGGTTGGCCTCCACGAAGTATCCGCCCCGCTCGAGCCAGGTCAGGCCACGAATCGCCGAGTACTGCGGGACCAGTGAGACCTCGAAACCGCCGTAGGCGTGCACGAGGGTAGGGGCTGGGTTCGGAGTGGGTGTGGCTGTGGTTGTCTCTGCACTAGCGCCTGCGCCGAAGCGGCCGGTGATGCGATACGGAATCCGCGTGCCATCGGCCGAGGTCGCCCAGTGCTGCCGCGTCTCCATCCCCTCACTGTCGAAGAGCGCCGGAGCACGCCGCACTTCCGTGAGCTGGCTGCCGACTTGCCCGTACCAAAGGGTTGCCGGCTGCGTTGCCGAGGTCGACACCAACCAGATCTCATCGTCGCGTTCAGAGGCCGTATCAATCACGCTCACAGTGGCCTGCGCAGGCAACTCGCCGAAAGCCTCCACCGGCTCCCACGAGCCCTCCCGCAACACGACCAACTTCGTCGCGACATCCTCCAGCAGCGTCAACACCAGGAAGTTCTTCGTCCACGCCAGCTGCTGGAACGAGGTGTGCGCATCCGGGGTGAAAATCACCTCCACCTCACGCGAGCCCGCCAGCCACTTATCGAGCTCCACAACGGCCACGCCACCAGCCGGAATGCCATTGAACTCCGTGCGCGGCATCAGCACCAGCCACTGCCTATGGACACTCGTGCGACAGTCCTGCGGTACCTCCAGGATCTGCAGGGAAAAGTCCCCATTCTGCTGCGCCGCCAACTTGCCCGGACGCTCCGCTGCCACGAACCGCTGCGAATTATAAAAATCATGCGCACGCTCGACAAACAGCCGCTCGAAACCCTCCGTCGCGTCGAACCAGCCGCCCACGGCCACATCATCACTGTGGCCCGAGAAAACCACATCCGCGCTTGACGACGGCATGCCGCGCCGCCACCGACGCACCTGCCGCGGGTAGCCCGAATCCGTCAGTGACCCCGGACCAAAGTCACTGCCAACGAGAATTTCGTCACGACCCAACCAACAGACATCGGGCTTCGCCTCCGGGAGGTAGAACGACTCATCCTCGACAAAAGTGCAGTTGACGAGGTCAAACTCCCGCACCACAGTGGCATCGGCGCCGCCGCGAGAGAGCAGAATCAACGCGCGGTCATACTCCGGATAACGGCACACCGTGCCCTTCCAGACCCAGTTTTCTCCCTCGGCTTTCGCCAGCGCATCGAGGTCGATGAGAGTTTCCCACTCGGTTGCCTGCGGATCTTCCTGGCCAGCCAGATAGCTCTGCAACGAGGTGCGCCGCCACAGGCCCCGCGGATGCTCGGCATCCCGCCAGAAGTTATAGAGGTACTCGCCGCGCCGCACCGGGTATGCAATCCGGGCATCGGTGTTGAGCGCAGCCAGGATGCGTTGTTCCAGGTTGGTGCGGTCGCTGGTGTCGTCGGCAAGCGAATCGACACCTGCGACGGTGGCCTCCGACTGCGCGCGGGCCCACGCCAGCGCCTGGGAGCCGTCGATATCGTCCAGCCAATCGGGGACAAGATCAGTGGAGAGGAAGGAGAGATTGTTGCCCAAGTCGGTGTCCGTGTCGGTGCCCATGCCCACCACCGTAGCCGACCGCAGTAGGTAAAACCGGGACTCGCGCGTGAAGTAAAGACAAGTCGTGCGTAGACTTGTGCACGTGGCTGAACATTTTGATCTTGTAGTACTCGGCGGCGGTCCTGGCGGATACGTCGCAGCAATCCGTGCATCCCAGCTGGGCCTGAAGACTGCCGTGGTGGAGAAGCAATACTGGGGCGGTGTCTGCCTCAACGTTGGCTGTATTCCATCCAAGTCTCTGTTGAAGAACGCCGAGGTGGCGCACATTTTCAACCATGAGGCTAAGACCTTCGGTATCTCCGGCGATGTCTCCTTTGACTTCGGTGCCGCACACGCGCGTTCGCGCAAGGTGTCCGCGGGCATCGTCAAGGGTGTTCATTTCCTGATGAAGAAGAACAAGATCACCGAAATCAACGGTTTCGGTGAATTCACTGGCCCGACCTCCATGGCCATCACTGATGGCGATGACAAGGGCAAGGAAATTACCTTCGACAAGGCGATTATTGCGACCGGTTCTGTCGTCCGTTCCCTGCCGGGCGTTGAGGTCGGCGGCAACATCGTTTCCTACGAAGAGCAGATTCTCTCCGACGAGCTGCCGGACTCCATGGTTATCGTCGGTGCTGGCGCCATCGGTATGGAGTTCGCATACGTCTTGGCTAACTACGGCGTGGATGTCACCATCGTCGAGTTCATGGACAACGTTCTGCCGAACGAGGACGCAGACGTCTCCAAGGTTATTGCCAAGGAATACAAGAAGCTGGGCGTCAAGCTCATGACCGGGCACAAGACCACCTCCATCGTGGACAATGGTGACTCGGTTGAGGTCAAGGTCGAGGCCAAGGATGGTGGCGACGAGCAGACTCTGACCGTCGACCGCGTTATGGTCTCCATCGGCTTCGCACCGCGCACCGAGGGCATCGGCCTGGACAAGGCCGGTGTTGAGCTGGGCGAGCGCGGCGAGATTGTCATCGACGAGTACATGCGCACCAACGTCGACAACATCTACGCCATCGGTGACGTCACCATGAAGCTGCAGCTGGCACACGTCGCTGAGGCACAGGGCGTTATCGCAGCTGAGCACATGGCGGGTCACGAGACCGAGACCATCCCGGACTACAACATGATGCCGCGCGCAACCTTCTGTAACCCGCAGGTTGGTTCCTTCGGTAAGACCGAGGCGCAGGCCAAGAAGTGGGCAGAGGAGAACGGTCGCGAGATTAAGGTCTCCACCTTCCCGTTCTCTGCAAACGGTAAGGCCCAGGGGCTGGCGGAGCCGGCTGGTTTCGTGAAGCTCATTGCAGATGCCGAATACGGCGAGCTGCTGGGTGGCCATATGGTGGGTGCCAACGTTTCCGAGCTCATGCCGCAGCTGGTTCTGGCTGAGAAGTACGAGCTGACCACTGAGGAAATCGGCCGCGCCGTCCACATTCACCCGACCATGTCCGAGGCTATGAAGGAAGCAGCTGAGGGCGTTATGGGCAAGATGATCAACCTGTAAGAGGTTGTGGCTTTGGCCTGGGGCCAGTTTTCGCTGGTCCTGGCTCTCACTGGGCTGGTCCCGGTTCAGGCAAATACGAGTTAGTGCTTAAGTTTATGACAGTTTGACCGTGAAAATCGGTGCGAAAGTGTCATAAACTTAAGCACTTTCTTTTTGGGTCTTCCTTTTTTTTGGGGGGGGGAGCATCCTGCGCGAACCAAGCCCCCGCAAACAGGCCGGCTCCGCGCCCGTCGTAAAGCGAACTAGTACGGCGAGACGGTGGAGCGGTGCATGTTGATGTCGATATCGCGATGGATCGGCGGGAACGCGCGCTGCGGACATGCCTCGCGGGAGCAGACCCTGCAGCCGGCACCGATTGGAGTGGCGGCGTCGAGGTCCGCGAGATCGAGACCATCGGCGTACACGGTGCGCTCAGCGTGACGGGCCTCGCAGCCCAAACCGATGGCAAAAACCTTACCTGGCTTGCCGAAACGTGCCGCGTGATGCTCCACGGTCCGCGAGATCCACATGTACGGCCGACCATCCGGCATGAGCGCGACCTGCCGCATGACCTTGCCGGGGTAGGAGAAAGTCTCGTAGACGTTCCACAGCGGGCAGGTACCGCCCGAATGCGTGAAGTGGAAGCCCGTGGCGGATTGACGTTTGGACATGTTGCCCGCGCGGTCGACGCGCACGAATGTCCACGGGATGCCGCGCAAGCTGGGGCGTTGCATCGTGGACAATCGGTGGCAGATGGTCTCGTAGCCGACACCGTAAGTGCGCGACAACAGCTCGATGTCGTAGCGCTTCGACTCAGCCATCGCATGGAACGACTCATACGGCAGAATCAGCGCCGCCGCGTAATACGTCGCGACTCCGCGCTGCGCCAGCTTCCGCGACTCCTCCGACATGAAATGCCCGGACGCGACGGCCTCGGAAATGGTCTCGCCCTGCTCCAAAAACCCCAGCTCCGTGGCCATGCGGAAGGCCCGCTGTCCCGGCGAGAGGTGCCGCGCGAGGTAGAGCGTCTTCGTCCGCCGATCAAGGCTGTGCTGCACATCGCCTAACGACGATTCCAGCGCAATCCGAATCCCATGGTCGTTGG
This sequence comes from Corynebacterium sp. HMSC14H10, assembly GCF_001807105.1. Taxonomy (NCBI): domain Bacteria; kingdom Bacillati; phylum Actinomycetota; class Actinomycetes; order Mycobacteriales; family Corynebacteriaceae; genus Corynebacterium; species Corynebacterium sp. HMSC14H10. The sequence continues at coordinate 31,327 of NZ_KV787441.1, read as the reverse complement.
ACAGCCTGTCGGCCAGCACAGAGACCACATCGGTGGTCTCGTCGGTGATGCGCAGCTCGCGGGCCAGCTCCTCAGCGGCGGTGTCGACCGAAGCGATGTAGTTCTGGCGGGCGTAGAAGTAGTCGCGGACCTCCTCATGAGGCATGGTCAGCGCCTGTGAACCGGAGGCGGTGTCGGTGCTGTTGCCGAAGTTGCGCTCCTCGGTGGCCAGAGAGAGTTTGTCCGTGACGTTGCGGTAGCGGCGGTGAATGTCCACCATGATGCGGGCGATATCAGGGTGGTCGCGAACCATTTCCGAGATCTCCTGCAGATCCATGGGAGACTTAGCGATCTCCTTGTCCATTACCACGTCCTGGACCTCAGCGAGGAGGCGGGAGTCGTCATCTCGGGAGAAGAAAGTCGCGTCAACGCCGAATGTGTCCGTGATGCGGAGCAGCACGGGCACAGTCAGCGGGCGGACGTCGTGCTCAATCTGGTTGACGTAACTAGCCGAGAGGCCCAACGCCTGTGCGAGCGCAGCCTGGCTGAGGTCGCGCTCGCGGCGTAGCTGGCGGAGGCGGGATCCGACATAGGTTTTCGACATACTGCCCAGCATATCGCGGGCTTTGCTGAACTTGTGTAGAAAACCGTTGCAACCTTTGCTTACGTGTGTAGGTGCTGAGGTTCTCAGGCACGCTTCACGACGGCCCGGAGTCGACATGTCGATGAACACACAAAAACACCCAGCGAGGGCTGCAAGTGCAACCCTCGCTGGGTGTTGAAGTTAGGTCCTTGACCTAAGCCCTAAGCCGAGTGACTTAGAACTGACCCTCCTCGGTGGAGCCCTTCAGGGCGGTGGTGGAGGAGTTCGGGTCGACGGTGGTGGCGATGCGGTCGAAGTAGCCAGCGCCAACCTCGCGCTGGTGCTTGACAGCGGTGAAGCCGCGCTTCTCGGCAGCCTCGAACTCGCGGTTCTGCAGGTCGACGAATGCGGACATCTGCTCGCGAGCGTAGCCGTAAGCCAGGTCGAACATGCCGTAGTTCAGGGCGTGGAAGCCAGCCAGGGTGATGAACTGGAACTTGAAGCCCATCTTGCCCAGCTCGTTCTGGAACTTGGCGATTTCGTCCTTCTCGAGGTGAGCGGACCAGTTGAAGGACGGGGAGCAGTTGTAAGCCAGGAGCTGGTCCGGGTACTCAGCCTTGACGCCCTCAGCGAACTTCTTAGCCAGCTCGAGGTCCGGAGTACCGGTCTCCATCCAGATCATGTCAGCGTACGGAGCGTAGGACTTTGCACGCTCGATGCACGGCTCCAGGCCGTTCTGGACGTGGTAGAAGCCCTCGGAGGTGCGGTCACCGGTGATGAACTTCTGGTCGCGCTCATCAACATCGGAGGTGATGAGGGTAGCGGCCTCAGCGTCGGTGCGGGCGATGATGACGGTCGGGGTGTTGGAGACGTCAGCAGCCAGGCGAGCAGAGGTCAGGGTGCGGATGTGCTGCTGGGTCGGGATCAGGACCTTGCCGCCCAGGTGGCCACACTTCTTCTCAGAAGCGAGCTGGTCCTCCCAGTGGGTACCAGCGGCACCAGCGTTGATCATAGCCTTCTGCAGCTCGTAGACGTTCAGAGCGCCACCGAAGCCAGCCTCACCGTCAGCGACGATCGGCAGCAGCCAGTTGTCGACGGAGTCGTCGCCCTCGATGCGAGCGATCTCGTCTGCGCGGAGCAGAGCGTTGTTGATGCGACGAACGACGTTCGGCACGGAGTTAGCCGGGTACAGGGACTGGTCCGGGTAGGTGTGGCCGGAGAGGTTAGCGTCACCAGCAACCTGCCAACCGGAGAGGTAGACAGCCTTCAGGCCAGCGCGAGCCTGCTGAACGGCCATGTTACCGGTCAGTGCGCCCAGAGCGTTGATGTAGGAGTCGTCCTTAACGTTGACGCCTTCCCACAGGATCTCAGCGCCGCGGCGAGCGAGGGTGTTCTCCTCGACGACGGAGCCCTGGAGCTCAGCAACCTGCTCAGCGGTGTAGTCGCGGGTGATACCTTCCCAGCGCGGGTTCTCGTCCCAATCCTTCTGGATTTCGGCGGCGGTACGTGCCTTACCAACGTTAGACATAAACGGAGTCACTTCCTTTTGCTTGCTTTTTGAACTCCGGGTGCTGACTTAAGAACAATTCCGACAGAACCGATCTACAGGCTGACCCGATAGTGACCGCGGTGTCACGTGAATGCAGGGGCGCTAGCAAAATGCTGTACCCCTGCACGCAAACACGCGAACAAAAACAATGTCCGCTTCCGCGTGCCATGTCTCACATTTTGGGGCATAGCGCTACGTTCGTCAAGCAGCTTCCGATGTGAATTCAAGTATGTAATACGGATAACACTTGTGAAGATTGCAAACATTGTGATGTGTAGCTTGGCTTTAACAATTTTCGCCTGTGACCGGCCGGTACATTTGTACTGTTATTTCCCTATGGCTGGCTCGCTAATAATGTTCCCCCCGCTTTGGGGTGATTTATATTTTGGTAATTATCAAAGCTGGCCGTTAACAGTGTTTGGGGTTTAGGGGGTGTTTCGCTACCCCCGAAATTACGGCCGCAAAGGTAGAAACGGGCTTCTAAATACACTGCCGTTACACCGTCAGTACCCCGCCGGAGCATCCCTGGGTAGTGGCCAGGGTCTCGGTTGTCATCTCGCTTTTATGGTCTGGTTTGAAGGCGGAGACTGTAGCGACGTGATTGGTCGCTGGCCGTTGATGTGCAGGTCGTAATAGTAAATGCCTGTGAGGCACGACACTTTCCCATTGCGTGTGGTGTTCCGTGGCTGGAGGAAAGAGCGCCGGGGATGCTGCGGTCAATGCGGGTGGGGGAGGGCTGGTTGTGGCGTCAGGATTGAATGCCCGAATGGTCATCGGGGAGGGGTGGGGCCTGTTCGCGGGGTGCTCGTCGTAAAGCGAATGAAATGGCAAATGTGAGCGGCGCTATACCGGGCTGGCGGTTGGCGGTTATGGAAAAAGACGGTTCATAAGTGCGCCGAATCACATACAGTAGGGGAACAACGCATCCAGTGTGAGCCGCTGACGTGGCCATGGCTGGATGGGCAAATTGCAATCAATAGTTTTGAGGAGAGCAATGGCACAGCGTATTTCGGCAGGTGGAATGCAGGTCGCGAAGGTTCTTTACGACTTCGTTAATGACACCGCACTCCCCGCCGCCGGCATTGAGGACAAGGACGCGTTCTGGAACGGCTTCGGTGACATTGTCGCTAAGTACACTCCGCGCAACCGCGAGCTGCTGGTCAAGCGCGATGAGCTGCAGGAAAAGCTCGACGCTTGGTACAAGGAACACCCGGGCGAGCAGAATCAGGATGAGTACGTCGCATTCCTGAAGGAAATTGGCTACCTCGTTGACAACCCGGGTGACTTCCAGGTCACCACCGCTAACGTCGACACCGAGATCACTTCCACCGCTGGCCCGCAGCTGGTTGTGCCGGTCCTCAACGCCCGTTTCGCCATCAACGCTGCGAACGCACGCTGGGGCTCGCTTTATGACGCGCTGTACGGCACCAACGCTATTCCTGAAGATGGCGGTGCGGAGAAGGACACCCCGGGCTACAACAAGGTCCGCGGTGACCGCGTTATCGCATGGGGTCGTAACTTCCTGGACAAGGCTCTGCCGCTGGTCGACGGTTCCCACGCGGACGTCACCTCTTACGACATCGTCGACGGTCACCTGCAGGCAACCCTGGAAGGTGGCGCTACCTCCGGTCTGCGCGAGCCGGAGACCCTGGTCGGCTACACCGGCGACAAGGACGCACCGGAGTCCATTTACTTCAAGCACAACGGTCTGCACATCCAGCTGCTGATTGACCCGGAGTCCCCGGTTGGCAAGACCGACAAGGCTGGCGTCAAGGACATCATCCTGGAAGCCGCTGTCACCAACATCATGGATCTCGAGGACTCTGTCGCCGCAGTTGACGCTGCAGACAAGACCCTGGGTTACACCAACTGGTTGGGCCTGAACGTCGGTGACCTCGCAGTCGAGTTCACCCGTGGCGGCAAGAAGCTGTCCCGTACCATCAACGACGACCGCACCTACACCGCTCTTGACGGTTCCGAGGTCACCCTGCACGGTCGTTCCCTGAACCTGGTCCGTAACGTCGGCCACCTGATGCAGAACCCGGCCATCCTCGACCGCGACGGCGAGGAGATTTTCGAGGGCATCATGGATGCCGTCGTCACCGCTGTGTGTGCAATCCCGGGCCTGGACCAGGACAACGCACGTAAGAACTCCCGTACCGGTTCGATCTACATCGTGAAGCCGAAGCAGCACGGCCCGGATGAGGCTGCATTCACCAACGAGCTGTTCGCAGACGTTGAGAAGCTGCTGGGTCTTCCGCACAACACCCTGAAGGTCGGCCTGATGGACGAGGAGCGTCGTACCTCCGTCAACCTGGACGCCGCCATCAAGGCTGTTTCCGAGCGTGTCGTCTTCATTAACACCGGCTTCATGGACCGCACTGGTGATGAGATCCACACCTCCATCCAGGCTGGTCCGATGTTCCGCAAGGCTGTCCAGAAGACCGCTCCATGGATGCTGGCTTACGAGGACAACAACGTCGACTCCGGTCTGGCACACGGCCTGCAGGGCAAGGCTCAGATTGGTAAGGGCATGTGGGCCATGACCGAGCAGATGGCCGAGCTGCTGGAGCAGAAGATCGGTCAGCCGAAGCAGGGTGCTTCCACCGCGTGGGTTCCGTCCCCGACCGGTGGTGTCCTGCACGCTACCCACTACCACGAGGTTGACGTCTTCGGCGTTCAGGACAAGCTGCTTACCGACGGTCGCCGCGACACCTTCGGTGATCTGCTCACCATCCCGGTAGCGGCAGCTAAGGCTGGCGAGCCGGGCGCTGACTGGTCCGATGAGGACAAGGCCAACGAGCTGGATAACAACTGCCAGTCCATCCTGGGCTACGTTATCCGCTGGGTTGAGCAGGGTGTTGGCTGCTCCAAGGTGCCGGACATCAACGATGTTGACCTGATGGAGGACCGCGCTACCCTGCGTATTTCCTCCCAGACTCTGGCTAACTGGCTGCTGCACGGTGTTGTCACCGAGGAGCAGATCATCGATTCGCTGGAGCGCATGGCCGAGGTCGTTGACCGCCAGAACGAGGGCGATGAGGCATACCTGCCGATGGCTCCGGACTTCGACAAGTCCATTGGTTTCCAGGCCGCCAAGGAGCTCATCCTCGATGGTGTGAACCAGCCGTCCGGTTACACCGAGCCGATCCTGCACCGCCGTCGCCTGGAGTTCAAGAAGCGCGAGGGTATCGACCAGGATTAATTCTTGGTCGGGCTGCGGCTGCCGAGCCTGAAATAACAAAATAGATATCCAAACTGCCGGTGTGTAGGTGGTATTGGCTAACCTCTGATGCCAATTCCGCATGCGCGCCGGCAGTTTTGTTTTTGGGGGAAGCGCACCATGATTCTCGGATTCGAGATACCCGGGTTCGCAAGCGGGGTAGGGGCAACGTTGCTAGCGTTGATTGGGAAGTTAATTGAGAATATGCAGTCTGCAACGTCCAAGGAGCTGCGACCCCCCATGACTAATTCCACGACCGACAGTGCTACCAACCTCGCCAAGGCCAAAGAATTCCTCCATAGCGCGGGCGCAATCCTCTTTGACCTCGACGGAGTGATTACCCCTACCGCCGATGTGCACGAGCAGGCGTGGGCGGACATGTTTAGCGACTACTTCGAGCACAAGGGCGTCTCGGCCTACACAGAGGAGGACTACTTCACCTACCTCGATGGCCGCCGCCGCGATGAGGGCATCGCAGCAATCCTGGAATCTCGCGGCATTTCGCTGCCGCACGGTAGCGATGAGGACACAGCGAAAGACGAGACGATTGTCGGGCTCGGGAAGCGCAAAAATGATGACTTCTTGGCGCGAGTCGAGAGGGGAATTGAGGCCTACCCGGGGTCGGTTGCGCTGCTCGACGAGTTAGAGGGCGCGAGGGACTCGTCGGCAAGCGAAAAACCGCAGTTGGCGGTGGTTAGCTCGTCGAAGAACGCGGTGCCGGTGCTGACGGCCGCTGGGCTGCGTGAGCGGTTCGTGGAGATTGTTGACGGCGTGGTGGCGCATGAGAACAACCTGCCGGGTAAGCCAGCCGCCGATACTTTCGTGTACGCGGCGAAGAATCTGGGGGTGGCGCCGCGCGATGCTGTGGTGGTCGAGGATGCCATCAGTGGTGTGCAAGCGGGTGCAGCCGGCGCATTTGGTCTGGTCATTGGTGTTGACCGCGGTGCTGGTGCGGAAGCGCTGCGCCGAGCGGGCGCCGACGTTGTGGTCAGTGACTTGGCGGCACTCGTCTAGGCTGGCTCGTGACAAATGGCTGAGACAAAACCGGAAGGCATCATGGCCAACGATTCGACCACGGCAGCAGTCGACGAGACTGAGCGTGTGATTCCGCAGGGGCAGGGTCACGACGCGGAGACCGCAGAGGCTGAAAAACAGGAGGAGACGGTGTCCCCAGTTCGTCGTAAGCAGCGTCGTAACTTCCCGGCGGATCGTGCGGATAAGCACCACCACCTTGTAAATGCCGAGGGACTCATGGACCGAGACATCACTCCGGTCGATGAGTGGCCTCTGATTGAGACGAAGCCGAACGGCCTCCCGCTCGGTTTGGGCGAGACGCTGTTTGCGCTGTCGAACGGGTACATCGGCATGCGTGGCAACCCGCCGGAGGGCCGTGACTCCAGTGAGCACGGCACTTATATCAACGGTCTGCATGAGACCTGGCCGATTAGGCACGCCGAGGACGCCTACGGCCTAGCCCGCCAGGGGCAGACGATTGTCAATGCTCCGGACGCTAAGGCAATGCGTCTCTACATTGACGATGAGCCCCTGCGTCTCGGCAATGCTGAGGTCAGCGACTACGAACGTAGCCTGGATTTCCGCGAGGGCGTGCTGCGTCGTCGGTTCATTTGGCGCACCCCGGGTGGCAAGCGCGTTCGCGTCACCTCTGAGCGCATGGTGTCTTTCCAGGAAAAGCATGTCGCCGCGATGAGTCTGGAAGTCGAGCTGCTGGATGCGGATGCTGCGGTGATGATTAACTCGCAGATCCTCAACCGCCAGGACGGCGAGGACGAATACCACGATGCCGCTAAGGCGCAGGGCACCGAACTGGATCCCCGTCGCGCCGAGGCGCTGGAAGACCGCGTTCTCATTCCGGCATTTCAGTCGGAATCGGCGCACGGGCAGCGCTCGACGCTGGGCTACCGCTGCGCGAACTCCGGTATGACCGTGGCTACCTCCATGGACCACACCTTTACTGTCCGCACTCCCGACGGCACGGAGCCGTTCGTAGAGATTTCGCAGTCGACCGAGCCGGATGTGGCCAGCTCCCTGTTCAACCTGGATGCGCCGGTCGGCACTGTCATACGCCTGGAGAAGCTGGTCGCGTACCACTCCTCCCGTAAGGTGCGTGCCGAAGAGCTGGCATTCCGCTGTGAGCGCACCCTGAACCGCGTCGGCCGCATCGGCATGCTGGGGCTGATGGAGAACCAGGAGGAGTGGCTCGAACGCTTCTGGGAGCGCTCTGACGTGGTCATTTACAATCAGCCGGAGATTCAGCAGGCAGTGCGCTGGAACATTTGGCAGATTATCCAGGCCGCCGCCCGCGCCGAATTCCAAGGCGTCCCGGCCAAGGGAATGACCGGCACCGGCTACGGCGGCCACTACTTCTGGGACACGGAAATCTACGTGACCCCATTCCTTACCTATACGTCGCCGCAATTCTCGCGCAATGCCATGCGTTTCCGCTGGGACATGCTCGAAGCCGCGTGGGCGCGTGCCGACGAACTGGCGCACGACGGTGCCCTCTTCCCGTGGCGCACTATCAATGGTCAGGAGTCCTCGGCCTACTTTGAGGCCGGCACGGCGCAGTACCACATCGATGCGGACATCGTGTACGCGATGATGAAGTACGTCTATGCCTCCGGCGATGAGGAGTTCCTGCTCAAGGAGGGCACGGATCTGTTGCTCGGCACGGCCAGGTTTTGGATGTCGTTGGGATTCTTTGATGCCGAGCAGCGAGAGTTCCAAATTCACAGCGTCACCGGTCCAGATGAGTACAACACGGTGGTGAACAACAACCTGTACACCAACGTGATGGCGCAGTATAACCTGCGGGTTGCTGCGGACGTCGTCAAGCAGATGAAGCGTGATCGCCCTGCTGCCTATCGCGAACTGACCAACCGCTTCGACCTCACTGAGCGCGAGGTTGAAGAGTGGGAGCAGGCCGCTGAGGCGATGTACATCCCGTTCGATGAGAAGCTCGGCATTCACCCTCAGGATGACCAGTTCCTGCTGCGTAAGCGCTGGAATCTCGACGATCCCGAAGTTGGCCCGCTGCGCCCGCTGCTGCTGCATTACCACCCGCTGACGATTTACCGTCACCAGGTCATTAAGCAGGCGGACGTCGTCCTCGCACTGTTCCTCATGGGCAATCGCTTTACGACGGAACAAAAGCGCGCAGACTACATGTATTACGATCCGCTCACCACCGGTGATTCCTCGCTGTCCGCCGTTGTGCAGTCCATTGTTGCGGCCGAGTTGGGCTTGCAGGAGCAGGCAATGGACTTCTTCCTACGCGGACTCTATGTGGACCTGGCGAACTTGCATGGCAACGCTGCCGATGGTGTCCACGTCGCATCTGCCGGTGGTGTGTGGCAGTCCCTGGTCTATGGTTTCGGTGGTTTCCGCGATCATGACGGCCGCTACAGTATTGACCCGCGTCTGCCGGAGGACTGGAGTGGTCTGACGTACCGAGTCACTATTCGTGGTTGTCGTATCCGAGTGACGGTGCGCGGCCGCACGGTGGAAGTCGTCCTGGAGGAGGGAGACCACCAGGTTGGGCCGATTATGGTCGCAGGACATGAGGTGATCATTGGTCCGGAGCCGTTGACCGTGGTGATGGCGAACTCGGATCAGAGCGAGGATTAGTCGGACGGCTTCGGCCGTACACGGTGCCAATAGGGGGGGGGATTGCCTGTTGGGGGTGGCTGTTTGGGCCTTTGGGGAATTCGGCAGGGGTAAAAATAAAGAATTTCGCAACATAATTATTGAGTATTAAATCCGTCCACCTGAGAAAAGTGGGCGGTTTTTTATTTTCGTGCTATTTATGTTGCGTTATTAGCTAGTTTGGGCGGGGGAAAAATCGGCAAAAGTCGGGGTAGGGGCGTTTTTATGGTGGGGGAGAGGGTTTATGCAGCGACGACGTCAGAAGTGGCTAAAATGCGATAACCTGAGAAAAGGCGGAGAAAAGACCTAGGTAACCTGTGAAAATCCCCACCCAAAAGGGGGAAAAATGTTTACCAGGCGCTGTGTGACTTTAGAGTGAATATGACACTGGAGGTGCCATGACTGTTAAAAGTTCAAACCGTGACGCAATCGCGCACGGCAAAATTAATGTAGAACCGCTGCGCGAGCAGCCTAAATACCCTTCATGGGCTCTGAAGCTGACCATGGCCGTCACTGGCGTGCTGTTTGGCCTCTTCGTTATTGTCCACATGCTGGGTAACCTGAAGATTTTCGCTGGCGAGGAAGACTTCAACGCATACGCGACCTTCCTGCGCACTGTCGGTGCTCCGGCAGTTCCGAACGAGGGCATTCTGTGGATTTTCCGCATTGTCCTGCTGGTAGCTATTGTCCTGCACATTTTCGGTGGCCTCACCCTGGCTGCACGTGCTAAGCAGTCCCGCGGCAAGTTCCGCCGTCAGGGCATGGTGTCCAGCTGGAACACCTTTACTGCACGTTCGATGGTGATCACCGGCATTGTGCTGCTGGCCTTCATCATCTTCCACCTGCTGGACCTGACCATCGGTGCTGGCGTTGCTCCGTCTTCTTTCGAGCACGGTGAGGCATACCAGAACGTGGTTGCGTCCTTCTCGCGTCCGGGTGTTGTTGTTTGGTACATCATTGCGCAGCTCGCTCTGCTGCTGCACCTGTCCCACGGTCTGTGGACTGCTACTTCCGACCTCGGTATCACCGGTAAGCGCTGGCGCAAGGTTCTGCTGTTCCTGTCCGGCCTGCTGCCGCTGCTGGTTGTTGTCGGCAACATCTTCATCCCAGTCGCCGTCCTGACCGGTCTGGTCTCGTAGGTCGAGGAGGAAATTTACTATGACTAACACTGAAGCAACCGTCGCTGCGGACTTCCGCGCGCCGGAAAGCGTTGTCGACGGGGTCAAGATCGGCAAGGTTCTGTCCGATAACTCCCCGGGTGACAAGGTCTCTATGAAGGACCACTGGCAGTACCAGAAGGATCACGCCAACCTGGTTTCGCCGCTGAACCGTCGTAAGTTCCGCGTCATGGTCGTCGGTACCGGCCTGGCTGGTGGCGCTGCCGCTGCTGCCCTCGGCGAGCTCGGTTACGACGTGCAGGTTTTCACCTACCACGACGCTCCGCGCCGTGCGCACTCCATTGCTGCACAGGGTGGTGTCAACTCCGCTCGCGGTAAGAAGGTCGACAACGACGGCGCTTACCGCCACGTCAAGGACACCGTTAAGGGCGGCGACTACCGCTGCCGCGAGAACGACTGCTGGCGTCTGGCTGTAGAGTCCGTCCGCGTCATCGACCACCTGAATGCAATTGGTGCTCCGTTCGCTCGCGAGTACGGCGGTACCCTGGCAACCCGTTCCTTCGGTGGTGTGCAGGTCTCCCGTACGTACTACACCCGTGGTCAGACGGGTCAGCAGCTGCAGCTGTCGACTACCTCGGCTCTGCAGCGTCAGATTGGTCTCGGCAACGTCGAGATCTTCACCCACAACGAGCTGGTTGACATCATCGTCGCCGACGGCCGTTGCCAGGGTGCCATCATGCGTAACCTCATCAATGGTGAGCTGACCGTTCACACTGCTCACGCAGTTATTCTGGCTACCGGCGGTTACGGCAACGTCTACCACATGTCCACGCTGGCCAAGAACTCCAACGCTTCGGCCATCATGCGTGCATACGACCAGGGTGCTTACTTCGCATCCCCGTCCTTCATCCAGTTCCACCCGACCGGTCTTCCGGTCAACGCGCACTGGCAGTCGAAGACCATTCTGATGTCCGAGTCCCTGCGTAACGACGCACGTATTTGGACCCCGAAGAAGAAGGGCGACGAGCGCCCGGCCAACGACATCCCGGAGGACGAGCGCGACTACTTCCTGGAGCGTCGCTACCCGGCATTCGGTAACCTCGTCCCGCGTGACGTCGCTTCCCGCGCCAACTCTCAGCAGATTAACGCCGGCTACGGTGTTGGCCCGCTGAAGAACTCCGTCTACCTGGATCTGCGTGACGCAATTGAGCGCCTGGGCCAGCCGGTCATCAAGGAACGCTACTCGAACCTGATTCAGATGTACGAAGAGGCAATCGGTGAGGACCCGTACAAGGTTCCGATGCGTATTGCTCCGACCTGCCACTTCACCATGGGTGGTCTGTGGTCTGACTTCAACCAGATGACCTCCATCCCGGGTCTGTTCACCGGTGGCGAGGCATCCTGGACCTACCACGGTGCAAACCGCCTGGGTGCGAACTCCCTGCTGTCCGGTTCGGTCGACGGTTGGTTCACCCTGCCGTTCACCATTCCGAACTACCTTGGCCCACTGCTCGGTACCGACCGCCTGGCTGAGGATGCCCCGGAGGCCAAGGAAGCACTGGACCGCGCTCAGGCTCGCCTGGACAAGCTGATGAGCATCCAGGGTAAGCACGGCGCTGAGTACTTCCACCGCCAGCTCGGTGAGATTCTCTACCGCGACTGTGGTGTGGCCCGTAACAAGGAAGACTTGGCTCGCGGTATCGAGGAGATCCGCGAACTGCGTAAGGCATTCTGGTCTGACCTGTTCATTCCGGGTGAGCCGAACGAGATGAACCAGCAGCTCGAGTACGCTAACCGTGTTGCTGACTACATCGACCTCGGTGAGCTCATGTGTGTCGACGCCCTCGACCGCGATGAGTCCTGCGGTGCTCACTACCGCGATGACCACATCTCCGAAGATGGCGAGGCAGAGCGCGATGACGCTAACTGGTGCTTCGTTTCCGCATGGGAGCGAGGCAACAATGGTCCTGCATGGGATCTGTCCGGTCACGAATTCATTCGCCACGCCGAGCCGCTCACCTTCGAAGCCGTCCCGCTCATGACAAGGAACTACAAGTAATGAAACTGCACCTTGAAATCTGGCGCCAAGCAGGTCCGAACGTCGAGGGACACTTTGAATCCGTTGACGTTGACGACGCCGTCGCAGAGATGTCGATCCTGGAGCTGCTTGACCACGTCAACTCCAAGTACGTCGAGTCCGGCAAGGAGCCGTTCGCGTTCGCATCTGACTGCCGTGAGGGTATCTGTGGTACCTGTGGTCTGAACGTCAACGGTCGTCCGCACGGCCCGGGCCAGAACACCCCGACCTGTCAGCAGCGTCTGCACCAGTTCAGCGATGGTGACACCCTGAAGATCGAGCCGATGCGCTCCGCCGCATACCCGGTCATCAAGGACATGGTCGTTGACCGCTCCGCTCTGGACCGTGTCCTCGAGCAGGGTGGCTACGTCTCCATCAACGCTGGTACCGCTCCGGATGCAGATACTCTGCACCTGAACCACGAGACGGCTGAGTTCGCACTTGACCACGCAGCCTGCATCGGCTGTGGTGCTTGTGTCGCAGCTTGCCCGAACGGTGCTGCACACCTGTTCACCGGCGCAAAGCTGGTTCACCTCTCCCTGGTCCCGCTGGGTAAGGAAGAGCGTGGCAAGCGTGCTCGCAAGATGGTTGACGAGGTCGAAGGCACCTTCGGTCCGTGCTCCCTCTATGGTGAATGTGCTGACGTCTGCCCGGCAGGTATCCCGCTGACTGCGGTTGCCGCCGTTACCAAGGAACGAGCTCGTTCGTTCTTCCGCGGTAAGGACGACTAAACTCTTTCTCGATTAGAGTTTTCCAGAAGGGACATAGATTATGGCGAATGCAGTCAATCGTTACCAGGGCGAAGAGCACTTCGTCGACGGTTACGTGCCTCAGAGCATGAATGCCGAATACTCCTCGCTTCACAAGAGCATTACCTGGATTGGCATGGGACTCATGCTCGCCTCTCTGGCGGCTTGGGGCACCTTCATTTTCGGTCTCGCAACGACCGTTTTTGCCGACCAGACTGCTGCCTCTCACAGCAATGGTTTCCTGGCTAAGGATGCCGCCAACTACACCGACTACACCGGTGGTTGGAACTTCGACGGCAGCGTGTTCATGTGGGCTGGCCTGGTAGTCGCACTGGTTATGGTTATTGCGGGTGTGGCCTGCATCTCCATCGGTCGTCGTGACTACAAGGCTTACCGAAAGGAATTCGGCACTCACCACTAAAGGCTCGCCCCAGTTTAAAGGGGCTCGCCTCTAGTCGGATGCAACGCTAGCCTTTTGAACTAGCACCTCCACAGTTGATGCCACCGTGCACAGTGTGCTGAGGTAGGGAAGTACTGAGAAGTACTTCTCTCACCAACAGCGGACTGCGGCGCGGTGGCATTTTCGCGTTTTCGGCGCCTAATCTATACACATGGATAACAACCCCGCTAAGCTCCCGGCAGCTGTCGATTCGGTCTCGGACCGTCTCGAAGTTCCCGGGCCATCACCTGAGGTTGAATCGGAAAAACGTGCGCAACTGCGTAAGGCCAAGGCCTTCGCTACGATGCTGCTGGTCATCGCAACCGCTGTGTATTTCACATGCCGCGGTATTGAGTCTTCACACCTATCCGCAGGCGAAGTTGTGCCCGCGTGGGTGGGCTACGTTCGCGCTGCTTCTGAGGCCGGCATGGTCGGTGCCCTCGCCGACTGGTTCGCTGTCGTAGCTCTGTTCCGCCACCCGCTCGGCATTCCTATCCCACACACCGCTATCGTCCGCCGCAAGAAGGACCAGGTCGGTGAGTCCCTGGCGCAGTTCGTCGGTGACAACTTCCTGAACCCCGCTTTGATTGTAGACAAGGTGCGCAAAGCCGAGATTCCTGAACGGATCGGTGAATGGCTGGTAGCGCCGGGAAACGCCGACAAAGTGTCAGCAGAGGTCGGTAAGTTCACCGGAAATGTGCTGGAGGCGATTAATCCCGACGATGCCGCCGCAGTGCTGAAGTCAGCAGTCATCGACGAAGTTGCAGCTCCGGAGTGGGGACCACCAGCGGGTAAGGTTCTCGAGCAGCTGATTGAAGAGGGGCGCACCGAGCCCATCGTCCAGCAGATGGCTGAGTGGCTGCACCGGAAGTCGCTGGGCTCCCAGAATCTTATCGACCGCCTCGTCGGAGAGCGCGCCCCATCCTGGGCGCCGAGCTTTGTCAACGATCTCATCGGCGACAAGGTCTATCGCGAGCTGGTTGATTGGACCTGGCAGGTGCAGCATGACCCTAAGCACGACGCGCGCCTGGCGCTCCACCGCTTCCTCACGCAGCTCGCCATAGATTTGCAGAACGACGAGAAGACCATCGCCAAAGTCGAAGAAATTAAGACTGACATTCTTTCGTCCGCCGCCGTCACACAGGCGCCGGCAAAGATTTGGGCATCAACATCCGCAAAGCTTGTCGACGCTGCCCGCGACCCGGACTCCCTGCTCCGTCGGAAGGTCTCGGAAACGGCCGCCCGCTACGGCGAGCGGATCCAATCCGATCCTGAGTTGCGCAAACGAATGGACCGCCGTCTGGAAGCGGCTGTCGTCTTCATCGCTGAGAACTACGCGGGCGAGATTACCTCGATCATTTCCGAGACCGTCGAGCGTTGGGACGCCGATGAGGCTTCCGACAAGATTGAACTGATGGTCGGTCGCGATCTGCAGTTCATTCGCGTTAACGGCACGGTTGTCGGATCACTGGCCGGTTTGGCTATTTACACCCTGTCGACCTTGGTGTTTGGGGCTATTTAGCAGCACAACCCAGCACATCAGACGGTGTGCGTTAGCATGTAAAAAGCAATGCATCCCTGTTAAAGGAGTTGTTCCCCCGGTGCGCCTGTTACCATCTTTGCCCAGTCTTGCGGACTCGCCGCTAGTGGCGATTTCCGTCTATGTGGACGTCCTGTTTCAGTTCGCCATTCCGTTTGTCATCGGCATCTTGGCGCTAATCGGTGCGGTGCTTGTCATCACCACCCGCGCGGATGCCTTTGACGCTGCAGACCGCAAGAGCCGCAACGTCTGGGCCGGTATGCTGGTCGGTTCGGCGATTTTCCTGCTCCTGCCGTGGCTGGGCTGGGCAATGCTGGGCATCCCGCTGATTGCCGGACTAGTCATCACGGGGATTTACTGGTTGGATGTTCGCCCACAGATCAAGGACATTTTGTCGAACGCACAGGGCGGTTATTAGTCCCGGGCGGGTGTTAGTCCAGGGCGGGTGTTAGCCCGCACAACTGAGAAAGTGTCTGGGTTTATGACAGTTTCTGGGTGAAAAACCCGGTGATTTTGTCATAAACCCAGACACTTTCTTTTTTTTGGGGGGGGAATAGGGGAAAGATCTGGTTCCCCGAAAACCTACTGGAACACCACGGTGCGGTTGCCGTAGACCTGCACACGATCCTCCAGGTGCCAGCGCAAACCGCGGGCGAGGACCTGCTTCTCCGCATCGCGACCCTCACGCTGCATGTCCGCAGCGGTGTACTTGTGGGAGACACGCATGACGTCCTGCTCAATAATCGGGCCGTCGTCGAGGTCCTCAGTGGCGTAGTGGCAGGTGGCACCGATAAGCTTCACACCACGTCGATAAGCCTGCAGGTACGGGCGCGCGCCCATGAACGACGGCAGGAAGCTGTGGTGGATATTGATCGCGCGGCCTTCCCACTTTTCGCACAGATCCGGCGGCAGAATCTGCATGAAACGTGCGAGCACGATGGCATCCGGGTTTTCGGCGTCGACAATCTCGGCGACCTCATCGAATGCCTTACGCTTGCCGACGGCATCCTTGGGGAAGGGCACGTGGTGGAAGGGAATGTCATACGCTGCGACCAGTGGCTCCAGATCGCGGTGGTTACCAATTACTGCAGCGATTTCCATCGGATAGTCGGACTGTGCGACGCGGCCGAGCAGATCCTGCAGGCAGTGGCCTTCCTTGGTCACCAGGATGACAGCGCGCTTCGGGACAGCGTTGTCGGTGACCTTCCAGCGGACCTCAGGGCCCCAATCACCGACGAGCTCAGCGAACTTCTCGCGCAGCTCTTCTACCGTCAGGTCGAGAGCGTCGGCGCGGACCGCCTGGCGAGTGAAAAACCATCCGGTCTCCGGGTCGGAGAAGAAGTCCGCCTCGGTAATCCACGCACCAATGTCGGACAGGAAGGTCGACAGGGTGGAAACGATACCGGTACGGTCTGGACAGCCGAGCGAGAAGATGTACTGGCGCTCGGTGGGAGTACCGCTATTTGCGGTGATGAGAGAGCGAGTCATTCTCGGTATCTTACCTGCTAGCTAAAGGTAAGTTCGCTCACGGTCGACAAAGGCAGATTTGCGCCCGTCAGCGTCAACGCCAGGCCCTCCCCGGTGACGTGCGCTTCCTCCACCTGCATACCGTGGCCGATATCGTAGCTCAACAGCGTACCGCTCGCTTCTCCCAGCCAGCCGGCCAGGCCATCGAGGTTTAAGCCGAGGATTGAGCCGCCCTCCAAGTTGATTTCGATATGACCGCCGTTGGCAATCGGGCGGAACTTGGAGGTCGCAAATCCGGAGGCGAATTCAATGTTGAACAGGCCTTCGTCCGGCAATGGCGTGATCGTGGAAGCGCGTACACCGCTTTCCCGGTTAATCAGCGCCTGCAGCAGTTGAGGTGGGATTGTGACATCTACTCGCAGCGACTCTGCGGTCGGATCCGCACGATTGCTCAGATCCACGTTTTCCAGGTGCACTTGCGCTGCCGGGTCACCGTTGATCTCCGGTGCGCCACCCAGCGCCTCCGGGTTCTTGACCTCCAGCGTGTTCGGAGTGGACAGGTCCATCGAGGGCACGGACTTCGTGGCCAAGGCGAGCAGCATCGGGCGGGTGCCGAAAGAAACCTTGGGGTCTTCAGTGACCGTCGCACCACGCTCTTCGGCGGAGGTGCGGTAGCCGTCGGAAATCTCCTTGCTCACGAACATCCGGACGCCGATTTCGCCGGCGATCGCAATGAGTGCCACCACGATGATGACACCGAGGACGGTGGGCAGGACTTTGACGCTCGATGAGCGTTTAGCAGAACTCATGGTTCCCAGTCTTGCTTAACGACGGCTCCGTCGCTACCACCTTTCTTCGCCCGGGTGTCCGCCCCCGGTGCCGCCTCGGTGTGCCCCGCTGCGCAACCTACTTAGTGACGTAGTCCGCCAGCACAGCGGTCTCAGCGTTGAGGACGCGCTCCAGGTACGGAGCTGCCTTCTCCTCGAGCTTGCCACCGAGCAGCGGCACGTTGATGGCGAACTCGGAGTTGGTGGTCAGCACGGAACCTTCACCCTGGGCGGTGAGCTTCTGGGACGCACTGAAGGACGCCGGTACGCCCGAAGCTTCTGTGGTCACGGTGGAGGTCGCGCCGTCGTCGTTAAGCGGGCTGATGACGAACGTGCGCGTCATGCCGACCCCGGACTTAACGAACTTCTGTGCCTGCGCCGGAATCTTGTCAGCAGAGACGGTCTGGCGAATCACGACGGTGGTGCCAGCGTCGGTGGTCTCGAACTTTTCCACCTTGCCGTCAGCTGCCGAGAAACGGTTTGCGACCTTCTCCCAGAAACCGGCGTCGGTGAGGGCCTCGTAAACCTTCTCAATCGGCTGGTCGAAGTTGACGGTGTGCGTGTTAGTCGTAGTCATGCGCTTGATGATACGTAATTTGCACTACGCTAGGGGCGTGGAAAATCTCGACCAATCGCCGAACCCAATTCACCTGACCTCCGACATGGAAGAAGCCATCGATGGGCTTGCGGGGCTAGAGGGGGTGGAGCTCAGCACGCATACCGCTTTCGCGGATTTGACGACGCTCCGCCTCGGCGGGGTGCCGCGTGCCGTCGTCCGGTGTAGCACGACGGACGCTGTGGTCGATGTTGTACGCGCGCTTGACGACGCTAACGTGCCCCTCCTCATCGTGGGAGGCGGATCCAACCTGGTGGTAGCCGATGAACTCGAGCCGCTGGTGGCCGTGGTGATCGAGGCCGACAACGTGACCATGAGCACTCGCGGACACGGGCTGGAGTCCGTGTCGGCAATCGTGGAGGCCGAGGCCGGTGCGGTCTGGGACGAGGTCGTGGAGATGAGTGTCGACGCAGGTTTTGGCGGCCTTGAATGCCTGTCGGGTATTCCGGGATCGGCCGGAGCCACTCCGGTGCAGAACGTTGGCGCCTACGGTGCTGAGGTGTCGCAGGTCCTGGACTCGGTGCAGCTTTACGATCGCGCAACCGGCTCGGTCGAGTGGGTGGAACCGGAGGCTCTCGACCTTTCCTACCGCTACTCGAACCTGAAGTTCACCGCACGGGCAGTGGTGCTGGCCGTGCGGTTCGAGCTCAGTGTGGATGGCATGTCCGCGCCACTTCGCTATGGCGAACTGGCGCGGCGCCTGGGCGTCGACGAGGCCGAGGCTGCGGCTGGCGAGATTCGCAGGCCGGCTGAGTTGGTGCGCGAAAAGGTGCTTGAGCTGCGCCGGGGCAAGGGCATGGTGCTCGAAGATGCTGACCGCGATACCTGGTCGGCGGGTTCTTTCTTTACCAACCCGATCATTCCGGAGAACTCGGTGGAGGCCGTGCGTGCAAAGGTTGCCGCGCTGCGTGGGGCCGATGAGGCCGCGAATATGCCCGCATTCCCCGCTGGCCCCGGCCACGAGGGAGCCGTGAAGCTCTCGGCGGCGTGGCTTATCGAGCGCGCCGGGTTCCCGAAGGGCTACCCCGGTGACGGTGCGCCCGCACGACTGTCGACTAAGCACACCCTGGCACTGACCAACCGCGGGATGTCCGGCGATGGTGCGCCGACGACCGCTGCCGACTTGGTGGCTTTGGCACGCGATGTGCGCGCTGGTGTGGAAAAGGCCTTCGGTGTGAATCTGGTGCCCGAGCCGGTGTGGGTCGGCGTGAGCATCGATTAGGCCCGCGGCGGGTGGCTGATGGCCAGTGGGGGCGGACTGGAGAGGCTGGCGTGCCTGATGGGGCTGGCGGGCTTGATGGGGGGGCGCTGGAGTCGCTGGAGCCGCTGAGTAGTCCTCAGCTTGCGCTCCCGGGCCTTCTCTCAGGGTCGGGGATAGAGAAAGTGACTAGGTTTATGACATGTGAATATTATTCACCCTCAGTTTTTTGTCATAAACCTAGTCACTAAGTCTGGGGGGGGAGCCGGGGTCCGCCTTAAAGGGATAGGAGCCCGCTCTACCCAGGCCCCTATCCCAACTACAAAACCACCGTGAACTAATGGTGCTTGCGGTGGGAAAGCGAATCGACGCTCTGGCCCTTCTGCTCCAGCTGCGTGAGCAGCACGTCGCGGACATCGCGGCGGCGGACCTTGCCCATCTGGTCGCGAGGAAGTTCCTCCAGGTGGAAGAATGCGCGCGGCACCTTGTACCGGGTCAGGTTGTCGTAGCAGTGGTCGCGGTAGGCGTCGGAATCCAGTCGGGCGTAGTCAGCAAGGGTGATCGCGGCCACGACCATCTCGGAGCCGTCACTCTTCGGCAGGCCGACGACCGTGGCATCGGTGATGTCCGGGTGAGAGAGCAGTACTTCCTCGACCTCGGCCGGGTAGACATTGAAGCCACCGGTGATGATGACCTCCTTGATGCGGGCAACCAGCTTGATGAAGCCGTCCGACTCCATGACTCCGACATCGCCGGTGCGGTACCAACGGTCGCCAGCGGGAAGCTCAGCAGGCCCATCGGTGAAGGACTTCTCCGTTGCCTCCGGGAGGTTGAGATAACCGGCGAAAACCTGTGGGCCTCGGACGATGACCTCGCCCTCCTCGCCGTCAGCGCGGAGCTTGGTGGGATCTTCGGGGTCAACGATGGCGACCTCGGTGTCCGGGAATGGCAGGCCAACGTAGCCGGGGCGGCGGTTACCGTCCATCGGGTTGCCGACGATAATCGGAGAGGTTTCGGTGAGGCCGTAGCCTTCGACAAGGCGACCACCAGTGAGCTTCTCCCACTTCTGCACGAGGGAAACCGGCAGGGTAGCGGCGCCACAGAAGGCGAACTTCACGCCGGAGAGGTCGACATTATCCAGCTCGGCCGCTTCGACAATTTTCTCGTAGAGGGTCGGCACACCAGGAACCCATGTTGGGCGATTGTTCTTCATCACCTTCATGATCAGCGGAATCTCCGGTGACGGCACCAGCACCAGTTCAGCGCCAATCAGCATGGACAAGTTAGTGACAATGGTCAGGCCGTAGGCGTGGAACATCGGCAGGATGCCAAGGGAGATTTCCCGCTCCTTGCCAAGGCCCGGTACCCAGGCCTTACCCTGCAGAATGTTGGCGACCAGCCCGCGGTGGCTCAGCTGCGCGCCCTTCGGCGAGCCCGTGGTGCCAGAGGTGTACATCATCACTGCAGTGTCATCGGCAGTGATGGACTCATCGGCCTGGAGGTCGTGGCCGTCTCCGCCGACGGCGTCGTGAAGCAAAGCATCAAAACCCATGACCTGCGGTGCGGAAGAGTGCAGCTTAGCGCGGGCGGCGCGGAGTTTCGGCAGCGGGATTGACAGGGCGGTGCGCATGACAAACGGCAGATCCTGCAGCATGTTGACCGCAATGATGGTCTCGAGCGGGGTGTTGCTGCGAAGGTCTTCAAGTACGGGGACGATCTTGTCCCAGCAGATGGCAAAGCGGGCACCGTGGTCGTTGAACGGATGGCGCAGCTCGTGGGCGGTGTAGAGGGGGTTGTGCTCTACGGCAACAGCGCCGAGATGCAGAACTGCCCAGTAGGCGATGACGTGCTGCGGGCAGTTCGGCATGAGCAGTGCCACGCGATCGCCTTTGCGTACACCGAGTGCGCGCAGGCCGGCGGCAACGCTGCGAACCTTGGCATCCAGTTCGGCATAGGAGGTAGAGCGACCGAAGAAGGTCAGTGCCTTGCGGCGCGGGTGGTTGCTCAGAGTGTGGCGGTAGACATCTAGGAGGGTGTCGAAGTTGTAGTCAATGTGAGGCGGGGTCCACTCCGGATACAGGTTCAGCCAGGCCTTGGAAATAGCAGCGTTGGGTGTCGAACCGTTAGCTGGGGCAGAGTTTTTTTCAGCGCGCGAGCTGGATGTATCGGCCATGGGGTCCTCCTAGTTTTTGTTTAGCACCTGAATATGTCGTGAGGTGATAATAACCTACGACGTAGTAGGTATCGACCTCTATTGTGCCGTACGTCGCACTGCGATGCCGGAATTCCGATACACGTATTTGAGGTACTCATTTGCGGGGTTGCCCCTGGCGTAGGCACTCTGGGCAGTATGAGCGAAACATTTCCGGCGGCAACGGCGGGCGCAGACGCAGCCACCTCTAACACCCCGGCGTGGCCGAACCGCATCGCGATGATCTCCATGCACACCTCTCCGCTGGAGCAACCGGGCATCGGTGACGCTGGTGGCATGAATGTCTACGTGCTGCGCACCTGCGAGGAGCTGGCACGACGCGGTGTGAAGGTGGATGTTTTCACCCGCGCCACGCGTTCCAGCGATGGGCCGGTGATTCAGGTCAGTGAGAATTTCCGTGTCATCAACATAGTGGCTGGCCCATATGAGGGGCTGGAGAAGTCAGACCTGGCTACGCAGATGCCGGCTTTTGCTGGCGGGGTTATTGAGTTCGCCCGCAAACAGGGGATTGAATACGACCTGATTCATTCGCACTACTGGCTCTCTGGCCAGGTGGGGTGGTTGCTGTCGGATTTGCTTGATATTCCGTTTGTGCACACGGCGCACACGCTGGCGGCGGTGAAGAACCTCCATCTGGCGGAGGGGGATACGCCAGAGCCTGAGTCGCGTCGTATTTGTGAGCAGCAGATTGTGGACAATGCGTGCCGGCTCATCGTCAATACAGATGCCGAAGCTAAGCAGCTCGCGGATCTCCACGATGCCGACCCGTGGCGCATCAATGTCGTGCCGCCCGGGGTGGACGTGGAGCTCTTTTCGCCGGGCAGTGATCGTGCCACCGAGCGGTCCCGTCGTGAGCTGGGCATCCCGTTGCACACTAAGGTCATTTTGTTCGTCGGTAGGCTGCAGCGGCTGAAAGGCCCGCAGGTATTGCTGCGGGGTGTCGGTGAGCTCATGCGTCGCCATCCCGCCACTAATGTCCGAGTGATTATCTGCGGTGGACTTTCCGGTTCTGGGCTGCATGCGCCCGACGAATTCACCAATCTCGCCGCGGAAGAGGGGATCGACCACCTGGTCCGTTTCATGCCCCCGCGCCCGCCGCAGGACCTGGCGAAGCTCTACCAGGCCGCAGATATTGTCGCCGTGCCCAGTTACAACGAAACTTTCGGGTTGGTGGCGATGGAGGCTCAGGCCACTGGCACTCCCGTTGTCGCGGCGAATGTCGGCGGGCTCTCCATCGCTGTCGACGATGGGGTCAGCGGTTTGCTTGTCGACGGTCACGAGCCCGCAGCCTGGGCCGATGCCCTCGGTCGCCTGGTGGAGGACGACGAGCTGCGCATTAAGTTGGCCACCCAGGCGCGTGAGCACTCCTTGGAGTTTTCCTGGCAAAAGACCGTGGATCGGTTGGCCGATGTCTATCATCGAACCGAACTCCAAAAGGAAAATTGTCCCGGCTCTATCCGGGATGCGGGCGGCTCCCGGTAAGTTTCGTTAGCTTCAGTATCGCCAGGGCCGTAACCACAAAAACAGGGAGATGATTCACGATGAGCACGGACATCCAAGTACAGCTGAAATCCCTCGGTGAGCAGCTGGAACGCCTCGGTGTCGAGCATGGTATTGCAGACAATGCCGCCGTGGTGGTCCTGCCTGGTAAGAAGAAGCTCAAGACTATCGTCGGCCTCATCCCGGCGCCGGACTCCCTGCGTGTTGAAGCCTTCGTCTGTCGCGCGGTCGAAGAAAACCACGAGGCCGTTTACAAGTGGTTGCTACAGCGCAACCGTCGTCTGTTCGGCATCGGTTACACCATCGATGCCGCCGGCGACATCTACCTGGTCGGTCAACTGCCCGCTGAGCTTTCCGACGATGACCTCGACCGTCTCCTCGGTCAGCTGCTGGAGACGGCCGATGGGGACTTCAACCAGATCCTCGAACGCGGCTTTGCATCGGCAATTAAGCGTGAGTGGGAGTGGCGGGTTGACCGTGGGGAAAACCTGGCCAATCTGGAGCAGTTCCGCCACATGGTTGAGTAGCCGGGGGGTAGCAACCCACATAGCGGGGCAACGAACGGCGGGCTTTCCCGTTTTGGGGCACAATTAGGGGTATGAGCAATGGAAAACTGATTCTTGTCCGTCATGGCCAGAGTGAGTGGAACGCATCCAACCAGTTCACGGGCTGGGTCGACGTTGCACTGACCGACAAGGGCCGCGCTGAGGCAGTACGTGCCGGTGAGATGCTCGTAGAGGCAGGCCTGAAGCCGCAGGTTCTCTACACGTCGCTGCTGCGTCGCGCAATTAACACCGCACACATTGCCCTGGATACCGCTGACCTGTTGTGGATTCCGGTTATCCGTGACTGGCGTCTGAACGAGCGCCACTATGGTGCTCTGCAGGGTCTGAACAAGGCAGAGACCAAGGAGAAGTACGGCGAGGACCAGTTCATGTCCTGGCGTCGCTCCTACGACACTCCGCCGCCGGAGCTGTCGGATGACAGCGAGTTCTCGCAGGCTAATGACCCGCGTTACGCCAACCTGGATGAGGTTCCGCGCACGGAGTGCCTCCTGGACGTCGTGAAGCGTTTCATTCCTTACTTTGAAGAGGAAATCCTGCCGCGTCTGAAGGCCGGTGAGACTGTCATGGTGGCAGCTCACGGTAACTCCCTGCGTGCACTGGTCAAGCACCTGGACAACATCTCGGACGAGGACATTGCCGCTCTGAACATCCCGACCGGTATCCCGCTGGTTTACGACTTTGATGCTGAGGGCAAGGTTTTGAACCCGGGTGGCACCTACCTGGACCCGGAAGCTGCAGCTGCAGGTGCTGCTGCTGTTGCTGCTCAGGGCAACAAGTAAAAATGTAGGTGTTTGATAGGCCGATAAGGGGCGCAGCCAAGTGGGGCTGTGCTCCTTGGTCTATTTAGAGCTAGCTAGCGCACTGATTTTCAGCGCGCGCGGATTGTGAAAAGAGCTTAGGGTAAGACCCGTGTCAAAAATCATTATCGCCGCTCTATTAGGTGCTGCGGTTATGGCAGCTGTGCTGATTCTTGGTGGAGTTGTCTCGGGTGCCTATAACGCCGCTCGGCGTCAGAAGAGCGACGAGGAAAGTTCAATAACCACCATGGCGCAGGTCATGCACCTGGCCATTCAGAAGTCTCCGACGGGTGTGGTGGTCGTTGACATCTCACGTGATTTGATTTTGTCGAACTCCATGGCGCACAAGTTAGGGCTGGTCTATGAGCGCCGCCTCAATGACGTGGGCTGGGAAGCTGCGCTCAAGGTCTTTGACTCGCAGGAGGACCAGGAGCTAACGCTGGTGCTGCCGTCGCGCCGGGCGGGGGCGCCGGACACAATTGTCCGCTGTCAGCTAACTCCGTTGTCGCTGGTGGACGACCGTTTTGTGGTGATTTATGCGGCGGATGTCTCCGAACAGGCCCGTATGGAGGCCGCGCGACGTGACTTTGTGGCTAACGTTTCCCACGAGCTCAAGACTCCGGTGGGGGCCATCAGCCTCTTGGTCGAGGCGCTGAATGAAGCTACCGACGACCCGGTTGCCGTGCGTCACTTTAGTGAGAGCCTGACGCAGGAGTCCAAGCGGATGTCGACCATGATTACGGAACTCATCTCGCTGTCGAAGCTGCAGGGGGCAGAGCCGCTGCCGGACATGTCTCCCGTGAAGGTTGAAGAGATTGTCCAAGGAGCTGTGCGTCGTAACCAGATGCTCTCGGAGCAGGCGGGTATTGAAATCACCGTTGACTGTGAGCCGGATTTGGTGGTTGAAGGTGAACGCAGCCTGCTGATCACCGCGGTGTCCAACCTGATTTCAAATGCGATCAACTACTCGCCAGAGGCCACGCCTGTATCTGTGACTGCGGTCAAGGAGGATAACGACACCGTCGCTATCCGCGTCACTGACCGCGGTATCGGCATTTCCCAGGCGAATCAGAAGCGTATCTTCGAGCGCTTCTTCCGTGCGGATAAGGCACGCTCGCGGGCGACAGGCGGTACCGGTCTGGGCTTGGCAATTGTTAAGCACGTCGCAGCGAATCACAAGGGAACCGTGAAGCTGTGGAGTCGGCTGGGCACAGGATCGACCTTCACCATTGAGCTCCCGCTGATGGAAAAGAACGGTTCCGCGTCGAATGATGGCGATGTATCTGCACGTTTGCCAATCGGCCACACCCAGCCTGCGGGTAAAATTGCGGCTAAGAAAAACGCGCAGCGCGGTACGGGCAAAACCCGTGGCAAGGATAAGGATTCCCAGAACAAGGATTCCAAGGAAGGAATGAAGTAATCCGTGACTGAGGTACTTATTGTCGAAGACGAGACGGCTTTGGCGGAGCCGCTTGCGTTTCTGCTGCAGCGCGAAGGATTCGAGGTGCGGATGGCCGCTGACGGCCAGGAAGCACTTGCAGAATTCTCCAAGGCAGAACCGGACATTGTGCTGCTGGACCTCATGCTGCCAGGTATGAGTGGCACCGAGGTCTGCAAAAACATCCGCTTAAAGTCCTCTGTCCCAGTGATTATGGTCACCGCCCGTGACACTGAGATTGACAAGGTCGTCGGCCTCGAAATTGGTGCGGATGACTATGTGACCAAGCCGTATTCCTCCCGGGAGCTTATTGCCCGTATCCGGGCTGTGCTGCGCCGCGGTCGCCACGACGACTCCGACGATGTCGAGGATATCTACGAGGAGGTCTTGCGCGGCGGTCCGGTCGTGCTGGATGTCGAGCGCCACGTGGTCACCGTTGACGGTGATGATGTCGCAATGCCGCTCAAGGAATTCGACCTGCTGGAGTACTTGCTGCGCAACCGTGGTCGTGTGCTAACCCGTGGCCAGCTCATCGACCGCGTCTGGGGCTCCGACTACGTCGGCGACACCAAGACGCTGGACGTACACATCAAGCGCCTGCGCTCCAAGATCGAGCGCAATCCTTCCTCGCCGGAGTTCCTGGTCACCGTTCGCGGCTTGGGTTACAAGTTCGAGGACTAGCTCAGCAGACTGCTGCCGACGATCTCCGCCGGCGGTCTGAGAAACCTCGACTTAAACCTCGTCCGGTGCCAGCCCCTCGGCCGCTGCGCGTGTGGCCGGGTGAATCGCCAGCAGTGGGTAGCCACTCGGCCCGAAAACCTTGGCCGCGCCCGCTGCTTCTCGGGCACGGCAGTGCTCCGCGAGAATTTCGTAGCACTCTTCGCCGATGAGCTCTATTAGTTCGGACTTGTGCGTGCGCCACACCGGCTCGCCACCGGTATGTGTGGCCGGCGCGCCCGTGCAGAACCACTCAAAGTCCTCGCCGCCATCGCCCCAGGCACGACGATCATATTCAGTAATGGTCGTGCGCAGAATCTCCTGGCCGTCTGGGCGTTCCTCCCAGTCCTCCAGTCGGCGCAGCGGCACCTGCCAGCACACATCCGGCTTGACCTTCACGGGGTCAATGTCGTTGGCCATTGCCCACTGGTGGATGGCACAGCCCGCACCATTGCGCCACCCGTCACGGTTGGCAAAAATGCAGGCATTCTTCACGACCTTCGTTTTCAGAGCAGGCTCAGGCTCTCCGTTTTCGTCGTCAAGCTCGTCCCACACTAACCACGGTTCCAACGGTTCGGAGGGGTCGGTTTCGTAGGTTTCGAGCCACTTCAGGGTTTGTTTGGGGCGGTTCTGCCACCACTGGGGCTCTGCGGAGTCGCCTTCCATTCGCTTTACGACGTCAATAACCCTCTCGCGGTCTTCTTCGTCGGTGATAAAGGCGCCATGGCCGCAGCATCCGACATCCGCGTTCGCGGAGTCGATGCCCTGGCAAGCGGAGGTGCCGAAAGCGCATTGATAGGAGCTCATCAACCAGGTTAGGTCGCAGGTGATGATATGTTCTGGGTCCTCCGGGTGGGCGAACTCGAACCACTCGCGGGGAAAGTCATAGGCGACTTCAGCGGGAGACGGTTGCGGTCCGCGACCGGGGCGGGGGTGGGGTTGATTCACACCAATACACCGTAGACCGTCTAACCTACTAAGAGTGAGATTAGGTGTATTAGATGTAGGTAGTAATACCGTCCACTTGGTGATGGTGGACGCCCGCCGGGGCGGACATCCGACTCCGATGAGCGATTCCAAGTCGACGATGAAGCTGGTCGAGTACCTGGATAAGGACAACAACCTGTCCAAGAAGGGCATTGACAAGCTGACGGGCTACGTCGCTGAATCCAAGGAATTGGTTGAGCAGATGAAGTGCGAAGAGATGATTAGCTTCGCCACTTCAGCTGTTCGCGATGCCACGAATGCGGACGAGGTTCTCGCCCACGTTGAGAAAGAAACTGGCATTAAGCTGCAGATTCTCTCCGGTGAGGATGAGGCTCGTCTGACCTTTTTGGCAGTACGGCGCTGGTACGGCTGGTCTGCTGGTCGTCTAATCAACCTGGATATCGGTGGCGGTTCTCTTGAGCTGACGTCGGGTACTGATGAAGATCCGGAGGCGGCGTACTCACTGCTGCTCGGTGCGGGACGGTTGACCCACGAGTGGTTCGAGACCGATCCGCCGGAGCGCAAGAAGATTGACCTGCTGCGCGATTACATTGATGCTGAGCTCGCTGAGCCAGCTCGTCATCTGCGTACGCTTGGTGAGCCGGACTTGGCTGTCGCCACCTCGAAGACTTTCCGCACTCTCGCCCGCCTGACCGGTGCGGCGCCTTCCGCTGCTGGTCCCCGGGTTAAGCGCACTCTGACTGCCGCTGGTTTGCGCCAGTTGATTGCGTTTATTTCCCGCATGACGGCGGCTGACCGTGCTGAACTTGAGGGTGTTAGTGCGAATCGTTCTCACCAAATTGTCGCAGGTGCTCTCGTTGCAGAGGCTAGTATGCGAGCATTGGGATTAGAGAAGGTCGAGATTTGTCCTTGGGCGCTGCGCGAGGGCATCATCTTCCGACGACTGGACAGTGACCTATACGGAAAGGGTTGAGATGAGCGAGGAAAAGCTCACCGTTGCCGAACTGCTGGCGCGGCGGCAGAAGGAGGGAGCCCCCTCTGAACCACCGCGGCGCCGCCGTCGACGCAGCCTTGAAGAAGGCGGTGTGTCCGTTCAGGAACTCACCGGCTCAATCCCTCGTGTAAAGGCCGACGAACCGCGACGTGGTGCTCACGCTCTTTCCAACGCAGACGACGATCAGACGACTACGAGTGATTTGCTTGCCGACGAAGCTGCGGCCAACGCCGCCGAAGAAGCGCAGGCAACCGAACCGGAGGTAGAAGCTCCGGAGCACTCGGAGGCTGTCGCTGAGTCAGTGGTAGTTGCTGAAGGGGCGGATTCTTCGGAGCATGAGGTTCAAGCTGAGGCCGAGGCCGAAGCTGACGAGGTTGCCGGAGTTGCTGAAGAACCGGCTGCACCGGTTGCACCGGCAGCTCCGCAGCAGGAGCAAGCCGCGCAGAGCACACCAACTGCGCAGCCAGCAGCCCCTGCGGTGCCATTGGCAATTCCGATGGAACCCCGTCCGGTCATGGTCAACTCCGAGCGTTCGGAGATTACCTATACCTTCACCGAGCTGCGTGACATGGCAGACGAGTCGCAGCAGCTTGGGGAGCCGGGGCCAGTCGCTCGTGCAGTACTCACCGGTTCCAACGCTTACGACGACCGTCCGACTGCCTCCATTCCGGTTGTCCAGGACAATGTCGACGAATCGTCTGAGGCATCCGCTGAATCGGATGACGTTGACGGTGAACAGCTTGCTGAGGCTGAAGCCACTCAGGAAACCGCTACCTTCGAGGCTGCCGACGCTGACGCCGATACCGGTGCCGCTTCCAAGGCGGCAGTGGCAGCCGCTGTCGCTCCTGAAGTTGCACAGGCAGAAGGCGCACAGGCCGATATCGAGCAGACCGAGGACGCCCCCGCTGAGGCTGCACAGGTCGAGACCACACCGACCCAGGCCGCAGCTGACGAGAAGCAGGCGGAGCCCCGGGACGTCGTTAAGCGTGAAGAATCCAAGAGCTCCAAGGGCAAGGCCGTCGCGCGCGATGGCTACGCCGAGGACAATTCCCTCTCGGTGCCGTTGCTGCTAATCCAGGTCTTCGTGGGTCTGATTGCTGGTGCATTGGTGTTCCTGGGCTTCACCATGGCCTGGTCGTCGCTGCCAAAGATTGTGGTTGTCATCATGGCTCTCGTAGTTGCTGGTGGCTTCGCGGGAATGGCAAACTACCTGCGCCGTGAGAAGGACAAACTGACACCGATTCTCGCGGGACTTGTCGGTTTGGCGCTGACATTTGGCCCCTGGATCCTCTTCCAGTTGTAGTGGGGTCAACAGAATAATCATCACCTGATGCAGGGGTCGGAAGCGTAGTTTTCCGGTCCCTGCATTCGCATGTGTGGGCCAGTTTTGGCACACTTAGCGTCCATGACAAGAATTGCTGTAATTGGTGGCGGAAAGATTGGTAGCGCACTCGTCGGTGGTCTCATCGACGGTGGTGTCTCGCCCTCCTCGATTTATGTGGTGGGGCGCACCAAGGAGAGCCTGGCCGGTCTGAAGGAGACCTACGGCATTGTCGATGCCGACGACCCAGTAGGGGCCGTCGACGGTGCCGACGTGGTGTTCTTGTGCGTAAAACCGTACTTGATTATCGACATGCTCGAGCAGATTGCCGACGTGCTCGATGACTCTGAGGTCGACACCATCGTGGTGTCGATGGCGGCTGGCATCACGCTGGACAAGATGGAAAGCGTCTGTGCTGTCGGTACTCCGGTGATCCGCGTCATGCCGAATACCCCGATGCTGGTGGGCAAGGGTGTCTGTGCAGTCGCGCCGGGCCGCTTTGTCACGGAGAGCCAGACCGACGAGGTTGTCGAACTGTTGGAGAAGGTCGGCAGCGTTGAGGTTGTCGATGAGTCGCTGATGTCTGCAGTCACTGCAGTCTCGGGCTCTGGTCCGGCTTACTTCTTCCAGTTCGTCGAGGCGATGACCGATGCGGGTGTGAACCTGGGCCTCAAGCGTGATCAGGCTAAGCGTCTGGCGTCGGCTACGGCTGCTGGTGCGGCCGAGATGATGATGCAGGAAGGCGCGGACCCGACTGCGTTGCGTGCCGATGTCACTTCGCCGGGCGGTACAACCGCTGCGGCCACCCGAGTTTTCGAGGAAGAGGGCATTCGTCGTGCGGTGCATCGTGCGCTGCAGGCTTGCTATGACAAGGCCAACGAGATGGGTAAATAAGTATTTCGCCGCGTGGAAGCGGGTGTACAAGTAACCCCAATATTTGGGGCATTGGAAATGGTCAGGGGCAGTAGCTAATCCGATACGCAGGGACGATGGGTTAGTCACAACTGTCACACCATTCGCCAATGCCCCTATTTTTTATCAAAAATCGCACCGGCACCTTGCCTACCGGTAGGATATGAAAAGCACGTGCGTGTCACGATTTTCTGCAGGAGGGGAAGCCTGCAGCGCGTCGCGTGCGCTGAAGGGAATATTTACTAATGCAGAATGCAGATAAAGGCACCTTTCTGACCGTTGCGGAAGTTGCTGACATCATGCGCGTATCTAAGATGACCGTCTACCGCCTGGTTCACGCTGGCGAGCTGCCGGCAGTGCGCGTTGGCCGTTCTTTCCGCGTCCATGAGTCCGCAGTCAAGGAATACCTGGACTCCTCCTTCTACAACGCGGGTTAATTTTTCTGCCTTTAAGCGGGGCTGTTTGACCTGAACGCATATGTCCCCGCTATGATTAATCCGATTAGTACATGGTGCTGTGCTGCGCCCCTGTTTCCTATCGTCTTCAAGTCATGAAGTATCTAGCTGTGAAGGCGGAAGGAAAAAGGGCGTGACATCTCGGCGGTTGTAAGGCCGCATTGAGTACGCCGCCATTGTGCAAGAAAAGAAATTTCCGTCAACGAATAGCGAGGTCGAGCCGATGGGTTCCGTCATTAAGAAGCGTCGCAAGCGCATGTCGAAGAAGAAGCACCGCAAGATGCTTCGCCGTACCCGCGTGCAGCGTCGTAAGCTCGGCAAGTAAGCCAGCATTCCTGCCGTTATCGCAGGAGCGCGCGTGCTGCGTCGCGTACACGTTTTAAACGCAAAACCCGCCCGGTCTCGTTGAGATAGGGCGGGTTTTGTCGTTGGGGGGGGG
>NZ_KV787440.1:0-47904 GCF_001807105.1 Corynebacterium sp. HMSC14H10 | reverse complement strand
GAGCGGACACACTTTTTGTCACTTAACCCAGCATTTTGGTTTTTATGTGAACTGGCTGGAGTCCGAGAGAGGAGAGGGACTACATGGCAGTAACTAGAACGCGTTCAAGTTCGCGTTCACGTGCGGCCGGCTTAGCTCGAAGGATTTCATTTCGTTCAGATTCGCTGAGACCGCCCCAGACACCGTATGGCTCACCAACCTTGAGTGCGTGACTACGGCACTGCATAAGAACAGGGCAAGAACGGCAGATAGCCTTCGCACGGGCTTCACGCAGGCTGCGTGCGCGTCCGCGCTCGCCTTCCGGGTGGAAGAAGGTCGCGGAGTCCTGCCCGCGGCAAGAGCCGTGCAGCTGCCAATCCCACAAATCCGCATTGGGCCCGGGCAAGTGGTCGATGTACGTCATCGGAATTGATGTCTCCTTCATTGAGCTTTCTTGAAGCAGTGAGCTCAAGTGTGGAGGCCAACAATGAACGGTTGGTAAACCTAAGGAGGCCAGCCGGGATACTACGCAAACAATTCCGTCAAACTCTTACCAAATTTTTAGAAACGGCCAGGTCGTCGAGAACGCAGACCGTCGACAAAGCCTGCGCAGTAGTCCCATGGGGCGTAACGGGAGGGGTCTGGATCGAATTGTGGCTCGTGAACCGGAGATGCCTGTCCAGACAGGAGCATCAGGTAGTGGTTTTCCAAAACCTCCCAGTTGTAAAAGTGCTCGTCACCGCAGTCCTCACACAACATACAGACGCCCAGTAATCCCTCTGGGCTCAAAGCGGTACGGAATAGGCGAACTGCGGCCAGATCTTCAAGAACCTCTCGACGTTCCTGGTCTGTCAGTGGAGCAAACGGCTCATCCGGCTCGAGAAAGCTTGCCGGGTCATTGGGATCTCCTTCGAACGGATCCCGCGGCATGGATGAGAAAAAGTTGTGGTTCACAACCACTACCGTAACAGCTCTGTACGGCAATCCTGTCGATTGGCGATGCACTTAGTTGGGGTTTAGTTCACCTTGGAATAACCCTCAGCTAGCTTTCGGCTAACCCTTGTCGGGCACCTGTCGCTCCGCCTAATTGTCGCGTTTCATCACTGAAGGACTACCCTGTATATAACGTTTGGCAACCACGAAGCGATAGCGCCCCTGGCCGGATGTCGGCAAGGGTGGAGCAGGAGGAGTCCATGACCAACCCCACGGGAATTAGCCTCGGCGGAGACAATCCCAACAAGATTCCACTAGTCGGCCTTACATTCGATGACGTCCTGCTGCTGCCGGATGCTTCGGACGTTATCCCCTCCGGCGTTGATACTTCGACGCAGCTCACTCGTGAGCTGCGTCTGAACATTCCGGTTGTGTCCGCTGCTATGGACACCGTCACCGAGGCCCGCATGGCTGTTGCCATGGCCCGCCAGGGCGGTATGGGTATCCTGCACCGCAACCTGTCTATCGAGGAGCAGGCTCAGCAGGTCGAGATTGTGAAGCGCTCTGAGGCTGGCATGGTGTCCGACCCGGTGACCTGTTCCCCGGATGACACCATCGCCGAGGTAGATGCCAAGTGCGCTCGTTACCGCATCTCGGGCCTGCCGGTCGTCGATAAGGACGGCAAGTTGGTCGGTATCTGCACCAACCGTGACATGCGTTTTGAGGCAGACCTGAACCGCAAGGTTTCCGAAATCATGACCCCGATGCCGCTGGTCGTGGCTGAGCAGGGTGTGTCTGGCGATGCGGCGCTGAACCTGCTGCGCGCTCACAAGGTGGAGAAGCTGCCGATTGTCGATGGCGAAGGCCGCCTGACTGGTCTGATTACCGTCAAGGACTTCGTCAAGAAGGATCAGTACCCGAATGCTTCCAAGGATGGTTCCGGCCGTCTGCTGGTCGGTGCTGGTATCGGTACCGGCGAGGACTCCTGGAAGCGCGCGCACGCATTGGCTGACGCAGGCGTAGACGTGCTCGTTGTTGATACCGCTCACGCCCACAACTCAGGTGTACTTGAGATGGTCTCCCGCGTTAAGAAGGAATTCGGCGAGAACATCCAGATTATCGGCGGCAACCTGGCTACCCGTGGCGCTGCACAGGCCATGATTGACGCGGGTGCAGATGCCATCAAGGTCGGTATCGGCCCAGGCTCGATTTGCACCACTCGCGTTGTCGCAGGTGTGGGCGCCCCGCAGATCACCGCCATCATGGAAGCCTCTGTCGCAGCTAAGAAGGCTGGCGTTCCGATTATCGCCGATGGCGGTATGCAGTTCTCCGGCGACATCGCCAAGGCTCTGGCAGCCGGTGCATCCTCCGTCATGCTCGGTTCGATGCTGGCAGGTACCGCTGAGGCTCCGGGTGAGGTCACCTTCGTCAACGGCAAGCAGTACAAGATGTACCGTGGCATGGGCTCGCTGGGTGCTATGCAGGGCCGCGGCCTGACCGGTGAGAAGCGCTCCTACTCCAAGGACCGCTACTTCCAGGCTGATGTCAAGAGCGAAGAGAAGCTGGTTCCGGAAGGCATTGAGGGGCGTGTTCCGTTCCGCGGCAGTATCGACTCCATCGTTCACCAGCTGGTCGGTGGTCTGCGTGCAGCTATGGGCTACACCGGTTCCGCTACCGTCGAGCAGTTGCACGACGCACAGTTCGTCCAGATCACCGCTGCAGGCCTGCGCGAGTCGCACCCGCACGATATCCAGATGACTGTCGAAGCGCCGAACTACTACCAGCGCTAAACTGGCTTAGTCGAGTTAAATTCCACGGAAAGGGCATGTGAGGAAAGCTCATGCGCGACATCGTTGAAATCGGTATTGGCCGCGAGGCACGCCGGACCTACGAGTTGGACGATATTGCACTCGTTCCCACTCGGCGTACCCGGTCGTCCAAGGACGTCGATACCTCCTGGCGAATTGACGCCTACGATTTCGAACTCCCGATGATGATGCATCCGACAGATGCCATCGCCAGCCCGGAATCCGTCGCTGAGTTTGCTCGCCTGGGCGGTTTGGCGGTTCTGAACGCCGAGGGTATCTGGGCCCGTCACGCCGATGCGCAGGACAAGATCGCCGAGCTGGTGGAGTTGGCAAAGAATGCCGCCACCAAGCGTGAATCCGAGGCAGTGAACCGCAAGCTGCAGGAACTGCACTCTGCTCCAATTGATACTGACCTGTTGGTTGAGCGCATCAAGGAGATTCGCGCAACCGGCGCGATTACTGCAGTTCGTGTCTCCCCGCAGCATGCCCGTGAGCTGGCTCCGCTGGCTATCAAGGCCGGCATCGACTTGTTGGTTATCCAGGGCACGCTGATTTCCGCAGAGCATGTCACGGCTCAGGGTGAACCGTTAAACCTCAAGGACTTCATCGGCAGCCTGGACGTTCCAGTTATCGCCGGTGGCGTTGTCGACTACCAGACTGCGCTGCATCTGATGCGTTCAGGTGCCGCTGGTGTGATTGTCGGTACGGGCTTTACGACGTCCCCGGATGCGCTCGGTATCGATGTGCCAATGGCTACCGCTATTGCGGATGCTGCAGCTGCTCGTAAGGACTACCTCGATGAGACCGAGGGGCGCTACGTCCACATCATTGCCGATGGCGGCATTGATACCGTCGGTGACATTGCCAAGGCAATCGCCTGCGGTGCGGATGCTGTGGCACTGTCCAGTGTGCTGGCAACCGTCCACGAAGCTCCGGGGCAGGGCTACGCCTGGCCGTCTGTTGCGGCACACCCGAAGTACCCGCGCGGTGCGGTGTGGCCGGTCGTCGACGATGAGAAGGAATTGGTCAGCCTGGAAGAGGCTCTGTTTGGCCCTTCCGCTTCGCCGTTCGGTGACCGCAATCTCGCCGGTGGCCTGCGTCGCGCAATGGCAAAGTGCGGCTTTACCAACTTGAAGTCCTTCCACCGCGTTGAGCTGTCGGTACGTCCGAAGGGTTTTTAATTAAAGTAATCGGATAGTTTTTTCGCAAAACTACCTTACTGAAAAGCCACCTCCGCTTAGGGTTAGGAACATGAGTTCCGCGCATTAGCGTTACGCCCTTAGAGAAGGTGGCTTTTCCCATGAGTAAACAACGTGATTTCGATGTTGTAATCGTCGGTTCCGGTTTTGGTGGTTCTGTTTCTGCTTTGCGGTTGACCGAAAAGGGCTACCGAGTGGCAGTTCTCGAAGCTGGTCGACGGTTCGAAGATAAAGACTTTGCCAAGACCAGCTGGCGGCTTCACAAGTACCTGTGGGCTCCCAAGCTGGGACTCTTTGGCGTCCAGCGCGTGCACATGTTGAAAGATGTCATGATTCTCGCTGGTGCCGGCGTCGGCGGTGGTTCTCTTAACTACGCAAACACTCTGTATAAGCCGGGCACTGAATACTTCCAGCACCGTCAGTGGGGGCACATTACCGACTGGGAGTCAGAACTCACTCCGCACTATGACAATGCATCTCGCATGCTCGGGGTGGTCACCAACCCATCCGACACGCCTGCCGACGTCGTCATGCGTGAGGTAGCCGAAGATATGGGAGTGGGCCATACTTTCCGCTCGACTCCGGTGGGTGTGTTCTTCGGAGCCAAGACAGGTGGACAGGGTGCGCCAGGGCAAACAGTTTCCGATCCTTACTTCGGGGGGATTGGCCCGGACCGTACTGCTTGTACGGAATGTGGTGAGTGCATGACTGGTTGCCGTCACAATGCCAAGAACACCCTGGTTAAAAACTACCTCTACTTGGCGGAGAAGTTCGGTGCGCAGGTCTTTGACCGCACTACCGTTACTGGCCTGCATCCTCAGGCTGATGGCTCCTGGGTTATTGACACTGAGCGCACTGGCCGTTGGGTAGCTAAGGGCAAGCAGCAGTTTAGCGCTAAGCGCGTCATTCTCGCCGCCGGTGCCTGGGGCACCCAGAATTTGCTGCACCGCCAGCAGGCCGATGGGCACTTGCCGCTGCTGCCGAAGTCTTTGGGCAAGCTGACCCGCACCAACTCCGAGGCTATTTTGGGCGCGATGGGTACGAAGGTGGACCCGGAAAATGACTTCTCTAACGGTGTAGCCATCACTTCGTCATTCTTCCCAGACGAGGACACCCATATCGAGCCAGTGCGCTACGGTAAGGGCTCTAATGCCATCGCAATGCTGCAGATGATTATGACCGAAGGAGGTCGTCGGACTCCGCGATGGTTGCAGGCTGTGGGAACCGTCGTAAAGCATCCTAACTACCTGACGCAGCTCGTGAATCTGCGTAAGTGGTCGCAGCGCACCGTGATTTCTCTGGTGATGCAGAATCGCGACAACTCGATTACGACGTACCTGCAAAAGATCGGGCCGGTGCGTTTCCTGATGAGTAAGCAGGGCGAGGGGGAGCCGAATCCGACGTGGATTCCGTCGGGTAACGAAGCTACGCAACGTGCGGCGGACAAGCTCAGTGCACGTGGTCGGAATGGTCGTGTGCTGGCTGGGGGCACTATCGGTGAGTTGGCAAACATTCCTTTGACAGCTCACTTCATTGGCGGCGCAACGATTTCGGATTCACCCGAAAACGGCGTTGTTGATCCGTACTTGCGTGTGTGGGGTTACCCGACGCTCTCGATTCACGACGGTTCGGCGATGGCAGCCAACCCGGGAGTGAACCCGTCACTGTCGATTTCCGCGAATGCGGAGCGTGCAACGTCGCTGTGGCCGAATAAGGGTGAGGAAGATCAGCGTCCGGCGCAGGGTGAGTCCTACGTGCGCCTGGATCCGATTGCTCCGGTGAACCCGGCTGTGCCGGAAGATGCTCCGGCTGCACTGAACCTGGGTATGCCCGCAGTCCGTAAGTCTTGATAAGCTTTAGGGCGTGTCTGAACAGGTGACTAAGCCCGTCCTCGTCGTGGACTTCGGTGCGCAGTATGCGCAGCTCATCGCGCGACGTGTGCGCGAGGCAAAAATTTATTCCGAAGTGGTCTCGCATGATGCGACGACCGAAGAAATTAAGGCCAAGAACCCGGCCGCGCTGGTGCTGTCCGGCGGCCCGTCCAGTGCCTACGCCGAAGGTGCCCCGAAGCTCAACCCAGAGTGGCTTGAGCTGGGCATTCCGGTGTTTGGTATTTGCTACGGCTTCCAGGCGATGACTGAGGTGCTCGGCGGCACGATTGCTGCTACCGGTGACCGTGAGTACGGCCGCACGCAGCTGAACGTCGTCGATGGTGGCGGTGTCGCTCACACTGGTGTGCCGGAGACACACGAGGTGTGGATGAGCCACGGTGACGCGGTGTCTAAGGCACCGGAGGGCTTCACCGTTACGGCGTCCACCAAGGGTGCTCCGGTAGCGGCTTTCGAGTGCTTGGAAAAGCGCATGGCCGGTGTGCAGTACCACCCGGAGGTCAACCACTCGCCGTATGGTCAGCAGGTTCTGGAGAAGTTCCTGTATGAGATTGCTGGCCTGGAGCCGGACTGGACTGCCGCTAACATCGCGGAAGAGCTGATTGAGCAGGTCCGTAATCAGGTCGGTGAGACCGGTCGCGCAATTTGCGGTCTGTCTGGCGGCGTTGACTCCGCAGTTGCCGCCGCACTTGTGCAACGCGCTATTGGTGACCGTCTGACCTGTGTCTTCGTCGACCATGGGCTGCTGCGCCAGGGCGAGCGCGAGCAGGTTGAGAAGGATTTCGTTGCCGCAACTGGTGCGAAGCTGATTACCGTCGACGATTCCAGGGTCTTCCTGGATGCTCTGGCTGATATCACCGATCCGGAGACCAAACGTAAGACCATCGGCCGTGAGTTCATCCGCTCCTTCGAGCGCGCTGTCGCACAGGCGCTGGAGGGCGCTCCGGAGGGCGAGACCGTGGACTTCCTGGTCCAGGGCACCCTGTACCCGGATGTGGTTGAGTCCGGTGGCGGTTCTGGTACCGCCAACATTAAGAGCCACCACAACGTCGGCGGTCTGCCGGATGACGTTGAGTTCACCCTCGTTGAGCCGCTGCGCCTGCTGTTCAAGGACGAGGTCCGTGCGGTCGGCCGCGAACTGGGGCTGCCGGAAGAAATCGTCGCTCGCCAGCCGTTCCCGGGCCCGGGTCTTGGTATCCGCATCATCGGCGCTGTCGATGAGGAGCGTCTGGATACCCTCCGTCGCGCCGACGCCATTGCACGCGAGGAAATGACGGCCGCAGGTATGGACGAGGTTGTCTGGCAGTGCCCGGTCGTCCTGCTTGCCGACGTCCGCTCGGTTGGTGTCCAGGGTGATGGTCGTACTTATGGCCACCCAATCGTGCTGCGCCCGGTTTCCTCTGAGGATGCGATGACCGCTGACTGGACTCGCGTTCCGTACGATACGCTGGAGAAAATCTCCACTCGTATCACCAACGAGGTGCCTGAGGTCAACCGCGTGGTCCTGGATGTGACTTCCAAGCCACCGGGAACCATTGAGTGGGAGTAAGCCACTAGTTGGCAAGGGCCGTGTCTGTGAGTTGTGCAAACTCGCGGGCACGGCCCTTTTCCGTCAGGGCCGAATTGTTCT
This sequence comes from Corynebacterium sp. HMSC14H10, assembly GCF_001807105.1. NCBI lineage: Bacteria > Bacillati > Actinomycetota > Actinomycetes > Mycobacteriales > Corynebacteriaceae > Corynebacterium > Corynebacterium sp. HMSC14H10. The sequence goes on along the minus strand of NZ_KV787440.1, from coordinate 40,466 downwards.
TGGCGATGGTGATGCGCTTATCGGCGGCTAGGGTGTGGAGAGCTGCGCTCACGGTATCGTCGTCAAGCATGGCGAAATAGGGGAGCTGGTCGGTGAAGAAGACGTAGCCGTCGCGTAGACGTGCGATGAAGAGGACTGTGAGGATGCGGGCCTCTGGTGAGTCGGCGGGGTAGGGGCAGCGCTGGGCGAAATTGTCAGGAAGATGCGCGGCGAGAGGGAGGAATCCGAATTGCCGCGGCAGGATTGCGCAGGTAGCGGTGATGGCGGACAGAACTAGGGTCATTATGCAGGCGACCGGTGTAGAGGAAATTCGTTCGGCGACGGCGGCAATGATCCATGCTCCGGGGAAGATGAGCAGCACGCTTATACTGCTATTCCACGAGATGTCGTTTGGTGACTCACGCATCGGCTCTGCGAAGTAGGAGGGCCGAGTTTCTTTGGTGGGTGTTTTTGCCTGGCGCACGAAAAGTGTGGTGCCGATGAGTACCAGTAAAAGCGCTATCATGATCCACCAGCCAATGGAGCCGATGATGTGGGCTTTAAGCAATGCGAGCAGTGCGATCACTGCGGTGGTGACGCCAATTGCCGTCCCCAGGCGCACGGGACTATTGATAAATTTTGTCGTGCGTTCGGCCCCGTCTTGGTAAGAGCCTGAAGAGTGTTGGTGCCGGCTGGAATCTGTCATACTTCTTAAGTTTAGTAGCGATGGAACTATAGATTGTTGAGAGTTGTGTGGCTAGTGTTAAGGCCATGAGCATTGTAAAAATTAACGCTATTACCGTTCCTGAGGGTGCGGGAGAAGAGCTCGAACGTCGCTTTTCCGCTAACTCTTCAAAGATGACCGATGTGCCGGGTTTCATTGGTTTCCAACTGCTGCGTCCGACTGCAGGAGAGAGCCGCTACTTCGTCTTTACCGAGTGGGAGAGTGAGGAGGCCTACCAGGGGTGGCGTGAGGGCCGTGCCTTCAAGGCTTCGCATGAGGGCGAAAAGCGCAAGCCGGTGTCGTCGTCGGCTGATTTGCTCGAATTCGATGTAGTTCTCGATGTGAAGGCCTAAGTAGTACGAAATGTAGTACTCGGCTGAGGTTAGAGCGTCGCGCGGTGGTGTGCGGCGCTTTTCTTCGCGCATTAATATCGAACGTACGTGCTATTTAGGGTAGTGTTTAATCCGCTTGTTGGGAAAGAATATTCGAGCAGTGTTCGTGGTGGGCAGGGCAGTGGGGATGGCAGTGAGATGGCAGTGGGATAGCAGCGGGATGAGGTGGAACAAGAAGTGACAACGGCGGTCAATATTGCTGCGGGGCAGTCTAAGGAACAGACTATTGCGGCATTGCGGCAGGCGATGGCAGCCCAGTCTGGTGGGACTGCAACTGGTGCAACCTTTGGGCTCGGTGAGGCTCTGCCGGTGCCGGAGGCGTTGGAAAATACGTTGGCGGGAGTAGTGCGAAAAGGGGCTGTCAGTGTCATTGAACAGCCCGGTGCGGTATTGGCAGGTCTAATCGCGGAAGTTACGAAGACAGGTCATGTTGCGCTAGTTGGACTCGCTGAACAGGGGTTGCTCTCCGTGGTGGAGTTGGGCGGGAAGCTATCGAACATTGTCTGTGTGCCAGATCCTGGAATGCAGCCGCTTGAAGTAATTGGGCTGTTGGCGGACGGCGTTGACTTGGTGGTGGCTTCGTTGGCGCGCACTCCGCCGCCGTCGCAGGCACGTCCGCTGCAGGCACGACTGCGCACGAGTGGTTGTGCTCTGGTTTTTGTCGGGCAGCAGTGGCCGGGCGCTGCTGCGGAAATTTCCAGCTCTGTCGCTGGTGTTTCCGGGCTTGGCACTGGTTATGGCCGGATTCGAGCAGTGGATTACCAAGTCAGTGTGTCGGGGACGCGGTTTCCGCGGAGGCAGTGCCGTTGGCGGGTGGGGGAACAGGTGGAACAGAACAATGTGGTCGCGTTTCCCGCGCAGAGGAGGTCCTAGTGGTAGCGGCGGAATCGAGCCGTGTGGTGGCGCTATGGCTTCCTGATTGGCCAGTGCAGGCAGCACATCTAGCATCTGTGACGTCGCAGGCTAATCCGCTCAGTCCAGTTGCGATTGTGGGTGATAGCGGAGTAGCTGCTTGTTCTCCGAGTGCGCGCCGTGCAGGGGTACGGCGCGGGCAAAGCCGTCGCCATGCGGAAGCGTTGTGCCCGGAGCTGGAGGTTGTCGAGGAAAGTGCGGTGCGCGACGCTGCAGAATTCGAGTCCGTGCTGCAACGGTTGGAGGCGGTGGCAGCTGGGGTCGAAGCTCTACGGCCAGGCTTGGCGGTTGTGGCAGCGCGAGGGGTAATGCGTTATTACGGCGGACAGGATGTGGCCTTGGAAAAGCTGCTTGATGCCGCTGCGGTACCGGGCGTGGACTGCAGCTTGGGGCTCGCGGACGATATTGTGACAGCTATTTTGGCAGCGCGCAGGGGAGTGCTGGTAGCTCCCGGGGAAGATGAAGGCAAAAGATTTCGGCAGGGAATCTCTCTGGTGGAGCTGAGGGCGGAAAGTGCACTGGAGATGCCCGCAGAGCTTGCGAAGTCGTGGCAGGAACTCGGCCTGCGCACATTGGGGGATGTCGCTGCGTTGCCTAAGCGGGATATAGCCAACAGGTTTGGGGCGCAGGGGGCTAGATGGCACGATTTGGCCTGCCGTGGGGAAGTGCGGTTGGTGGCACCGCGATCTTTGCCGCCAGGACTGGCGGTGAGCTACCAGTCTTGGGAGAGTCCACTCCGAAGAGTGGATGAGGCCTCATTCGTCGCGCGCTTTCTAGCTGGGCAACTGCATGAAAAACTCTTTAACCATGGGTATTCGTGTTACCGCTTAGCGGTGGTGGCGCAATTTAGTGACGGCTCAGAGGTGCGCAGAGTATGGCGCTGCACTGAGCCACTGGCAGAACAGACTACGGCTGACAGGGTTCGGTGGCAGCTCGATGGCTGGCTGAATAACAGGAATCGGCAGCAGCCACGAGGGGACAGCGGCACTGTTGCTGGAACTGTTGACGGCGCTGAGGAAAATGATGGAGATGACAGCCGCGGAATTGTAGAGCTGCAGTTAGAGCCACTGGATGTGGCCGCCGCCGGGACCGTAAAGCAGGATCTGTGGCACGGTAGTGATGATGCGCGAGCCAAAGCGCGCCGGGCTGCCGAGCGTGTGCAGGGGTTACTGGGGTCAGAGGCAGTACAGCAACCAATCATGCAGGGCGGGCGTGGCCCAGGGGAAAGAGTGGGATTTGTCGCTTTCGGAGAAAAACCCAAAAACACAAAAACCGCGGAAAATAATCAGCCGTGGCCGGGAGCCGTTCTTGCTCCCAATCCGGCAACTATTCCCGCGACTGCTAATGCTGAGGTGGAAGTGCTCGATGACAATGGGCAGACCGTGGGCGTAACTGGGCGAGCGACCATGACGGCGGAACCATCTCTGGTGCGGCATGGAGTGACAACGTACCGCGTGTCATCGTGGGCTGGGCCCTGGCCGATTGACGAGCGCTGGTGGGTACCCGATGAGGCTCGCCGAGCGGCAAGACTGCAAATCCGTGCGGTAGCGCATGACGGTACCATCGTCGCCTGGTTGCTCATAGGGCATGCCGGCGCATGGAGAATCGAGGGGGCTTACGCGTAGAGGCGTAGCGAGGGGCCGGCACCGGGGAGGGGCAACCCGATTACTTCGATTGGAAGTCAATAACCAGGCGGTTCGGGTTGTTCAACGAGAAAACCTTGAACGGGGTCTTATCGCCCTTGAGCCCGACGACATACTGAGTCTGTCCCTCGAAGGTTCCGGCGCCAACGACTTCCTTAATAACGGACGTCGATGTCGGCTTGACCGGGTCAGAGGGGAAGTCCTCCATCTGGAAATCAAAGGGGTAACCCATGCTCCGCAAGTCGATTACCAGCTTGGCTGTGCCGTCGACCGAAATCGGTTTGCCGGAGCCCTGTTGGGTCGGCACATCCTCGTAACGGACGAAATATCCCGGAGTGCCCTCGCCCGTGAGTTCAAAGACAATGCGGTCGTAACCGTCGTGGGAACCGACACGGACATCTTCAATACCCAAGTAAGCGCCATCGGAAGGGGCAGCTTCTGAGGAGGAACTATTGAAATCGCCCTCCGGAGCAGCATCGTCATCCATGGTGGTTTGCGCCGCCGCAGATGAGCTAGTGGAGCTGCTAGAGCTGCTTGACAAATCGGAGGTGCCAGCGGTTGAGTCAGTCTTCATAGACACTGCAGCAGCCGAGTCTGGGGATGAGTCAGAGGAGCAAGCGCCGAGAGCCAGGCCCAATGCGAGGCACAGGGATGCCGCGATACGGGTACGGGTGCGCGAAACATCCAGCGATTTCGTATTCATACGTCTGACGGTATGTGCGCAGTTACGGAATTTCAACAAGCTGAACTACAAAAGTCGAGGTCAGAAGTATTTGTTGTCAAAGTGTTGCACAATAGTAATAAAACAGGGGTGAACGCTGCGACCTAAGACCCAATCGCAGGGGGGCACTCAATTACGCTTAGGCGTATGAGCCAGGCCAAATTTGATACCACCTGTTCCGCTCAGATGACTGAGCCGCTTCCCGGTACTGCGAAGACCGGAAAGCTCTTTATTGCGTTGGAGCACCAACTCGGTTGGTCGCACGATATTTTTGACGGCGGGGTATGGGGAGCAGAGATCACCGGTCAGGTAGAGGCCTGGCTGTCTGAACGCGGCGGCGCGTTGCAGCTGATTCGAAAGCCAGGCCGAATCGGCCAGCAGCCGTGTGATGGCGTTAACGTCTATATCGCGCATTGTGAATCAGTGGATGGCTCTGAGGTTTTTCTCGAACATCGCATGGTTGCCGATGTTGAAGACCTGATGACTCTGGATATCCGCCCTGGCCAGCCCACCGAGGGGGCCACTCGTCTGGACCATCCACTGTTTCTCATCTGTACGCACGGTAAGCGCGATCGTTGCTGTGCGATTAAAGGTCGCCCGCTCGCTGCTGCGATGCACAATCTCTACCCAGAGGTTGTGTGGGAAACCTCGCACTCTAAGGGGCACCGCTTTGCGCCGGCCAGCGTGCTGTTGCCATGGAATTACAGCTTTGGACGTCTGAGTGCGGTGGATGCCAAGGGGGTCATCGAAGACGCTCAGCAGGGCATCGTGCATGCAGAGGGCTGCCGCGGCCGTGGTGTCTACACCCCGCAGGGGCAGGCGGCCGAGTTGGCTGTGCGTCGTCAAGCCGATACGTGGGGCGTAGATGATGTCGCACGCGTTGACGTCGACGGCACGACTGCAGTCGTCGCGCTTTACGACGGCCCCAGCGACCGCGACAAGGTCGTGGAATATGAAGTGGCCCTGGAGAAAATCACCACGGAAGGCGTTGTGTCTTCCTGCGGTGATGCTCCAGGGCCAAAGAAGGGCTGGGCTGCGGTCGAGGTAACCCGCCGCTAGCTAGTGGCTAGCTAATGTGCGCGGCTACCTGCGCATAATCTTCTTGGAGAGCCAGTTGCCGAAGATCTGCGCCAACTGGACGATGAAGATGATGACCAGGGTTGTCACCAGGGTGACGTTCCAGTCGAATGCCTGGTAACCGTAGGTGATTGCGAAGTTGCCCAGTCCGCCACCGCCGATGTAGCCGGCCATAGCTGACATGTCGACCACGGCGATGAATGCGAAGGTGTAGCCCAGTACCAGCGGGCCCAGTGCCTCCGGCACGACGACCGTCCGGATGATGCGCCACGGACTTGTGCCCATCGCACGGGCGGCCTCAATCACGCCGGGGTCGATGGACATCAAGTTCTGCTCCACCAGGCGCGCGATGGCGAAGGTGGCGGCAATCGACATGACGAACACTGCGGCTTCGGTGCCGATCGTGGTGCCGACCACGTTCTTTGTCAGTGGGCCGATGGCCGTAACCAGGATGATGAACGGGATTGGTCGAACAAAGTTAATCAGGACATTGAGGACCTGGTAGACAAACTTGTTGCGCAGTACGCCACCATCGCGGGTGGTGTAGAGCAGCACGCCGATTGCTAGACCTGCGACACCGCCAATCAGCATGGCGACACAGACCATGTAGAGCGTCTGGCCGAATGCCTCGCCCAGCATCGGGCCGAGGCTATCCCAGTTGGTGTCCTTGCCACTCACCGATGGCAGAGAGTTTAAGAGACCGATCATGATGCAAGCTCCTCTACCTGTGTCAGTTCGGAAATAGCAGCAATGGCGGCATCGAAATCAGAGGAATCCGAGGCGGAATTACCTGTCAGCGGAGTCAACCGCAAAGTAAGGCGGCCGTAGGACTTCGCCTGCACATTGGCGACCGCGCCGTGTGCCACCGAGGCGGCGACACCGTGGGCACTAGTGGCCTGTGCCAGGGCACCGAGGTCAACACCGTCATTGATAGTGATGGTGACCAGGCGAGCTGCTGCGCTCTCGGCAGACTGATTCACCGAATCGCGTTCACGACCAATTGGAACATCGCGCAGTGCGGTGGTGGCGAAGCGGCGGCCAACCTCAGTCTTGGGGTTGGCAAAGACCTCGTGGACCGTACCGGTTTCGACGATGTGACCATTTTCCATGATGGCCATGCGGTCAGCAATACCGCGTACAACCGACATGTCATGAGTAATCAGCACGATAGTGACACCCATTTCGCGATTGATGCGACGCAGCAGATCCAGGACGCCGGAAGTAGTTTCCGGGTCGAGTGCCGAGGTGGCTTCGTCGGCAAGCAAGAGCGTCGGTTCGGTGGCGAGCGCACGGGCGATGCCGACACGCTGCTTCTGCCCACCCGAGAGCTGCTCGGGGAAGGACTCCGCCTTGTCGCCGAGACCGACGAACTCCAGCAGCTCCTGGGCGCGAGCGCGGCGCTTAGCCTTCGGCATACCGGCCAGTTCCAGCGGATATTCAACGTTGCGAATCGCGTTGCGCGAATGGAAGAGGTTGAAGTGCTGGAAAATCATGCCGATATTGCGGCGCAGACCCCGTAGCTGGCGCTCGGAGATGCCGACGATGTCGGTGTCATCCAGCAAAACCTGCCCGGAGGTTGGCTTTTCCAGGCCGTTAATCATACGGATGAGCGTTGATTTACCAGCGCCGGAATAACCGATGACGCCGAGGATTTCGCCGGGTTCAACGGTTAGGTTGATGTCGGCGAGCGCGGTGACGTCGCCGAATTGCTTGTTCAGCTCGCGGAATTCGAGCTTCGTTCCCTTGTTGGTCACGAGTGAATCAGTGCCCCTTGGTCTGTGTTCCCTGGTGTTGGGCGGTGCTTAGGTGGCAGTGGCGTTAGTTCTGCTCGCGCTGCTGCTCTTCGACGCGATTCAGAATGTCCTGCAGCTCCTCAGCCGAACGGTCAACCGGAACCGAGGTGCCCTTGGAGTCCTCTGCGACTGCGTCCTGGACCTCCTTGGAGTGCCAGATCTTGGAGAGCTCCGCGTACTTCGGGTTGTCAGCATTTTCAGCTTTGGTGACAAAGACGTTGATGTACGGCTCTGCCTCCGTGGAGTTCGGGTCATCCTGGAAGATAGCGGTGTTCGGGTCGATGCCGGCGCGGTCCAGGAAGGAGTTATTGATAATGGCGGGCTTACCCTCGCCGTAGGCGGCCGGAGTCTGAGCGGCATCCACCGGCAGAACCGTGATCTTGGAAGCTTCCTTATCGATGTCAGCAGGGGACGGGGTCAGCAGGTCATCCTGCTTCAGCTTCAGCAGGCCAGCCTGAACCAGCACGTTAATAGCGCGGCCCTGGTTGGACGGGTCGTTCGGGATGACGACCTCGGTGCCCTTCTTCAGCTCATCAACCGACTTGTGGTCCTTCCAGAACAGAGCCAGCGGGACAATTTCGCTCGAGCCAATCGGAGTCAGGTCCGACTTAGCGCCGACGTTGTACTCAGCCAAGAACTTGATGTGCTGGAAGAGATTGACGTCGAGCTGGCCCTCATCGAGTGCGCGGTTCGGGGTCTGGTAGTCGGAGAAGGGCTGAACATCCAGATCGATGCCCTGTTCGGAAGCCTTCTGCTCGAAAACGGTCCAGGCCTTCTTGCCGGCATCCGTGGTGCCGATGCGAATGGCATCATCCGAGCTGCCACAGGCGGTAAGGCCGGTTGCGGCGAACGCGACAGTAAGTACACCGGCGGAAAAACGCTTGAGGTTCATCGAGGGGTCTCCTTATTTAATGGGATTTGTTAGCTGAAGTTTTAAGGCAGAACTAGACCAAGCTGTCTTTAATTCTGGGGTTAAGGCTAGCACTTGCCCAGGTAGTGCTGAAAATTCAACTTCAGCCTAAACAGTCGAGCGTGGCTGAGGTGTGACTTACGGATGCGTCCCGGGGGTGGTGCTTAATATGCATATTAATCGAAAATACGTTTGAATACAGTCCGGAGGATGGGTTAATGTTCGTGGCATGGAAAACATCTCGGGCGGACAATCGGAGCAGTCCGGTCGGCCACTGAGCTGGTCGCGGATTGAGCGTATTCTATCGGGTAAATTTTCAGGAAAACTACAGCCTAATGGCAGCTTCAATGGCTGGCGGGGGCAGCTGTCAGATTCCATCGTTGGGGCTTTTGAAGCTCCGGAAAGCGGTGCTAGTGGCAGCGGTAGTGTGTCATTTACGCCTGCGCACATTAAGGCGGAATTGCACTGTCGTTCGAGCTATTCATTCCTGCATGGCGCATCGGACCCGGAAGAATTGGTGTCCGAGGCTGCGCGTTTGGGGTTAAACGTGTTGGGGCTCGCAGATCGCGATGGTTTCTATGGAATCGCTCGTTTTGCCGAGGCTGCAGCGGAGGCTGGTATCGCCACAATCATCGGCGCGGAGCTGGGGCTTCCGCAGCGGCCCCTCACGGTGCTGGGGCGGGGTCCTGAGGGCTATCGGCGCCTGAGTCACACGCTGTGTGATGCGCATATGTCGGCAGGGGAGAAATCCGTCGTCCGCTATCCCTCGCTGCCAGAATTGGGGGAGGTTGCAGGCGGTTTCTGGCAGGTGCTTGCCGACGTCAGCTGGGTCGGCGACTTGGAAGAGCTCATTGCGGCCTTCGGTGCGGAGAACGTGGCGCTCGAGCACCGCCTGAGCCCCACAGCACAGGCGGCCGATGATGCGGAGGCGATTTCGGCCGCAGCTGTGAAGTATGGCCTGCGGGAGGTGGTTTCCTCTGCTGCGACGGCGGCCTCGCCTGCGGCAAGCCGGTTGGCCGGGGCGAAGCAGTCCCTTGCTGTGCGGGAGGACCTAGACGGGTTCGAGTCACGGCTGGAGCCCGCAGGCGGAGCTTGGTTGCGTTCGTGGGAGGAGCTATCGGCGGCAACACGGTATCTGGGGGCGCAGGTACTGCAGGCAACACAGGACATTGCAGGTGAGTCTGCTTTTACGCTTGATCTCATTGCGCCTGAGTTGCCTCGCTGGGAGGTTCCTGCTGGTCACGATGAGGACTCATGGTTGCGGGAAATTGCTCGTGCGGGGGCGCGGCGGCGGTATGGTCCGGCCGATGGAGCTCGGGACGGCTCCGTGCAAGCGCGGGCGTGGGCGCAGTTAGAGAATGAGCTGACTGTGATTCGAGAGCTGGGTTTTCCAGGCTACTTCCTCATCGTGCACGACATCTGTGAGTTCTGTCGCCGGGCGGGAATTCTGGCACAGGGGCGCGGTTCGGCGGCTAACTCGGTGGTGTGTTTTGCGCTGGGGATCACCAATGTTGACCCCATTAGTGCCGGGCTGTTGTTCGAGAGGTTTTTGTCGCCAGAACGGGATGGGCCGCCGGATATCGATGTAGACATCGAGTCTGGTCGTAGGGAAGAGGTCATCCAATACGTCTATGAAAAGTATGGTCGTGACAATGCCGCGCAGGTGGCCAATGTCATTACCTACCGGCGGCGCGGTGCATTGCGCGATGCGGCGCGGGTGTTGGGGTACTCGCCGGGCGTTATCGATGCGTGGGTCAGAGACCGGGAAGCGTGCCCGCCGGAGCCGGTGCAGCAACTGGCGGAGCAGCTTCGTGGGCAGCCTCGTCATTTAGGCATTCACTCTGGCGGAATGGTGATTTGTGATCGGCCGATTGCGGATGTCGTGCCAGTGGAATGGGCACGCATGGAAGGTCGTTCGGTAGTGCAGTGGGATAAGGATGACTGTGCGGCAGCGGGACTGGTGAAATTCGACCTGCTTGGCCTCGGAATGCTGGAGGCCATCCACCATTGCATTGACTTGGTCTATGAACAGCATGGGCGCCGAGTGAACCTGTGGGAAATAGATGTCGCTGAACCGGAGGTTTACGAGATGTTGGCACGCGCGGACGCGGTGGGCGTGTTTCAGGTGGAATCGCGCGCGCAGCTGGCCACCTTGCCCCGACTGAAGCCGAGGGAGTTCTTTGATCTGGTGGTGGAGGTGGCACTCATTCGCCCAGGCCCCATTCAAGGCGGTAGCGTGCACCCCTACATTCGCCGCCGAAATGGACTCGAACCAGTGACCTATGAGCATCCAGTGCTGGAGAAGTCCCTCGGGAAGACACTGGGCATCCCGCTATTTCAAGAGCAGCTGATGCAAATGGCCGTCGATGCGGCGGGTTTCAGTGGGGCGGAAGCGGACTCGCTGCGTCGCGCTATGGGGTCGAAGCGCTCAGTGGCCAAAATGGAAGCGCTTCATGCCCGTTTTCTGGCTGGGCTGGAGCGCACCAGTGGCATTGATGCGGATATTGGGGAACAACTGTGGAACAAGATAGTGGCCTTTGCCGCCTACGGTTTCCCGGAATCACACGCGCAGTCGTTTGCCTCCTTGGTGTATTTCTCGGCTTGGTTTAAGTACCACTATCCGGCGGAGTTCTGTGTCGCATTGCTCCGTGCCCAGCCCATGGGGTTTTACTCTCCGCAGTCGTTGATTGCCGATGCTCGCCGGCACGGTATCGGCTGCGATGGTCCGGATATCTCGGTTTCAGGCGTGGAAGCCAGCGTCATCGATGGGCGTATTCGGTTGGGGCTCGGCGCCATTGCCGGTGTGGGCAATGACGTGGCGGAACGTATCGTCGCAGCGCGGCCATTTGTCAACGCAGCAGATGTCGCCCGCAGAGCTCGGCTGGGTGTTGGGCACATGGAAGCACTGGCGCGCGCAGGAGCACTTGGGTCGCTGGGGATTGACCGTCGTCAAGCACTGTGGGCGGCGGGCGTGGCGGCGACGGAAAGTGAGGGCATGCTGCCGGGGCTCACGCTTGCCGACGCACCTGCGTTGCCCGGCATGACGGAGTTTGAGCTGGCAGCTGCCGATTTGACGGCAACGGGAGTGACCCCGGGGCAGTACCCGGTGGCCGCGTTGCGGGCAGACCTGCAGGAACGTGGAGTGGTGCCTGCGGCGGAACTGAAAACAGTGCCCGATGGAACACGAGTAGAAGTGGCGGGAGTCGTGACGCATAGGCAACGTCCGGGGACCGCTGGCGGAGTGACATTTTTGGGAATGGAGGACGAAACTGGGCTGGTGAATGTGCTGTGTACGCCGGGGCTGTGGAATCGATTTCGGCCGGTAGCGGTGAATTCGCGGGCGATGGTGGTGCGCGGTATCGCGCAGACAGCCTCTGGTGCGGTGACAATCGTGGCCGATCGTCTGGTGGATATGTCCGAGGCTCTGGGGCAGCCAGTGGTGGCAGGTCGAAGTAGAGATTTTCGCTGACTACTAGAATGGATTGTCATGCGCCAGACCTATGAATCCTCGTTAGCACCGGATGGGAGTGCAATCGCCTTTATTGTCCGCGATAGCGGCTACCCGCGTGCGGTACAGCAGGAGATTACTCCGGAGGGGCTAGGGGCGGAGCGCCCCGTGAAACTGCCGGTGGAAGGCCCGGTTACCAGGGTGCTGCACTCCCCGGATGGAAAGTGGATCGCCTGCGAGGTCTCTCCGTACGGTACGGAGCGACTGCAGACCTGGCTGGTATCCACCGATCCGGAGGTCGACGGTGCCCGCCCCCTGCGTATGGATGCGGATATGCGCGCCACACTGGTGGAATGGGATAACGATCTCCTAGCGATGAACGCGGTCGATGCCCAGGGCATTAACTATGCGCGTTTGGTCAACCCGACGAACTCAAAGTATGAGGTCATTGATAAACGCACTGACAGCCAGCTGGTAGCGGCTGAAGGCGGGTTTGGCCTCGTGCGGGTGGGGCCGCGAGGCCACCGTGAGCTACTGCTGGTCGGGCCGGGGCAGCAGTGGCAGCCGCTGTTGCCGTCCGATCCCGGCTCCACCACAGATGCCGGTGTCTTATTGGCGCATCCGGGGCAGGAGAAGCTGACCGCGTTCGTGCTCTCAGATCATGGCGCGGAACAGCGTCGCATCCTGCGCCTGGGTATTACTCCCGATAGCGGTATCAGCACTACTGAGCCGCGCACAGCGGAATCGACCGCAGCGGAGATTTTGGATATGAAGATCGGCATCGAAGTTGATGTCGAGGAGTTCATTGGCAATCCGGATCAAGACGTCGAAGAATTTGTCATCAGTGAGGATTCCTCCACTGCGGCTGTGCTGTGGAACAGCGGTGGGGTCAGCACGCTTGAGGTGCTTACCCTTGGCCTTCACCCGCAGACTGACGACATGCGGGTGATGGTGCGCCGCAATGTGGAATTGCCGGGCATGGTTGCGCGCGAGCTGTCAATCTCCGGTGACGGTGAGCTGATCTCCCTGACAGTAGAAGGGCCAGGCCTTGCGCCAACGGTGGAGATTCTGCGCAATATCGGTGGTGTCATTGAGCCATTGGATATGGAACGCACCGAACGGATTTTGGCTCTGGAAGAGAAGAATCTGGAGACCATGCCGGCTCCAGAGCTGGTCTACTTTGTCTCCCGCGATGGGTTGGAACTGTCTGGTTGGCTCTACCTTCCGGAGTCGGTGCGCAATAGTTCTAATGACGTTTCCGGAAGCGCACTACCGCCGGCTTTCATCCACATCCACGGCGGACCAGAACTGCAGGCGAAACCCATCCACCACGATGTTCTAGCCAGCATTGTGGAGGCGGGCTTCGTGGTGTTCACTCCTAATGTGCGCGGTTCCTCGGGGTCCGGGAGGTCATTTGAGCACGCGGGCGACCGCTATGGACGCTTTGCCGCTATTGCGGATATCGCAGCGGCGCGTGCCTTCCTCGTTGATGCCGGGCTGGCGGATCCAGAACGCATTGCGCTGGGCGGGCGATCCTACGGTGGCTTCATGTCGCTGTTGGCCTCGGCATGGTACCCGGATCAGTTTGCGGTCATCGTCGATGCCTGCGGAATGACAAGTTTTGAAACCTACTACCAATCCACCGAGCCTTGGTTGGCGCAGGCCGCGTTCCCCCGATACGGCTACCCGTACCAGGATGCTGAGCTCCTGCGCGATATCTCACCGCTGCACCGTGCGGAGGAAATGAAGGCTCCAACCCTATTCATTCACGGCGAGTGGGATACCAACGTGCCTCCGCGAGAGTCTGGTCAGATGCGCAACGCCATGGACGCATACGGCGTGCCCACCGATTTTCTGGTGGTCGAGGGAGAGGGCCATAAGTTCTCGAAGCCGAGGAGCCGAGCGCTAATCGGTGAGACCATCATCGCGTTTTTCACCGAGCACGGTGTGTGCGATGCGGCGCCTGCCACGACAGCGGCAGCAGAAACCAACAACGAGCAGTAAAAGAAGCAGCGGAAAAGAACTGACGGAAGAAATGAATAGCGCCACGACCGAGCCAACGAACGCCGAGCCAACGAACTCCACAGACTGGATTACGAGCCACACCTGCCACGTGCTTTTTGACCGGCCTGTCATCCCGCCGAACACCGGAAACGCTATCCGCATGTGTGCGGGCTCTGGAGCTATGCTGCATCTGGCCAAGCCACTGGGGTTCAACTTCGATGACAAAAATCTGCGTCGCGCCGGGCTGGATTACCATGACCTGGCCGATGTGCGTATTCATGACTCCATCGATCAAGCATTGGAGACCTTTGCCAGCCAAGGGTGCCGCATTTTTGCCTTTACCGCACACGCTGACACGTGGCACACAGATATTGAGTACACGAACACCGATGTTCTGCTCTTTGGCCCGGAGCCAACCGGGTTGGAACAGTCAGTGCTCGATGATCCGCGAATTACACAATTAATCCGAATTCCGATGCTGCCAGCCCGTCGCAGCATGAATCTTTCCAACGCCGCAGCAGTGGCTGCTTATGAAGTCTGGCGTCAGCAGGGCTTTATGGGCGGTAAATAGGGTCTAGGCGAGGGCTGTTACGGGGCATTTCTGGGCATTATTCGCTCCTGTGCCTAAGATAAATGCCATGGCAGCGACAAAGCTTGATGGCAAACTCTACCGAGACGAAATCTTTGAAGACCTGGAAAAGCGCGTTGAGCGTTTGAAGGAAGCCGGCTACACTCCGGGGCTGGCCACCGTGTTGGTTGGTGATGATCCAGGCAGCCACTCTTACGTCAAGATGAAGCATCGCGACTGTGAGCAGATTGGTATCGCCTCTATCCGCCGTGACCTTCCGGCTGACACCACGCAGGAAGAGCTCGAGGCAGTAATCACCGAGCTGAATGAAAGCCCGGAGTGCACAGGCTACATTGTTCAGTTGCCACTGCCGAAGCACCTGGATGAAAACCGTATTCTGGGGCTCATCGATCCGGAGAAAGACGCCGATGGCCTCCACCCGGTAAACCTGGGCAAGCTGGTCCTCAACGAGCCAGCACCACTGCCGTGTACCCCAAACGGCTGTATCCACCTGCTGCGACGCTTCGGCGTCGAGCTCAACGGTGCCAAGGTTGTTGTTATCGGCCGCGGTGTCACCGTTGGTCGCCCAATCGGCTTGATGCTCACTCGCCGCAGCGAGAACTCCACCGTGACGCTATGTCACACCGGCACCAAGGACTTGGCCGCTGAAACCCGTCAGGCTGATGTCATTATCGCCGCTGCTGGTGTCGCTCATATGCTTACTGCAGACATGGTCAAGCCTGGAGCTGCTGTACTCGACGTGGGAGTTTCGCGTGTCGACGGCAAGCTGGCCGGTGACGTTGCTGATGACGTCTGGGACATTGCCGGTTACGTATCCCCGAACCCAGGTGGTGTCGGCCCACTGACTCGCGCTTTCCTCGTACGCAATGTCGTCGAGCGCGCTGAAAAGCTCGCTGGCCTGGCCTAGTCAGCCAGGAGGAACAACTCGTGTCGAAAAGGGAAATTGCGCAGCGTGCCCGGCGGGAAGATCTGCCGGATCCAATGCTGAACCCGCACAGCCCGAAGACCCCGCCGCCGGGGGCATCGTGGCCAATGTGGGTGCAGTATACGATTTACGGTGCGCTCTTTTTCGGCATGTCCGCCTTCGTTGTGTTTCTGGGGCTGGAGCGGTGGCGACGCGCCACATTCATGCTGGGAAGCACAATGATGCTGCTCGGTGTGGCTAGGCAGTACCTGCCGGACAGCATTCTAGGTGTGTTCTCTGTGCGATCCCGGGCCTTTGACCTATGGTTTTGCTCCATAATCGGGATGGGAATCGTATTCCTTGCAGTCAGCGTGGATGCGCTGGGAAGCTAGCTGACATTAACTGACATCGCGAGCGAGGAAATTACGCACAATCGAATCCACTCGTTCGAACTCCGTCAAGAATCCGTCGTGCCCCACGGCGGATTCAATCTTTTCTAGCCCCATGCAGTTGCCCAGATTGCGGGCGAGGTGCTCCTGCTGGTGGAAGGGGTAGAGAATATCCGTGTCCACACCGGCAATCATGGTCGGAACGGTTGACGAGTGCAGCGCCTCGTTGAGGCCACCGCGATCACGGCCAATATTGTGCCGATTCAAGGTATCGGTGAGCACGACATACGACCCGGCATCGAAACGCTGAGCCAGCTTCTTCGCCTGATGATCCAAGTAGCTTTCTACCTGGAATCGGTCTTCCGTGCGCATCGCGCCCAGCGGATTCTCACCGGGCTGCGCTGCCGCACCAAAGCGGTCATCCATCTCCAGCTCGCCACGGTACGTCAAATGCGCGACCCTGCGTGCAAACCCCAGACCTCGGGTCGGGGTCACACCGCGGTCGTAGTAGTCGCCGCCATGCCAATCGGGATCGGACTCAATGAATTGAATCTGCGCAGACTGAATACCAATCTGCCAAGCAGACGCACGTGCGCCGACACACATCACCAATGCCTTGCCGACGAAATCCGGGTGCATCAGTGACCACTCAAGCGCGCGGGCCCCACCCAAGGAGCCACCAATGACAGCTTGGAGGCGGGAAATTCCCAGTTCTTGCAGCGCAAGGTGCTCCACTGTCACCGTGTCGCGCACGGAGATGGCGGGGAAGCGAGAGCCCCAGGGCTTGCCGTCGTCCGGATGTGGACTGGAGGGGCCAGTTGTACCGCGACAGCCGCCGATGACGTTGGTGCAGATGATGCAGTACTCGTCGGTATCCAGTGCGCGGGCAGAGCCAATCATCCCGTTCCACCAACCCGCAGTCGGGTGGTACTCATCCGAGGGACCGGAAGCGTGGGCGTCGCCGGTTAGAGCGTGCTCGAGGAGGATGACATTCGAGCAGTCGTCGTTAAGCCGGCCCCAGCGTTCGAACTCGACGGTGACGTCGGGGATGACCGCGCCGGCCTCGGTGGTGACATCGCCGATAAAGACACGCCCCGGCTCGCCCTCGGGTGGGAGGGCGGCCGGGGTAGATGGGGAAAAGCTCATGCCTTATAGACTACTTAGTCCGTCATATGTCTGTGTACAAACGGTCTACGCGAGTGCTGCGAAGCCGCCCTCGAGGTCAGCGATGATGTCATCGATGTTCTCGATACCGACGGAGAGACGCACGGTGGCCTGGGAAATGCCGGCGCGAGTCAGACCCTCCTCATCGGACTGGGAGTGAGTGGTGGTGGCCGGGTGGACAACCAATGAGCGGACATCACCGATGTTGGCGACGTTGGAGTGCAGCTTCAGAGCGTCAATGAACTTCCAAGCCTTGGCGGTGTCGGCATCCTTCAAGTCGAAGGAGAGCACGCCGCTGGCGCCGGAGAGACCCAGCTTGGTCAGGGTTTCGTGCCACGGGGAGCTCGGCAGGCCAGCGTAGTTGACCTTGGCGACCAGCGGGTGGTTCTCGAGGAACTCAGCGACAGCCTTGGCGTTTTCATTGTGGCGCTCGATGCGCAGAGACAAGGTGTCGAGGCCCTGAGCCAGAACCCACGCGTTGAACGGAGCCGGAGTAGCACCAGTGTCGCGGAGAATGCCAGCGCGGGCGCGCAGTGCGAAGGCTGGGGCGCCCAGGTCGGCGAACTTCAGGCCGTGGTAAGCCTCGTCGGCCTCGGTGAAGTTCGGGAAGATAGAGCGGCCGTTGCGGGTCTGAGTCCAGTCGAACTTGCCACCATCGACGATGACACCGCCGAGGGAGGAACCGTTACCGGTCAGGAACTTGGTGGTGGAAGAAACCACGATGTCAGCACCGTGCTCGAGCGGGCGCAGCAGGGCAGGGGTCGGAACCGTGTTGTCGACAATCAGCGGAACGTTGTTGCGGTGTGCAACCTCTGCGATAACCGGGATGTCCAGGATGTCGATCTGCGGGTTGGCGATGGATTCACCGTAGAAACCGACGGTGTTGTCCTGAACTGCTGCCTGCCAGGACTCCGGGTCATCCGGGTTCTCGACGAAAGTGCAGTCGATGCCAAGGCGCGGCAGGGTGACCTTGAACAGGGTCTCAGTACCACCGTAGAGGCGCGGCGAAACGACGAAGTGGTCGCCCGCACGAGCCAGAGTGAGAACAGCAGCGGTCTCAGCTGCCTGGCCGGAGGCGAACAGTACGGCTGCGACGCCACCCTCAAGGCTGGCGATGCGCTGCTCGACGGCATCCACAGTCGGGTTGGTCAGGCGGGAGTAAATCGGGCCTGCATCCGAGAGGTTGAAGCGGTTGGCAGCGTGCTCAGCGGAATCGAAGACGTAGGAGGAGGTGTTGTAAATCGGCAGGTTACGCGCGGAGGTCTGTGCGTCCGGAGCGAAGCCGGCGTGAATAGCGCGAGTGGACAGGCCCCAGTTGGCGGCGTTGCTGTTGTCGTACTTGGTGGTCATTTCAGATACTTCCTTGCGGTTTTTGAGGTTGTTCAAAACGTTGCTTACAAACAATAGTGAACCAAGCTGTCTATTGCAAAGTTTTGGAAAAACCCAAGGTAAGAGGGTGTGTGCATCTGTGTCGAGAGTGTGATAGCCCGCTTAGTACGGATTGGTTTGATTGGCTCTGGGGCGTGGCCAGTTGTGGGGGGTGGGGTGTGTAGGGAGCTGTGGCTAGGTGTGTGTGGAGGCTGCTGTGTATGGGGGGGGCGTGGGTGGTGCGTGGCGAGTGGTGTTCGACGGGTGGCGGTTTGCCGAAGGAGTTAGTGACTACCTTTATGACAGTTTGAAGGCAATTTTTTGGACAAAAGTGTCATAAAGGTAGTCAGTAACTCATGGGGTGAGGCACTGCGGTGCCGAGTGTCGGGGCGAGCCAAACAGGGGACTGAGTATGGGCGAAGGGTACCGTAAAGCGCCGAAAAGCACTGGATACTGTCAAGACCGTTAAGGAAGTCAGGGCATAGAAAAAGCCCCTCGCGCCATGTGCATCAAATGCAACATGAGCGAGGGGCTATCGCCCGAAACCGGCGGTCAGCCTAGGTCGGCCTAGGCCAGCCTGGGCCAACCAGGCCAACCAGGCCAGCCAGGAGCAAGCAGCTAGTCCTACTTCTTCAGACCGTCGATGATCTCGTTGAACTCAGCGGACGGACGCATAACTGCGGAGGTCTTCTCATCGTCCGGCAGGAAGTAGCCACCCAGATCAGCTGGGGAACCCTGAGCATCAATCAGGGTCTTGGCGATGGACTCTTCCTTCTCCGTGAGAGCCTTAGCGACCGGTGCGAAAACTTCCTTCAGCTCGGAGTTCTCGTCCTGCTTGGCCAGCTCCTGTGCCCAGTAGAGAGCCAGGTAGAAGTGGGAGCCGCGGTTGTCGATTTCGCCAGCCTTGCGGGACGGCGACTTGCCCTCGTCGAGCAGGGTAGCGGTTGCCTTGTCCAGGGCCTCAGCCAGGACGCGTGGACGTGGGTCGTCGTCATGCTCAGCGGCGTAGCGCAGGGACTCGGCCAGTGCCAGGAACTCACCCAGGGAGTCCCAGCGCAGGTGGTTTTCTTCCTGAACCTGCTGGACGTGCTTCGGTGCGGAACCGCCTGCGCCGGTCTCGAACAGGCCGCCCCCGGCCATCAGCGGCACGACCGACAGCATCTTGGCGGAGGTGCCCAGCTCCATGATCGGGAACAGGTCGGTGAGGTAGTCACGCAGAACGTTACCGGTTACGGAAATGGTGTTCTCGCCGCGGCGGATGCGCTCGAGGGAGAACTTGGTAGCGGACACCGGATCCATGATGCGGATATCCAGACCCTCGGTGTCGTGGTCTGCCAGGTACTCGTTGACCTTGCTGATCAGGTTGTTGTCGTGCGCACGCTGCGGGTCCAGCCAGAACACTGCAGGGTCGCCAGTGATACGAGCGCGGTTGACGGCCAGCTTCACCCAGTCGCGGATTGGGGCGTCCTTGGTCTGGCAGGAGCGCCAGATGTCACCCTCGGCGACGTGGTGCTCAATCAGAACCTCGCCAGCGGAGTTGATGACCTGCAGGACACCGTCAACCGGAATCTGGAAAGTCTTGTCGTGGGAGCCGTACTCCTCAGCCTTCTGAGCCATCAGGCCGACGTTCGGGACAGAGCCCATGGTGGCCGGGTCGAAAGCGCCATTGGCGCGGCAGTCCTCGATAACAGCCTGGTAGACGCCTGCGTAGGAAGAGTCCGGGATGACTGCGAGGGTGTCGCGCTCCTCACCGTCCGGGCCCCAGCCCTTGCCGCCGTTGCGGATCAGGGCCGGCATGGAAGCGTCAACGATGACGTCAGACGGAACGTGGAGGTTGGTGATGCCCTTATCGGAGTTGACCATGTAAAGGGCCGGACCTTCCTTCAGGTCCTTCTCGATAGCGGACTTGACGGCCGCCGCAGTAGCGTCGTCAAGCTTGTGTAGACCATCGAGCATAGCGCCCAGGCCGTTGTCCGGAGTTAGGTTGGCGGCAGCCAGCTTGGACTCGAACTTCGGGAAAACAGATGGCAGGAAGGCCTTGACAACCTCGCCGAAGATCAGCGGGTCGGAGACCTTCATCATGGTGGCCTTCAAGTGGACGGAGAACAGGATGTTCTCGCGCTGTGCGCGACGGATCTGAGCGCGCAGGAAGTTGTCCAGGATGTGGACGTTCATGCCCGTGCCGTCAATAATCTCGCCCTTGAGGACCGGCATGTCCTTCTTCAGGGTGATGATCTGGCCGTCGTTAGCCTCGAGCTGGTAGGTCAGCTTGTCGTCGGCCGGCATGACAACGGACTTCTCGTTGTGGCGGAAGTCGTTGGAGGCCATGGTGGCGACGTTGGTCTTGGAGTCTGCGGACCAAGCGCCCATGCGGTGCGGGTGCTTGCGGGCGTAGTTCTTCACCGGCTCCGGAGCGCGGCGGTCGGAGTTGCCCTCACGCAGTACCGGGTTAACGGCAGAGCCCTTGACCTTGTCGAACTTGGCGCGGTCGGCGGTCTCTTCCTCGCCTTCCGGCTGCGACTTGTACTTCGGAATGTCATAGCCCTTTTCCTGCAGCTCTGCGACAGCGCGCTTAATCTGCGGGACGGATGCAGAGATATTCGGCAGCTTGATGATGTTGGCGTCCGGCTCCTTGACCAGCTTGCCCAGGGCTGCCAGCGCATCCTCTACCTTCTGCTCGTCCGAAAGACGCTCCGGGAACTGAGCCAGAATGCGGCCTGCGAGGGAGATGTCGCGGGTTTCAACATTGACACCAGCCTGGCTTGCAAATGCCTCCACGATTGGCTTCAGCGAGTAGCTCGCCAGCAGAGGGGCTTCGTCAGTACGGGTCCAAATAATTGTCGCCATAATTCATGTCTCCTATCTGTTTTGTTCCACGATAACCCAGTTTTGAATCTTGGGTTGTGTCGGGGCATAGCGCAAAAACAGTGATAGTGATATGAATAACGCAATTATGTGAGGTAAGTCACGAAATGCGCAATTATTTGTCGCTTATTCGCCGCTTTTCATTCCATTTTTCGCTTTACGACGGCCCCCGCGCTCAAACCCTTCAAATACGAAAAACCGCGCTGGGGTGTCGTGCACGCCGGCGCGGTTGTTCAGGGCAGCCTATTTAGTTCTGTGTATTGTTCGGAGGATTGTTCTGGCCGAACTGGCAGCCCTGAGTGTTCTGAGACTGTGGGTACTGCGGAGCATAGCCCTGCCCCGGGGCCGACTGGGTAGTCCTGACCAGTTTCTGGCCGCGGAACCATGCGCGCATGTCCTTGAGGAACATAAGAACGCAAGCCGCGATCAGCATGGCACCTGCGAGGAAGAGGACTACATCCACCCAGGAGCTCAAGAACAGGAGGGGGATGATGGTCATAGCCAACGCCAGTGGTGCCACGGTGACGCAGAAAAAGATTGGTGCCGTCGAGTCTTCACCGCGGAGGATGGAGTGAATCCAGTATGCGGTCAAGGTGACAAGCATCATTCCCATCAGTAAGAGGACTGGAACAAGAACGAGGGCGGCTGCAGCGCCCATAATGTAGCCGATGTCATCCCAAGAATCACCCAACGATGACTCTAGGCTGCCGAGATCGTTGGCGCCCTGGATGCCGAGCGTGATTGCGTACAGAACTGCGATGATGCCAATCAGAGTTGAAAAACCGACCAAGCCGGTAGTGATTCGGGGGATGAGTGGCATGCGCTGCCACATGTTCTGCAGTGTGGCGTTTGCAGGCAGCGGTGGTACATCCGTGGTCACCGTGGTGGTTACTGTCGCAGGACTGGTTTGAGTTGGGGCGGACCACTGTGCTTGTTGGGTTTGCGTCTGGAACGAGGATTCCTGCGCAGTGGGTGCCGGGCGATTTGCCAGCCCGCGCAGCGTCGCAATGGTGATGGTGGCGTTCTCATCGGCCAGCAAAGCGTCGTATTCGCGGCGACGTCCCTCATCGCCAAGCACTTGCAGCGCAGTGAGCTTTTCCTGGAACTCGCCGGAGTACTCCGAGACGCCAGCATCTCGCAGTTCGGAGAGCTGATTAGAAAGATTTGTATGGAGTTCTTCGGTGCTGGCTGCGCTATCCAGCTTCAGAGACTCGTAGAGGTTATAGCGGTCGCCCATAGTGGATCAAGATCCTATCGGTATTGCAGTTCGAAATATCTTTTAAAACAATTTACCTGGTAGCTATTACGGCAGCATCGAAGACCCGGAGCGCTCGATGGTAGGAAGTCCGTGGCGCTCGGAGGGAATGGTAGTCCTCGGCAAACAATGCCGATTGCAAAATGGTTTAGAAGAACTTGAGTGAGCGACTTCCACTAATGGCCGTAGATGTTATTCCGCGCACAAATACCCGGGGAACAGGCGGATTAAATAGCGAAATTTTTGTGTTGCGGAGTAGAGTCTCATTTTTCCCTTGCGGCTCCCCTCACGGTTTTGCGAACCCGTCTTGGGTCGAAAGTCGAGGGGAACTGAGAGTCCACCAACTGGCGTAAGAAGAGAAAAGGAGACGGTCGCAATGACGTCGTCAAGCGAAGTAACAACCCACAACGACGACCACAAACCGCGTGCGCGTCGTGCGGGAGCGTTTAGCTCGCATCGCCGTCCTGTTCCGGTGCAGGACGACATCTCTGATTTACGCCGAATCTTGGTGATTGTGGCTCTGTCGGTCGGTGCATTCGGCATCGGCGTTACCGAGTTTGTGGCCATGGGCCTGCTGCCTTACATCGCTGATGCCTTCGGACGTGATGAGGATGCCGCAGGGCGCATGATTTCGATGTACGCACTCGGTGTTGTCGTGGGCGCACCGCTAATTACCGTGCTGACCGGCTCGATTCCGCGCAGGCGCATGCTCCTGCTGCTGATGGCGGCATTTACCATCGGCAATGGTGCCACGGTTTGGGCAGGCACACTGGGCTCTTTCGAAGCGGTCATGGTCTCGCGCTTCATTGCCGGTCTGCCGCACGGTGCGTACTTCTCGGTGGCGGCTCTGGTGGCGGCCTCCCTGGCTAAGCCGGGGCAGCGCGGCAAAATGGTGGCCCTGTCAGGAGTGGGGCTGTCGGTGGCGACTGTGATTGGTGTGCCGGCCGCGCAGGTGCTGGGACAGATTTACGGTTGGCGCAGCGCCTTCGCGTTTGTCGCGGTCATCGGGCTGATTGCATTTGTTTCGTTGTGGTTCGCCGTGCCGCATATGAACCGCATGCCGAAGACACGTCCGATGGATGAGCTCTCGGCTCTGGTGACACCGCAGGTGCTGCTGACCGTCGCAATCGGCACCGTTGGTTTCGGCGGCATGTTCGCGGTTTACACCTACATCACCTGGACTATGACTCGCGAAGCGGGCATGAGCGAAAACCACATCTGGATTGTGCTGATGGCCTACGGCATCGGCATGGTTGTCGGTACTTACATCGGTGGCTGGCTCTCCGACCGCATCGGGGAGTGGGGCATCATGGTTGCGCTGGTGCTGATGGTAATAATGCTCAGCGTCTTCTACTTCACCTCACAGAATGCTGTGCTGGGCACGATCAACTTCCTCCTTATCGGCCTGCTGGGATCGGTATTGGTGCCTAATCTGCAGACTCGTCTGATGGATGTCGCCGGTCGTGCACAGACGCTGGCGGCAGCACTCAATCAGGCCGCATTGAACATGGCCAACGCATTCGGAGCGGCGCTCGGCGGTTGGGTCATTGCGTCCGGTTATGGCTACCGCGCACCGGCTTTGGGCGGCGCGACGTTGGCGATGTTGGCTATCTTCATCGCTCTGCCGACCATTGTTCTTTACCGCCGCTCACAGGCGAAGAAGGCCGAGCGCATCGAACTGCGCTAGGGATCTACAAGGCGTAATGCACGCATAGGTAACGTATGAGGGCATGAGCCTTACAATCGCGACAATCAATGTCAACGGCATCCGCGCCGCCGTCAAGGAGCGCAGCGAAACCAATCTGGGATTGCTGGAGTGGCTGAAGCACACCAGTTCCGATGTCGTTTTGCTGCAGGAAGTCCGCGCCACCGACGACCAGGCACGCAAGGCCCTCGCGCCCGCTTTCGATGCCGGATGGCATTGGGTCGGCGCTGAAAACCTGGGTGCAAAGGGGCGCGCCGGCGTGGGCATTCTCTCGCGCTTTCCGCTTAACGACGTCCAGGTGGGCATCGGCTCCGAGGAGTTCGAAGAATCCGGTCGGTTTATCAGTGGTGTTGCCCCGGCAGCGGACACCGGCCTGGATGTGGATGTCCAGATTGCCAGCCTCTACCTGCCCTCTGGTGCTGCCCTGAGCGAGAAGCAGGATGAGAAGTACCGCTTCCTCGATGCCTTCTCCGACTACCTGGCCGAACTGGGTGCCAAGGGGCGCGATGGTCACCACGCAGTCATCGGCGGCGACTGGAACATCTGCCACCGCGAACAGGATTTGAAGAACTGGAAGACCAACCGCCGCAAGAGCGGTTTCCTACCGCAGGAGCGTGCCTGGATGGACTCGGTCTTCGGCTGCTGGCCCGATGAGGTTCCCCAGGATTCGCAGGTTCAGGCCAGCGACAAGGAGCTGGAAACCGGTGCCTTCTCCGATGGTTCTGTGTGGGAGGCCCCGAAGCTCAATGCAGATCCGGTGTGGTTTGATGTCACTCGCCGTCTGCACCCAGAGGCCGACGGCCCCTGGTCCTGGTGGACCTACCGCGGTAAGGCGTTCGATACCGATGCCGGCTGGCGCATCGACTACCAGGCGGTAACCGAACCAATGCTCAAGCGTGCCGTCAGCTCGGTAGTGGATAAGCCTGCCGCCTACGACCTTCGCTGGACGGACCACGCGCCGGTGATCGTGGAGTACGCCTAAACCCGGCATACGCCTAACCCCGAGTGGACTAGTGTGCTCCGACGTCAGCGAACTCTGGGATTATCTCAGGCTCGGGAGCAGTTACGAGATGCCGGTTCTGCCGCAACATCGAGGCGATGCCGTCAACGATGGCGTCGGCCCATTTGTCCTGCATAGCGGGGTCGGCCAAATCGCGGGTGAGTTTTTCAGCGCCCACCGCTCCCAGCGATAGCGCAATTGTCGGCGCATGTGGCCGCGAACTCTGGTTCACCGCCACTGCCGGCGCCAGGCCGGTGCGAAACTCGGTTGGCACCCCGTTTGTGCTGTAACTGCTGTGCGGATTGAAACCTCGGTACACCATTCCGTCGCGCACACCCGCCGCCAACTGCCAATCGGCAGGAGCATCGTCCTCAGGTTCGAGAGACTTCACCACAGCGGATACCGAAAAGCCACGATCGCCGATGTTATCCCCAGAAAGAGTCTGGCCCTCTGATGAGCGACCGACGATTACGGTGGCTGCGCTCGCCGTGTCGTCGGCAAGCGAATGCGCGCCAACGATTGCGCCGCGCTGACGGAGCTTGTCGCTGGCGCGTTGCACGATGCTGTCGATGTGAGCGGAAGTATCCCCACTCAAACGCAGCGCGCGAGGCAGGTCGGCGTTGATAGCCTCGATGGCCTCGCGGCGAGAGTCGACGGTGATGCGCGCGCCGGCGAGCGGATCGACAGCCTCGTCAGGGGAGGGGACGATTGGCTGGCGCGGAGGCATCCACAGCGGATTGGGGCGCGCCGGGCGGTGTGGGGAACTGTTGACAACAGCGTGCAACTCTTCAGGTGAAAACATCTTGTTGACCGCGAAAATCATCACCGAACTGTCGTGATACACAGGCGTGAGCCCCGGCGCGTGCCATGCCCAGGAACGCATCGACAGCGCCTCCGTGCCATCCGTGTTCACACCCGGCGGGGAACTAATGATGTAGTGCACTCCCAATTTCTTCGCCATGGCATCGAACTCTGGATGTGAGCCCAGCAGGTCAACGTTTATCGGCAGCTTGTTGCTCGCCTCGGCAGTTTTGTCGGAGAAGGAGAAATGGCGGAACAGGGTCGGCAGTCCGGCGATGGCATACATCCACGCAGAACCGTCACGACGGTCATTGAGAATATGCCCCTCAAACGCATGCGGCTGTGCGGACAGCCAATCAATAGCTTCCATGTCCGCAGCGGTCACAAACGTGCTTCCGAAACTCTGGCGAATTGCCTCGCGCTGAGCAGGCCCACTCGCCCAGGTCGCAGGCACAATCGCCAGTGCCGCTACGAGCCCCATCGCCAGCGCAGGATTCCACGACTTGGTCGGCTGATCTCGCTTTGCGACGATCCACTGCGCCGCAGCCACAATCCCGACAACGGCAGCCGCGACTGCGTAGCCGACCAGCACTGCGCGCAGAATTCCCATAACCGCCTGCATGCGGTACGGCATGTCGTAGAAGAAAGTGCCAATAAACTTCAGATAGGTGCCGAACGGCTCAGACCAACGGGACTGCGCACTATCGGACACCACAAAGAGCAGCCCGAAAACCAGTGCCGGCCACGGAGCCCATGGGCTGTCTGGCAGGCGAGAGACAAGCGCCACCACCAGGCCGATGAGCACAAGAACCAGAACAGTCCGGGAAAAGATGGGCTCGTCAGCATAGCGGGAAAACCCAATCAGAGTTCGCCACAGTGATTCGGAGCGGGAAATCTCAATTTGGCCGGTAAAGCCCGCAACGGATTCGCCTTGCCCCCTCGCGGACAAAGCTGCCGGGAGAGTCATCACCAGGGCGAGCGCGCCGATAATTAGCGTGCGAACTAGGCCACTGACGCTCGGTTGGGTAATCAACCACAAGCCAACAAAGAGCACGGCAGCAATTGCGCCGGCCGGGTGGGTGATAAACGTGCCGACCAGGGCAAGCGCAGCGGGGACAATATAGCCCCGCATGGTCAAAGCCGCAGCAATCGGCAAAGCGGCCACCGCGAGCAGATACGGCATGGAGGAGGTGCGCCAAAGGGCCACCCAAATCTCCGGAAGCATCAGCGTCGCGACGGCAGCTGCGGGACCGGCATAGGCCGCCCACTTAGGACCAACTGCGGTGCGGGCTAGCACCGCAGTTGCTGCGGGAACAAGCAGCGCCGGGGCCAAGAACGCAAACACGTTGGAATCGAGGAAGACCGAGCCGGGCAGCAGCCCCGCCATGGCATGCCAGCCGGTGGGGTAGAACATTTCGGCCCCGGTCTCCTGATTCATCAGGTCACCGGCCGCGGTGGGCGAGGCTATTGCATGCTCGTCAATGAACCGGAGGAAGTTGGTATGCCAGAGCATGTCCCAGGCTTCGCGGATAGCGCCGGGGCCGCCAGGGACGTCGTTAAGCACGAGCATGGCGCGCATCGAGCCGACTACCGTAACTCCGACGACAATCATCGCGGTGACAACGCCGGAATCGAAGCCGTCTTCGGGCGTTGCTCGGGGGACGAATCTGCGCACCAGATAGCCAATAGCACAGAACCATGCCCACATGCCGGCCACGAAGAGCCAGGTGTAATCCAGCCCGAGCGCGTGAGACAACCATGCGGAAAAACCGGTCACACCCAGCATTAATGGGCCGGCAGATGCCAACGCGAGCGTGGGACGTAGCCCACTGGCCCAACCGAGAACTGCGCCTGGGACCAGCAGGATGAAGACGGCAACCGCAATGGCAGCGAGCATGGGACTCCTGACGGATAAGAGAATTGAATTAGTCCAATAATACCTGTGGGTTAGTTCGGCACTTGGGACGCGAGCGCCTAAGATTTGAAGAAGGACTGATGGGACTTCAGCCGCTGTAAAACCCAAGCGCGAATCTGCGCGGGACTTGAAGCGAGCTCGGTGCGGACCAGGAAAGGAGAGGACATCCCCAGTGAAAAACGGCGAGAGCGATAACAAGCGGCACCAGATGGCCGATTTGGAAGCCATCGCACGGAGTCTGCAGAACGACCCTGGCACTGCTGTCAATGTCCCAGTGGTCGTGACTTCCGGTGTCATTGTTGCGTTTATCGTGCTGTCTTTTGCCTACGCGTGGCCACTGTGGATTTCCCTCGGACTCATTGTTCTGCTGGGAGCCGTGATGGTCGTGTCCTACACCCGTAGGCCACCCGTAGCCCCGCTCGAGTTGACCCAGGGGGAGCGTGAGCGTGTTCGCCGTGTTCTCTCTGAACACGGCATTCGCCCAGCGATCACGTTGGTGCGCGCACTGTACCCCGAGGAATCGCCAGCCGCTGCGGCGCGCACCGTCAAATTGCTATCCGATCGAATGCTTGTGGAGCAGGGGGACGAGGGGCGTCGGGGCTAGCTTTTGGCAGTCGGTTTCCTGCAAAAGCCCGTGGTGTTGTCGAAACGGGTACGTCGTCGACTCTCAACTGCGGGCCTCGCGCTAGACTTATTGGCTATGAGTGAAAGCAAGGGTCCTGAGGCAACTAATCCTGCACCGAGTGCTCGTAAGCAGCGCGTTCTGTCCGGCATTCAGCCGACCGCAGATTCCTACCACCTGGGCAACTACCTGGGTGCATTGAAGAACTGGATTAATCTGCAGGATGACTTCGACGCTTACTACTTCATTCCAGACCTGCACGCCATCACTGTCGAGCAGAATCCGAAGGAGCTGCGTCAGCGCACTATCGCAGGTGCCGCACAGCTGATTGCACTCGGTATTGATCCGGAGAAGTCGGTGCTCTTCGTGCAGTCGCATGTGCCCGAGCACGCGGAGCTCGGATGGGTGTTGACCTGCTTGACTGGCTTTGGTGAAGCCAGCCGTATGACGCAGTTCAAGGACAAGTCCTCTCGTCAGGGCGCGGAACATACCTCCGCTGGTTTGTTCGCGTACCCCATGCTGATGGCTGCCGACATCTTGCTCTACCGCCCGCAGCTGGTGCCGGTGGGGGAGGATCAGCGCCAGCACCTCGAACTGACGCGTAACCTGGCGCAGCGTTTCAACTCCCGCTACAAGAAGACCTTCGTGGTGCCGGATCCACACATCATGGAAGGCTCCGCGAAAATTTACGACTTGCAGGATCCGACCTCGAAGATGAGCAAGTCGGGTGCAAATCCGAAGGGCATTATTAACCTCTTGGACGACCCGAAGGTCTCCGCCAAGCGCATTCGCTCGGCCGTTACTGACAATGACGGAGAGATCCGCTTCGACCGTGAGAACAAGCCGGGCGTTTCCAACCTGCTGGTCATTCAGTCGGCGTTGACCGACAAGCCTGTCGACGAGCTCGTTGCCGGCTACGAAGGCGCTGGCTACGGCCAGCTGAAGGCCGATACCGCAGATGCGCTGGAGGCATTCACCACGCCACTGCGTGCACGCTATGAGGAGCTCATGGCTGATCGCGGTGAGCTGGAACGGATCCTAGCCGAAGGCGCAGACCGCGCCCGTGAAGTTGCCGCCAAGACACTTGCAGATGTGTACGAGCGCGTCGGGTTCCTGAAGGCCGCCAACCGGTAATTCAGCTGTAGACTCTGCGCTTCAGTCTCCGTACCGAAAGCTGGCACGTTAAGGTAGGGGACATGGCAACCTCTACTCAAAAAGATCCGAAGAGAACGGACCGCTATGGCATCGAGCGTGTACACGCCGATGAACCGAGCGCAATCGACCGCCTCCGCGAAAAGTGGGCGTGGTTCGATCACGTTATGCGGATGCAGGAGCGCTACTCCGAGCAGGGCGGTAACTTTTTTGCCGCCGCTGTCACGTACTTCTCCGTGCTGTCGATTTTCCCCCTAATCATGACGGCATTTGCCATCCTCGCGCTTGTGCTGCGTGGCAATGAGCAGCTGCTTGAGCAAATCCAGTCCGCTATCACCGACTCCATCGATGGGTCAATGGGCGACACCATCAACGCAATTATTGAAGGCGCGATCGATCAGGCCGGTGGCGTTTTCACCGTCGGTTTCATTGCCACCCTGTGGTCGGGTCTTAGTTGGATGAGCAACCTCTCCAACGCAGTGACACAGCTGTGGAAGCGCCCGCTGGGCGCTAGCAACTTCGTGATGGGAAAGGTTCGCGACCTGCTGCGTCTGCTGGGCATGCTGGTTATGATCCTGCTGACCTTCGCTGTCACCGCGGCCGGCTCTTCCGGACTGACACAGTCCCTGCTGGACAAGATTGGTCTGGCCCATGTCCCGGGAATCACAATAATCGCAGGATTGATTGCCATCGCCATTGGTCTCGTCGCCAACTGGCTGCTGTTCTTCTGGATGCTCGCTTTCCTGCCGCGCGGGGGCGCCCCGTTCCGCTCTGCGGCAAAGGGTGCGATTATCGGTGCGATTGGCCTTGAGGTTGTCAAGCAGCTCGGTAGCGTTTTCTTCTCCAACGCCCTGTCGAACCCGGCCGGTGCAGTTTTCGGTCCGGTCATCGGTCTGATGGTCGTTTTCTACCTCATCTGGCGCATCACTATGTACGCCACTGCCTGGACCGCGACGACCGAAGAAGCGCTTGCCGACGAGGAGCTGGATGCACCCGCTCCTGCTGTCATTAACGTCCGTGCGGAAGCGGCCAATCCGTCCGGATTGAACCGCCTGCTCGGTTCGAAATAACTAACCGCGATTGCGTCTGCCGAAGCGGTAGGTGACCATCGCAATCAATGCGATGACACCTACGATGGCAGCGCTGACAGTAATTTTCAGCCCGGTTCCTGTTGACTCGTCGTCCAGGATATCGGGCAATTTTTCTACCAACGTATCCTCAGTCGCTTCCGCTTCGAGGACACCGACAGAGCTGTCCTGCGGGGCCGCGAAGCCGGCGTCGAGAAGCGATGCCGCCTGCTCCCAGGGGCGCGGTGAATCCTCCACAGTGGCGTCGAGAACGATGACGCCGAGACGACGGCCGTCGCGCTCAGCCACCCCAGCGAAGGTGTGACGGGCATCGTCGGTAAAACCGGTTTTGCCTCCAAGCGCGCCGGGATAGTCCTGGGCAATCAGCTGATTGTCGTTGGCGATTTCGAAGTCATCAACCTCGAGAGCCTTGTCTCCGGGGATGGTGGCCAGGCGGGTGGCCGAGAGCTTGCGATAGGTCTCATTGTTGAATGCGTGCTGGAAGAACAGTGACATGTCGTATGCCGACGTCATCTGGCCCGGAGCATCGAGACCAGTCGGGTTGACCACTCGCGTATCCGTCGCCCCCAATTTCTTTGCCAGGGCGTTGACCTTTTCGGTGGTCTTATCCATGCCACCAAGTTCGCGGGCCAACGCGTGGCCGGCATCGTTGCCGGAGTTGAGCAACAGGCCAGTCAGGAGCGTTTCTACCGAGTAGTTCACGTCCTCGACGATGCCGACACGAGAGCCCTCCATGTTCGCGTCCTCGAATGTCGCTTTAACCGAGGTGTCGAGCTTCAAATCCTCGAGCGCCTCCATCGCCAGCAACACCTTAATAATCGATGCCGGACGGTAGCGGCCGTGCGGGTCCTTCGCCGCAAGGACATCGCCGGATTTCAAATCGAACACCGTCCATGCAGAGGCGGAGAGGTCTTTCGGAACGTCAAACCCCTCACCGCTGACAATGCCGCAGGCGGACATTTTGCTACCTCCAGTCGGTTTTTGGGGAACCGGAAGAGGAGGGGGAGATGTTTCGCCGGGAGCCGGAACCTCCGAGGAGTCCACTGGTGCTGGTGGGAGGGTCTTGTAGGGGCAGCCCTCCGTGTCACGGATGTCAGGTGCGGGGCCGACAATCGGAGTGTCGTCGGTAAGCGAGGTGCTCTGCGCCATGGCTGCAGGGGCGGTGCTCGGCAGAAGCAGAGCGCTGGTAGCTAGCAGCGTAACGGCAGATGAGAAGCGGCGAGAGGGAAACATGATGAAATAAGGGTAGTAAAACGTCACCCGAAATGACGTATTCGTCGTGTGTGGATGGGGGAAAACGGGGGAGCGGAAGCCTTTGTACAAAGCAGAATTACGATTCACCGGCAGTGAAGTAGAAGCGGAGGGCACAGTACCGATAGTCTGGCCATTATGACTAATTCTTTGCACAGTGATGCTCAGTCTCTGGACACACAGTCTTCGGCATCGAATCTCGATGAGATGCGCAAGGTTGTCGCCAGCCTGCCCAAGGTACTGCTTCACGATCACCTCGACGGCGGCCTGCGCCCGCAGACCGTTATCGACCTGGCCGCGGACTGCGGTTACACCGATCAGTTGCCCACCACCGACGTGGATGAACTGGAGAAGTGGTTCATTGACACCGGCAACTCTGGCTCGTTGCCGAGCTACCTGACCGCCTTCGCGCACACCTGCGCCGTCATGCAGACCGCTGAGTCGCTGACGCGCGTGGCGCGTGAGGCCGTCGAGGATCTGGCCGCCGACAACGTCGTCTACGCTGAGCTGCGCCTGGCTCCGGAAAACCATTTGGAAAAGGGCCTGGATATGCAGGCTGTCATCGACGCACTGGTCGAAGGCCTGGCGCAGGGTGAAGCCCATGCCGCCGCTGAGGGAAAGCACATCACCGCACGTCTGCTGGTCTGTGCGATGCGCCAGAATGACAATTCCAAGGAAGTCGCACAGCTGGTCATCGACAACTACGGGAAGAACTCCGACGGGTACGTTGTCGGTTTTGACATCGCTGGACCGGAAAACGGCTTCCCACCGGCTAACCATGCCG
Organism: Corynebacterium sp. HMSC14H10; assembly: GCF_001807105.1. Lineage (NCBI taxonomy): Bacteria > Bacillati > Actinomycetota > Actinomycetes > Mycobacteriales > Corynebacteriaceae > Corynebacterium > Corynebacterium sp. HMSC14H10. The sequence goes on along the minus strand of NZ_KV787440.1, from coordinate 8,011 downwards.
AAGCATTCACCATGCTGCGGGAAAACCTCATTCCGGTCACCATTCACGCAGGTGAAGACGCCGGTGTCGATTCGTTGCAGGATGCTGTCGTGCAAGGTGCTCGCCGCCTGGGTCACGGCGTACGCATCTACGAGGACTTCGGTGCTTCCCTCGAGGGCATCGAATGCCAGGAGGTTGCCTCCGCTATTCGTGACCGCCAGATTCCGCTGGAAATCTGCCCGACCTCCAACGTTCAGACTGGTGTTTGTGACAGTGTTGCGGATCACCCGTTCTCGCTTCTCGACGATATGAGTTTCGCCTGCACGGTCAACACGGATAACCGTCTGATTGGTGCGACTTCCATGACCCGGGAGTGCATGGAGTTGGTGGAGAACTTCGGTTACGGCTACAGCGAGCTGTTCGAACTGACCTCGAATGCGCTAAACAATGCATTCGTGGATCTGCCGACCCGCGAGCACATCATGGACACCATTATTTACCCCGCTTACCTGCAGCTTATCGACAACAGCGACGAGGACATCGAAACTGATGTCAACGGTGCGGGTTTCGGTGCCGAAGATGAGCTGAACCTGACGCTGGACTAGCCAGCGCCGGCCAGCTTTGCTGGGAGGAGCTAGATCTTGGTCGTGAACCGAGCGGCCAAGTCCTTCTCCAGCTGCCTCCAGCCCTCGGCCTCATCGTCGTAAGGCGGAACTGGCTCGGACATTTCTCCGGTGTCCAGCAGGAAGTTCAGCAGCCACTGCAGCTGCTGGTTGCCCGCCAGTACTTCGTTCACGGCATCATCTCCAGCCCAGTCAGCGGCGTCTGCGAGTAGCTCGTACGCGCGGGCGAGCTGGGCGGTGTCCACGGCGTTCGGGCCCTTTTCAATGTCCTCGGCCAGGCCGGTAAACGAGTACTCATTGTCCTCGTGCACCACGGCCTCCAGTTCACCTGCGTTGGCCGCGGTGATGATTTCATCCCACGTCGTCAGCGCCGACATGTCGTGATGCTTGTGCTCCAGCAGCCAACGCACCATCGTGCGGGGCTGTGAGAACGTGTGAATCTCACCGGCGCTGCCCAGGAATAGCGGGCGACGCCCCATGTAACAACGCAAGGTGTAGAGCGTGCGGCCAGCGATGGAGATCTTGATCGGGTCGATGCCAGCGTTGGCCCACACTGTCTGATCGTACGGATCGCCGGCGGTCTCCTCTGCGGACTTCTTTTCCTCTTCGCGCTTCTTCTCCGCCGCTTCACGACGCTCACGCTCCGCGGCCTCCGCCTCCTTTAATGCGGCTGCAGCAGCGGTTTCAGACTCTTCATCGATGCTCGGAGTATTTGCGCCGATGGCGTCGATAGCGTCAATGCAATTGTCCCAGTTGGTCAAGATGACATTACCGATAGCCGACCACTGAGCGGCGCCACTGCCCTGGAAGTGATCAGCACCATTTTGTGTGGCAGCCAGGACAGAGTGAGAGGCGAACATCTGGTTGATTGGAGTGAGATCCGCGATTGCACCAATCGAGCGAGTGATGGCAAGAATGCGATCTGCGCGCGAAACATGGTCGTAGTCGGCCCGGCCGGCCAGAATCTCTGGCAGCCCAATCAGGTCATAGCGGTGGCGTGGCGCCGCGATGGCAGCTCCCGGTAGCTGCTGGTTGAAGTTGCGCCAGCTGGGGTGCTGCGTGAAGTCGTGAGGAGCATCCGACTGTAGGAAAGCCAGGAGCTTTGCCGCCGATGAGAACAAATAGATGTCATCACCGCGGCCGAGCAGAGCCTGCCACTCGGAGCCACCCTCACGCCAGCTTGGAGCCCACAACGTGTAAAAGGTGCCCGAGGTCAGCTCGAGTTCGATAGGAACGATGCCTTTCCTGGCCATAGTTTTCGTCGCAGCCCTTCTGCTTGTCGGTGATTATTAAAACTCAAAAATTGTCATACCTGCAGCGCCCCCACGGGTGGCAAGTTTGCGTATTCCTATCTTAGAAGTTTTACGACGCAGATACCCCCCGCACTATCCGGTCGGACGGTAGAACCCCTTAAACGGCATGCCGATGTTGGTCGTACGCACGGGGTTTACCTGCACCGGATCGCCCGCTTCGACCATCTTTCCGTCACCGATAACCATGGCGACATGGCCGTCCCACACTGCAAGATCGCCAGGTAGCAGTTCATCCTGGCTCACCTGTCTGCCGACGGCCTGTGCTTCTGCCGTGCGGGGAATATCAACACCAGCTTGCCCGTAGGCCCAGTGCGTTAAGCCTGAACAATCGAGCGCCTGCCCCGGAGTATTTCCGCCCCAACCATAGGGCGTTCCGACGGCACTGAGTGCAGCCTTCACCGCAGCTTGGGCCTCTGGTGTGGGCGCGCCAGCTCCAGCATCCGCAGGTACCGGCGCGCTGCCCGAATCGGACGACGCCTCCGAACCATCTGCAGCGTCGGTAGCGCTAGCCGATCCTGGGGTGTTCGTAGACGTAGAAGCGAGGGCGGCTTGAGTGATACCTGGGGCCTCCAACTGTGCCGAGTGAGGTGGGGTAGGGGTGTCCACCGCGGTACTCGCTTGCTGTATCAGCGACTGCACCAGAGGTCGCAGTTCTTGCTCTAGTTTCATGAGCCGCGCAATGGCCTGGGAGATCGCGGAACTGGCCGCTGAGGCTAGGCTGGCGCCGGTCGCGGCGAGACCAGCGGGCCCCGCAGCCGTCGCAGTCAACGAGCCCATGGCGGAAGTGACAAAATCCATGGCAATCCGGGCCAAATCAGTGGCCGCTGACATTACTGCGGCCAGCCCCTTGGCAATGTCACTGTCAATGGTTCCGGCGCGAGTTTCCAAGTCGGCTGCCGCATTTGCAGCCCGTTTGAGACTTGTTCCCGCGGCCCCTGCTCCGGAACCAGCACCATCGCCCCAGTTGCGGTCAACGGAATCTGCCACTGAGCGCCAGGCGGTACTCGCGGCGGGTATTGCGGCCCCAGCAAGTCCTGCCAGTGCGGGTGCGATGGCAGGACTTAGCTGTTGTGCAATCGCGGTGGGGACCTCCGTAAGTAGATTGGTGGGAAGCATCACGCACCGCCCATTCCGCGAGTTGCAACGGCTCCCATTTTCGGTGAGATGGACTGCAGCGCATATGCGCCGGCATCTTCAGCAGTGGACACCGCAGAGACAAGAGCGTTCAGTGCACGAGCAGCGCTGGTGCCGTACTCATTCAGCTCAGCTACATGCTCGTGTTGGCGCTGTAGAGCAGTGGCTACAGCGTGACAGAAGGGCCCAGCAAACGGGACGTCGCCAAGCGAGAGCAGTGCGCTGATGCCCAAGTCAGCGCCGCTGACCTGCTGCGACAACGCGTCAAGGCGAGTGGCATCGGCAGAAATAAGCTCTGGCACCAGCGTAAAGACTGAGTCATTCCCGCTAGTGGCCGGAGAGAGAAACGATTGGCTGTGGGAACTGTGTGGTGATGGACGGGACAATGTTGACGGCCTCTCTAGGAAATTCGCGTGTAGTTAAACACTCAGTGCTGTGGCAGAACGGCTAGCGGGGTTCGGACGGCGGCTGAGTGGCAAGTGGTTTGGTAGTAGGCGGGCTTGCGCAAATAGGGCGCAGTAAAAAGCCCTCGTATTGTTAGGCGCGAAAAAGGCCGATTCGGTTCCATCTTTTTGGGGAACGCGTTTTCAGAAACTTGCGATGCCGGCACCAGAGCAGCAAAAGCAAAGCAATGTATTTTGGAAGGCATGGAGATTACCGTTGTCAACCATCCCTTGGCACAGTCACGTTTGACCATTCTGCGCGACGCGCGCACTGATAACGCGGGCTTCCGTGCGGCACTCGCCGATCTGGGCGCAATGCTGATTTACGAGGCAAGCCGGGAGCTGCCCGTCGATAACTTCGATGTTCAGACCCCAATCACTACCGCGCCGGGTTACCGTCTGCAGGATCCGCCGATTATTGTTCCCGTCATTCGTGCGGGGCTTGGCATGATCGATCCGTCGCTGTCGATGATTCCGGATGCGCAGGTGGGCTTTATTGGCTTGGCTCGTAATGAGGAAACCCATGAGCCGGTGCCGTACCTCGAGGCGCTGCCGGAGGATCTGTCCGGTCGCACTGTCTTCCTGGTCGACCCAATGCTGGCAACCGGCGGTTCACTGCTGCATGCCCTGAAGCTGTTGGCGGATCGCGGAGCGGACAACATCACGGCCGTGTGCATCATTTCTGCACAGCAGGGTGTCGACGCCTTGAAGGAATCCGGTTTCCCGGTGCGTCTTGTCACCACTGTGGTGGACCCGGATCTTAACGAGGATGCCTACATTGTGCCGGGGTTGGGAGATGCGGGCGACCGTCTCTACGGTCCCCGCAACATTGATCTTTAAATTGATCTCTTAGGCAGTTCCCCAGGCTTCTGCGGCGTACTTCTTGACGACCTCGTTGTCCTTGGTCACAAGAACCCCGTCGGGGGACATCTGGTACTTGTACGAGCCGTTTTGTGCAACAACGCGGTCGCCCTCATCGACGATGATGTCCATCGATCCGGAGCCCTGTGGTGTATCGGAGCGGTAGTACTTTTCGCCGGAGCGCGTCTCACAAGCAGCAGCCTTAATTCCCTGTTCAGCGGCGATAACAGCAAAGGCGCGGTCACCGTTGTCGCAGCGTGCGGAGCTGCCCACGAAGCCCAGGCCGTCTAGGTCGGAGCGGCCAGTGCCGAAGTCCTGTCCCTCCGGAGCTGTTGTCGGCTCAGAGCTCGTCGTCGTGGATGACGAAGACGTGGTGCTCGGCGTCGACGACGAGGACGATGTCGAAGTGCTCGGCGTGCTTGACGACGTCTCGGAGGACTTCGACGTAGTTGTCGTCGTGGTGGTCGTCTTGCTCGTAGAAGTCGAACTCGTCGAGGACGGCGGTGTCGAACTGGTCGGCGTCGGCTGCGAGGAGGAGGGGACCTCCGGACGCTGGGGCTCATCACTATTGTTCAGCGACAGGCCGATGGCGATGCCGATGACGACCACGAGTGCGGTGGCCACGATGATGATGGGGATGCTGAGAGACTTAGGTGTGCCATTGCCGGACATGCCTATTATCATCGCAGACTTCCTCAAAATGTGAAACATCTGATAATTGAAGAGGCCAAAGTTAAAGAAGTGACTCCTGGTTATGCGTACGTCTGGCGCCGACATTCAAGCGCTTGCCGGCCACTGCTGTCGCTGGCGCAGTCGTCGGTAGGCCTCTTGTTACGGCCTGTCGGTGGAGCGCTTACACTGGAGAGTTGTGATTGAGGAGTTTATTAAGCACTGGTGGGCCGAGCACGCGAACGAGATTCTCGAGTGGCGGCGGCATCTTCATGCGCACCCAGAGCTATCTCACATGGAGCACGCCACCACGGCTTTTGTGGAGGAGAAGCTGCGTGCTGCAGGGCTGAAACCAGTGCTGTTTCCCAACACCGGCTTGATGGTCGACATTGGTGAAGATGAACTCGCCGGTAGCGAAGCCGGAGGTGAATTGCCGGGGCGTCTCGCTTTCCGCGGCGATATAGACGCGCTTCCAATTACAGAGACCACGGGGCTGGAGTTTGCCAGCACCAACGATGGTGTCATGCACGCCTGCGGGCATGATTTTCACACCACGATTACACTCGCGACGGCACTGGCTATGGCCGAGTACCACGAGAAGCACACGTTGCCGACGCCGCTGCGTTTCATTTTCCAGCCAGCAGAGGAAGTCATGGTTGGCGGTGCGCCCGAAGTTATTGCCGCCGGTGCGCTCGATGGCGTTGAGCGTATTTTTGCCGTCCACTGTGAGCCGAAGTTACGTGTCGGTCACGTTGGCGTTCGAACAGGTGCCATCACCTCTGCAGCCGACACCCTGGAGATTCAGGTGCATGGTCCGGGCGGGCATACCTCCCGTCCGCAGATGACGGCCGATGTTGTCTATGCGCTGGGTAAATTGATTGTAGATTTGCCGGGCTTGCTGTCGCGACGCGTCGATCCTCGTACGGGCACCGTGCTGACGTTCGGCTCCGTTCACTCCGGGTACGCGCACAACGCGATTCCGTCGGAAGGCAGCGTCAGTGGCACCCTGCGCACCGCGGACATCAAGACCTGGCGCGACATCGATCCACTGGTGCGTGAACTGATTGAACAGGTCCTTGCTCCGACCGGCGCTGATTGCACCATCAACTACGAGCGTGGCGTGCCGCCTGTGCTTAACGACGAATACTGCACCGCCCTGATTGCGGAAGCGGTGCGACGAGTGGACGAGAATGCTGTCATTCAGGCCCCACAGTCGTCCGGCGGCGAGGACTTCGGTTGGTACCTCGAGCACGTCCCGGGTGCGATGGCTCGTCTGGGCTGCTGGTCCGGTCGTGGAGACAAGCACGATTTGCACCGAGATGATCTAATCGTGGACGAGCGTTGCCTGGGCGTTGGTGTGAAACTCTTCGCTGGCATTGTCGCGCGCTATGAGGATGGCGCGCCGTCAACCATGACTGTCCGTTAGACTATTGGGGCAAAGCGGGGAAAATGCCTCCCGCGGTAGTTACATTGTGATATCCACGGCAACTTTGGAGGATTTGTGGCACAGAGGATCGTAATCATTGGCGGCGGCCCAGCCGGCTACGAAGCAGCGCTGGTTGGCGCCAAGTACGGTGCTGAAGTCACTGTGGTTGAGGATGCCGGGATGGGCGGTTCTTCCGTCCTGTGGGATTGCGTTCCCTCTAAGGCCTTCATCGCGGCGACGGGCGTTCGTACTGATATGCGCCGTGCGGACGAGATGGGTCTTCGCCCGGACTTCTCCCAGCGTAAAATCGACTTCACTGCGGTCAACGAGCGCGTTAAGCGCCTGGCGCAGCAGCAGTCTGACGATGTTCGCGCACAGATGGAGCGCGAGGGCATCAAGATGCTGCAGGGCCGCGGTCGTCTCGATGACCACGACCCGGGCCGTGTAACTCACTACGTCACCGTCGACTTGCTCGAGGGCGGCGAGGTCACTCTTGAAGCCGACCTGGTGCTGGTCTGCACCGGTGCGTCCCCACGTATTCTGCCGGGTGCGATTCCTGATGGTGACCGTATTTTGACCTGGCGTCAGGTTTACGAACTGGAGGAGCTGCCGGAGCACCTCATTGTGGTCGGTTCTGGTGTTACCGGTGCTGAGTTCGTATCCTCGTTTACCGAGTTGGGTGTGAAGGTCACCATGGTCGCTTCGCGTGACCGCATCCTGCCGCACGAGGATGCTGACGCTGCAGATGCCCTGGAGGAGGTCCTGCTGGAGCGCGGTGTGGACGTTGTGAAGAACGCCCGCTGTGATCTTGTCGAACGCACTGAGGACGGCGGCGTTCGCGTCGTCACTTCCGACGGCCGTGAGGTCTTCGGCTCCCACGCGTTGATGACCGTCGGATCGATTCCGAACACTGCGGATATGGGTCTGGACGCAAGTGGTGTGAAAATGACCCCGTCTGGCCACATTCACGTTGACCGTGTTTCCCGCACCAACGTGCCGGGTATCTACGCTGCCGGTGACTGCACCGACTTGTTCCCGCTGGCTTCCGTTGCAGCTATGCAGGGTCGTATTGCGATGTACCACGCCCTCGGTGAAGGTGTTTCGCCAATTCGCCTGCGCACCGTTTCCTCGGCAGTGTTCACCCGCCCGGAGATTGCGACTGTTGGTGTCTCCCAGGCTCAGATTGAGTCCGGTGAGGTCTCCGCTCGTGTTGAGGTTTTCCCGCTGGCAGGTAACCCGCGTGCGAAGATGCGCTCGCTGCGCCACGGCTTCGTCAAGCTGTTCTGCCGTAAGAATTCCGGCATGATTATCGGTGGTGTGGTGGTCGCTCCGACCGCCTCGGAGCTGATTCTGCCAATTGCTGTGTGTGTCTCCAACCAGCTCACCGTCGATGACCTGGCAAGCTCCTTCTCTGTCTACCCGTCGCTGTCTGGCTCGATTACTGAGGCTGCTCGTCAGCTGATGGCACACGACGATCTGGACTAATGCTGGTATCGCGACTGGCAACATGACCGGCCGCACTCGTAATTAAAACAGGGTTAAGTGACAAAAAGTGTGTCCGCT
>NZ_KV787439.1:0-9056 GCF_001807105.1 Corynebacterium sp. HMSC14H10 | reverse complement strand
TTTTGTATGTAGAGCTAGTTTTAGGGCGGGGCTAGATGAAGTCTCCGTCACCCTGGACGTACACCGCCGGATCGCACAACGGCTTGTGCTCTTCGGGCTTGGCAGGGCGTACGCGGCCCGGAATTCCTATCACGATGGAATCGGGTGGGCAGCTGTGGGTGACCACGGAGTTGGCGCCGATTGATGAGCCTGCACCAATTGTGATGGGGCCAAGGACTTTCGCACCTGCTCCGACGGTGACGTTGTCCTCCAGGGTGGGGTGGCGTTTTACCTTCTCCAGTGAGCGGCCGCCAAGCGTCACGCCGTGGTAGAGCATGCAGCCGTCACCGATCTCTGCGGTTTCACCAATGACGATGCCCATACCGTGGTCGATGAAGAACCTTCGGCCAATTTGAGCGCCTGGGTGAATCTCAATACCAGTCAGCCAACGGGAAAACTGTGCGAGTACTCGTGCAATGCCCTTGGAAATCCCGCCTCGTTTCCAGAGGCGGTGCGAGAATCGATGAATCCAGATTGCGTGTAGGCCGGAGTAGACAATGGCATTTTCTACATCACTGCGCGCAGCTGGGTCGTGCGCGCGGGCATTGTCCAGATCCTCTTTGAGGATTCGGAAAAAGTCACTCATGGGCGTCAATTCTATCTGGTCGGAAGTGTGGGCAATGCAAAAACCCGCTTGCCGACGGAAAGTGCCAGCTAGCGGGCTCTGCAGAGAAGGTTACGGGCGTTTATAGCGCTTGGTCTTAGTCGCGCAGATCCTCGTACAGGATGGAGGAGACGTAGCGCTCGCCGAAGTCAGGAACAATCACGACGATGTTCTTGCCCTCGGACTCCGGGCGGGCTGCAATCTCGAGAGCAGCCTTGATGTTTGCACCGGCGGAAATGCCGCCGAGGATGCCCTCGGCTGCAGCGACCTTGCGGGAGACCTCAATAGCGTCCTCGTTGGTAACCGCAATGATCTCGTCGAGAAGCTCCTGATCGAGAACCTCTGGGACGAAGTTTGCGCCCAGGCCCTGAATCTTGTGCGGGCCGGCGGTGCCCTCGGTCAGCAGCGGGGAGGCCTTCGGCTCAACGGCAACCAGCTTGATGTCCGAGTTGTGCTTCTTCAGCGCGCGACCAGCACCGGTAATGGTGCCGCCGGTGCCGACACCAGCCACGAAGTAATCAACCTTGCCGTCGGTAGCTTCCCAGATTTCTTCACCAGTGGTTGCCTCGTGGATAGCCGGGTTGGCCGGGTTGGCGAACTGGGAAGCCAGGATTGCATTGTCGGTGTTAGCTACGATTTCGTTGGCCTTATCGACAGCACCGCGCATGCCATCCGCGCCCGGGGTGAGTACAAGCTCAGCGCCAAATGCGCGCAGAACGACGCGGCGCTCCTGGCTCATGGTGTCCGGCATAGTGAGAATGACCTTGTAACCGCGGGCTGCGCCGACCATTGCCAGCGCGATACCGGTGTTGCCCGAGGTGCCCTCGACGATGGTTCCGCCCGGCTTGAGCTCGCCAGAGCGCTCGGCGGCATCGATAATTGCGTTGCCGATGCGATCCTTGACCGAGTTGGCAGGGTTGTAAAACTCCAGCTTGGCAATCACGTTGCCCGGCAGGCCCTCGGTAACACGGTTGAGCTTAACCAGCGGGGTGTTGCCGATCAGTTCAGTGACATCGTTATAAATAGTCATTAATCTTATCCATTCCGGAAATCACAGAGGACTTCCTAATGAGTTTTCGCGTGTAGCCGTAGTGTACGCCTGATCCTGCAATTAGTACAGACCAGTTCGTCTATTTCATGGCTTGCGTAGGGAAGTGGAAGCTGTCAGTTCCGGTGTTGCCACCGTCATAGTCGCCGCGGCCGGCGTCGTCGCAGTCGCACCGCTATTGTCGCAATGCTCCTGCTCTTGCCACGTTAACGCTATCTCATTGCCTTGCTCGTCCTTACCTCCATTGTGAGGGTAAAGAGCATTAAAGTTTCTTAGAATCCACTATTCTGAGACGTGATTTACAGTGCACGGGAATGCCTTGTAAATAGGCAGCGGCCCTCGCCACTGTGATTGGGCGCGATTGCGGCCCTTATCTGCACAGCGGTTATATGCGACAACCGGAAAACGCAGACAATGGACTCAGCGATTGCGGTGCTTCGTCGAAGCCACTCAGGGGGACTCAAACCTTTGGGGAAGGAGACGAAGCATTAATAGAAGTGTGAAGCTTTCCTCAGCCCATCAGCCAGGAGACCGACTGTAAATCATCCAATTCGCGTCCGCGGATTGGCGGTCGAGCGGTGCTGTCGAGGTGAATAGCGCCGTAGAAAGATGATTTACATCATGCATATTGCTGAGGGATTTCTCCCAGTTACTCATTGCATTGGGTGGGGCGTAGCTGCCGCTCCCTTTGTCATTCACGGCGCAATTCAAGTCAAGCGCACTATGAAAGAACATCCCGGTAGCGGCATGCTGCTCGGTGCTGCCGGCGCGTTTACCTTCGTGCTTTCCGCAATCAAGATTCCATCCGTGACGGGTTCCACTTCGCACCCGACGGGTACAGGTTTTGGTGCTGTAATCTTCAAACCTCCGGTGATGGCGCTGCTTGGCTCCATCGTGTTGCTCTTCCAAGCAATCTTGCTCGCTCACGGCGGCATTACGACGCTCGGTGCGAACATCTTCTCCATGGCAATCGTCGGCCCGTGGGTCGGCTACGCCTTCTACGTATTGACTCGAAAGCTCGGCGGAGGCCTACTACCAGGTGTGTTTATGGCAGCGTTCTTGGCTGACCTCTCCACCTACGTGGTGACCTCCATGCAGCTCGCTCTTGCACACCCGGCAAACCCGGGCGGTGTCGGCGGCGCTCTGGCTACATTCCTCGGCCTGTTCGCTATCACGCAGATTCCGCTGGCAATCATCGAGGCTCTGGTCACCGTCATTCTCATGCGCACCCTGCTGGCCGTGGCACATTCTGAGCTCCTCGATCTCGGCTTCCTGTCCAGCTTCGGTGATGCGCCAGCACCGGCGCTGGACGCAAAGGATGCAGACACCACGACCGACGCTGTCGCAGGATCTGCCACTTCGCAGAATGCGGCAGCTGCATCCGTATCCGGCCAGAAGCGGTAGCCGTCGTCAAGCGAAAAGAAGCGAAAGAGAGCACGATTATGAATGCAAAAAACAACGCGCAGATTGTCGACGCACAGGCAGCTAGCCAGCCGAAGAAGAACTCCGTGTGGGTCAGCGTTGGTCTCATTGTCCTGGTAGTCGTAATTGCCATGTTCCCGCTGTTCTTCAACTACGGGGACGACGACGCCGAGGAGCCGTTCGCCGGCACTGATGCCACCGCTACGGAGACAATTCAGGAAATCGACCCGAACTACGAGCCGTGGTTCGAGCCACTCGTCGGCGAGCTGCCGGGTGAGGTCGAGTCGGGTCTGTTCGCGCTCCAGGCCGTTATCGGTGCTGGCGTCCTGTTCTACGTTATTGGCTTCTACCGAGGGAAGGCTGCTGCGCGTTCGGACAAGCGCGAGAAAGAGCAGTGAATGCGCTAGAAGCTGCAGCGGCGCGCAGCGCTTGGGCACGCCGCAACGTGGGTGAAAAGATTCTGCTGCTCGGTGGGCTGCTGATTCTGGCGGTTGCGCTACCGCCAATTCCCTTTGCACCGGTCATCGCGGTCATTGCTTGGTCTATTGCGTACATAGCCCGAGTGCCCCGCAAGCTGTATGCGGCAATGGTGCTGGCACCGGCGGCTTTTGTGCTCGTCGGCGCATTTCCGCTTTTGGTAGCGCTTACCTCCGACGGCCTTGCGTGGTCGCCGGATGGCCCGCAGCGAATGACGCAGGTTGTGATGCGTTCGTTTGCGGGTATCAGCTGCACGATGGTCTTTGCGCTGACCACTCCGATTTCGGAGCTCATTGCCTGGCTCGACAAGCACGGCATGCCTCGGTACCTGACGTACCTCGCCGAGGTGATTTATCGGATGACTGGCGTGCTGATTCACTCCGCGCGCTCAATGACGGAAGCGCAAGCACGACGCTTGGGACACTCCACGCGCCGGGCGATGATCCGAGATGTAGCGGCACAGTCCGCCAGCCTCTTTGTCATTGCCTTTACCCGCGCGCGCAAGATGCAAGAGGGAATCGAGCTGCGCGCCGATCCGAGCGCAATGAAAGTACTGGTGATTTCGCGGCCCAGGCAGCCGAAGTTCATCGTGATATCCAGTGCATTACTTTTGTCGTTGATTGCGGCCTGGGCGCTGCTGAAATGGGGTGTATAGGGATGTCGAGCAGCAGGAAAAATCGCGCTGATCACGTACATGGTGCCAACGGTGTCATTGTCGAAGCGGCTGCAGTTACATACGCTTACGACGAAACCCACGTTCTGAAAGGCGTGGATCTGGCAATTTCGGGTGGCGAGCGCCTAGCGCTGTTGGGGGCAAACGGTTCGGGCAAGTCCACGCTGTTGCGTATGCTCGCGGGAGCGTCTAAGCCCAATAGTGGTGAGGTCCGCCTTGACGGCACCGTCTACACGTACTCCCGGCACGGCCGCAATGCGGTCCGTCGCTCAGTGCAGATGGTCACGCAGGATCCGGATGAGCAAATCTTCGCGGCTAGCGTGTTTGCAGACGTCTCGTTCGGTCCCGTCAACCTGGGGCTTAAGAACGAGGAAGTCGAACGGCGCGTCCGGCAGGCTCTAGGTACCGCCGAGATCACCGATCTCGCCGAACGCGTTCCGCACCAGCTTTCCTATGGTCAGCGCAAGCGCGTCGCTCTCGCTGGTGCGCTGGCGATGCATCCGCGTGTGCTGCTTCTCGACGAGCCCTCCGCCGGCCTCGATCCGCAGGCGACCCGAAAGCTTGCACACACGCTCAATCAATTGCGCGATCAGAGCACTGCCGTCGTCGTCGCCACGCACGACATCGACTTCGCGTGGAATTTCGCCGATAGGGCAGCGGTGCTTGCCGACGGCAAACTGCGCGTCGGCGCCAAGGAAGAAATTTTGGCCGATCGACGGTTGGTCGAACATGCTCGACTGGCTTTGCCCTGGGCGCCCGTGGTCTCCAAGGCGATTGGGCGAGATGTGTGCCATCCAGAGGATGTTTAGGCGAGTGGCTTGGTTGGTGAATAGCTCATCGATATGTGCAGCTAAACCGCGCTAAAAATGAGAAAAACGCCCGCGGGCAGGGCGTAATGCCTATGAAAATAGGCCTAGAAATATAGGCGAAGCTGTCGCATTTCTTCGCTTCCATTTCACGTCACACCTGTCCGCGGGCGATCTCCGTGGCCGTGGCACTTTGCAGTGTCCTCGGCGCATCAGGCAGGTATTCGGACTTTCTGGCGTGACCGACAATAAGGGGATGACGACTGCCGCTTGCTTCGATGCTTACGTGCAGAACCTTATTATCAGTTTTCCTACTTTTCGCCGCTTCCCAAGGTTGAAATAACCTCAGTGCCGTTGGCGAATTTTGTTCCAGATTACCGCTGCGGGACAGTTCCGGAATTGCACCGGATTCCCTCTTGCGTTTGCTGTGCACCACCTTCGGACAACCACGTGGAGGACGTAGCATTGAAAGTGGAACTCAACAAAACCTGTTGCAGTGATAACAATAGCGCAATGAACTAAATAAGCGAAGGTCTTTTTTCGAAAATGTCCGCATTGGGGGTAAAACGCTGTTCATTACCCTCCGTTATCAACATTCACGCAGTTTGTTAGCGGAAAAATTGTTACCCCCTGCCTTGCGCCTATTTGGCGACAGCGGGGCTAATGGCAGGATTTATCCTGGTGTTTTCTTTACGTACTTGTAGAGAAACCTAGTTGTTTCCTAAGATTGTGTGACGGATGCCTTAATGCAGGTGTACCCGTTCGGAGGGTACTATCTACTTTGTACGGTTTACAGCCCCCGAAAGGGTCAGTGGCCGCTGAGCGGTAGTTGGCCATTTCGTAGGAGCGTAAGTCGGCGCGAAGTCACAGGCTGATGGTGCCTTTGTGGGTACCAGTGAAGCAATTTGCCCGTTACGCAGGAGGACGCGAGATGGATCCCCACCGCATTCTGGACGACAATGAGGTTATTAAGTCGTCCTTGGTCGCCCTAAAGAATGCGACTGGTATTCCGGTCACAATGTATGCGGAAGTCACCGATAACTCGAAGATGCAGATCAACAACTGGGTTGGCCTGCGTACTCCGGCCCTGCAGAATCTGACTGTGGAATCGGGCGCGGGTGTCGGTGGTCGCGTGTTGGCCACGCGTCGCCCGGTGGGTGTCAGTGACTACCTGCGCGCCAAGGTTATTACCCATGAGTATGACGACAAGATTCGTGACGAAGGCCTGCACTCGCTGGTCGCCGTGCCGGTGATCGTTTCGCGTCTTGTCCGTGGCGTGCTCTACGGTGGCGTGCACTCCTCGGTGCGCCTGGGGGACAAGGTTCTTGAAGAGGTCACAATGACCGCCCGTTGCCTGGAGCAGGACCTCGCTGTCGTCGATGCCTGCCGCAACATGGATCGTTCTGGCAACGGTAAGGGCGGCCGCATCATGAATGGCGCTGAGTGGGAGCAGGTTCGTTCCACGCACTCCAAGCTGCGCATGCTCGCTAACCGTGTGGATGACGAGAAGCTGCGCCAGGAACTCGAGGTGCTCTGTGACCAGATGGTCACCCCGGTTCGCGTCAAGCAGACCACCAAGCTGTCGGCTCGTGAGCTCGATGTTCTCGCCTGTGTCGCCCTCGGTCACACCAACGTCGAGGCCGCAGAGGAAATGGGCATCGGTGCCGAGACGGTTAAGTCCTACCTCCGCTCCGTAATGCGCAAGCTGGGCGCCCATACTCGCTACGAGGCCGTCAACGCGGCCCGTCGCATCGGCGCACTGCCGTAAACCGCTTGACGACGGTTCCTTTGCGCCCAAACCCGCGGGTATTGGGGTAGTCAGTTCTGCTACTTGCTCCGCTACTTACCCCCTGCTTGCCGCTGGGCTTCGCGCTCACCACCGGGGATCCACTTAACGTCGTTTCCGTCATTGGCCACTCTCGAAAGAATAAACAACAGGTCAGACAGGCGATTGAGATACTTCGCCGGTAGGACTGAGGTGGTTTCGGGAAATTCGCGGCAGGCAGCCCATGCTGCACGCTCGGCTCGGCGAGTAATCACCCGAGCTGTGTGTAGCAGTGCTGCGGCTGGTGTGCCTCCCGGGAGGATGAAGGAATCCAGTTTCGGCAGTTGTTCATTGAATTGGTCGCACCAGTGCTCGAGTCGCTCGATGTAATCCGGCTCGATACGCAACGGCGGGTACTTCGGGTTTTCTTCAATAGGTGTTGCCAGGTCGGCTCCGGCATCAAATAGGTCATTCTGCACGTAGCGAATGACAGCCGAGATTTCGTCGTCAAGCGTGCCGAAACTGAGCGCCTGGCCGAGTGCGGCGTTGGCCTCCTCGCACGTGGCGTAGGCGATAAGGCGAGAATCATCCTTGGGAACGCGGCTGAAATCGGATAATCCAGTGGTGCCGTCGTCGCCGGTGCGAGTGTAAATGCGAGTTAGATGAACGCTCATAGCTTCAAGCCTAAGCGCGATATTGCGAAATGTGGTTGGCTGGGGGAGTGGGAAATGAGCGATTTCTGGTTAAAGGCGGAGCGACGCTAAATGGTCAGGTTCAGATTTCCGGGGCGAAGAACTCGGTTCTGAAACTGATGGGTGCGGCGCTTCTCGCCGAGGGCACGACAGTACTGACGAACTGCCCTGAAATTGATGACGTGCCATTGATGCAAAAGGTCCTCGAAGGGCTCGGCTGCTCCGTTACGCGCGAGGGCGACCGGATTGAGATCACGGTGCCCGAAGAACTCTCGCATCACGCCGACTTCGATGCCGTGCGCCAGTTCCGCGCTTCGGTCTGTGTGCTCGGGCCGCTGACGGCGCGTACCCGTAACGCGATTGTCGCACTGCCCGGTGGTGACGCTATTGGTTCCCGCCCGCTGGACATGCATCAGGCTGGCCTGGAGAAATTGGGCGCGCGCACCTATATTCACCACGGTTGCGTGGTGGCTGAGGCGGGGCGACTCAAGGGGGCGAACATCAAGCTGGACTTCCCGTCCGTCGGCGCGACCGAGAATATTCTGACCGCGGCCGTACTAGCGGAAGGTACGACTGTGCTGGATAACGCCGCCCGTGAGCCCGAAATTGTCGACCTGTGCGAGATGCTCGTGGAGATGGGCGCCAAGATTTCGGGTGCGGGATCTAACACCATCACGGTTGAGGGCGTCGAGAAGCTGCACCCGACTGAGCACAAGGTCGTCGGCGACCGAATTATCGCAGGGACCTGGGCTTATGCTGCAGCGATGACCGGCGGCGATATTACGGTCGTTGGCATTAACCCTAAATACCTGCACCTTCCTCTGGAAAAACTGAAGAACGCAGGCGCTCAGGTCGAGACCTACCCGCAGGGCTTCCGCGTGCGTATGGACGGGCGTCCGCAGGGTGTGAACTACCAAACGCTGCCTTACCCTGGCTTTCCGACGGACATGCAGCCCATGGCCATTGCTCTGTCTGCGGTGTCCGAAGGGACGTCGGTGCTTACCGAGAACGTTTTTGAGTCGCGCTTCCGGTTTGTCGACGAGATGATTCGCCTCGGCACTGACGCGACTATCGATGGTCATCACGTGATGATTCGCGGAAAGGAAACGTTGAGTTCGGCACCTGTGTGGTCTTCGGACATTCGCGCCGGAGCGGGACTAGTGCTTGCTGGGCTGTGCACTGAAGAAGGTGACGTCACTGAGGTGCACGATGTCTATCACATTGATCGCGGTTACCCGGGCTTCGTAGAGACACTCAATTCTCTTGGCGCATCGGTTGAACGGGTTAGCTAGTGATTGTTGGCCTCTGGTCAGTGGCTAACGGCTAAGCGCACGGTGCTAGTTAAACACGCGGTGCGGAAAACCATCGCAAGTCTTCGGTTCTGGATGCTTCAGAACCGTAGGGAGTGATTCTCCTGTGGTGGCTTGTGGTGGTTTTCTCTATTTTACCTGGGGTTTTGTGTCTTTGGTGGGGTGTGTGTAATGTATTCGGGGTCAGCGCGGCCAGGCAGTTTATGTGTTTGGTTGGCTG
>NZ_KV787438.1:0-43087 GCF_001807105.1 Corynebacterium sp. HMSC14H10 | reverse complement strand
ATGCGGACACACTTTTCTTTACTTAACCCTGAATATGCCCCTTTTTGCTATCCATCTCGGGCCTGCAAAGGCTCAATTCAGAGCCGCTAACCGGCCAAATCTTAGAGCCCCTGGTTATTCTGCGGCAGCGGATGCCGGCGGGTGGAAGCCTGCGTCTATTGCTTTCAGCGCCAGGTCCAGGCGAGAGGTAGCTCCAAACTTATTGAACATGCTGGAGAGGTGCTTCTTGATAGTGCCCGGCGACTTGCCGAGTTCCTTGGCGATGTCGTGGTTTGACTTACCGCGGCAGATTAGGCCGAGAACCTCTCGCTCGGCTTGAGTGATCTTGTACGAGGAAATGTTGCGGGACGGCAGAGTTTTAATCAGCCGAGTCGCAGAAATCGGCGAGATGACGGTGCCACCCTGGAAGACATCTTCAACGGTGCCAATGACAGATTCCGGGCGGGCAGTTTTGAGAATGTAGCCATTTCCGCCGAGACTCAAGATTTTCAGCATTGTTTCATCGGTATCAAATGAGGTGATAGCGATGAATTTCGGTGGATTCTCCACCTTCTTAATGCGCTCAAGTAGCTCAACGCCGTCCATGTTGGGCATATGAATATCGGTCAAAACTACGTCAACGCCACCACGGGCAATAATGTTGAGAGCCTCGTGGCCATCGCTGGCTTCATCGACCACGGTGATATGCGGTGCCTTCTTGAAATAGGTTCGCAGCGTCGAGAGTACGAGTGGGTCGTCGTCGACAATGAGAACCTTAATGTCAGACATCCGCGAACCTTTCATAGAAGTTATAAAAACCGAACAATATCTGTCATCGTGTGATATTACTACGCTAACCAGGACTTTTCGAGAGATATCTTCGTCACAGGCGGCTACTACATCAATCTTACGCTAGCGTAACCTACTGGTTGGTAGGTGGCATGTGGAGTTTGCAATTCCACACATTTCCTTCTCGTTCTGACGTGATGGAACCGTCCCACGGTCGCACTCGCCGATGCAGTGAGGAAAGCCCCAAACCGCTCGAGAGCATCGCCCGCGGCAGAAAATGCGGTAGCGCCTTCGATATCTGATTGCTGATGTCGAGCGTGAAGCCATCTTCTTCATTGCTCAGCGCCAGAATGTGAACGTTCGTTTGCGGTTCGCCGTACTTCTGAATGTTCGTGCAGAACTCCGACAGCGCCGGCGAGATAACCTCTGAAATCTGCGTCAAAGAGGGCTCGGTTTCGATCCTCGTGGCCAGCGAAACGTTAAACCCAGCTTCCTGTAGTTCATCTTTGGCCTGTTGGAGCACCTTGTTCATGCTGGGAACTCGCTCATCCTGGCCGATAGCGGAGGTCAAAGAACTCTCGTCGTCAGCGGATTTCAGCAATGAAAGCAACTGGCGAAGCTGTAGCAGGCCTTCTCGGGAGGTCTCTGCGATGTCCTCCAGGGATTCTTCAAGTTTTTCATCGGTCCCTTCTCGCTCGATGGCGAGCGCCTGTGCCAGCATGGTTACGCGAGTAAAGGACTTGGCGGTGGAGTCGTGCAGTACGGTCGCCAACTCAAGGCGTTGTTCTTCCAGAGCGCGGTTAGATTCAATCGTTGCCCGCCGGCGTTGCTCTTTGTAGCGGCTGCGCATCATGCCGATGGCGTAGGCAATTACAAAAAGCAGTGTTGTCACAAAGGT
Organism: Corynebacterium sp. HMSC14H10; assembly: GCF_001807105.1. Classification (NCBI taxonomy): domain Bacteria; kingdom Bacillati; phylum Actinomycetota; class Actinomycetes; order Mycobacteriales; family Corynebacteriaceae; genus Corynebacterium; species Corynebacterium sp. HMSC14H10. The sequence continues at coordinate 41,421 of NZ_KV787438.1, read as the reverse complement.
TGCGACATGGTCGCGTGCGAAAGTACTTGTGTTTACGTCGTAGTTTGAAATCACCAACAAGAGCAACGCAGTGATTCTCGCCGGCATCTTGTTGTTGTTAGCACGCATCACTTCCACGATGAGAAGCGCACAGAAAATCTGCATTGGAGCTTGCTCTGTTGGGAGGAAGGTCAACGCCAAGAAATTCGCTGGGACAACCACCATGGCAAAGAGCGGCAAATACGTGGCCACTGCAACAAGAATGACCTGAAGGCCACCGATAATGGTCGGCAACAATAAATCAGAGTTGCTCTCGCGGAAAATTAGCGCATCGAGAGCCGTGAGGATCAGCGCAATGACCATCTCCACTGACCCCGGAGTCCTCAGAAAGTCTCTTATCTGTGACAGCGATTTCTTAATCACTACGCCAAGACCTCTTTCCACACCACAACGCGGTCATCTCTAACGGGATGCAGTAATCAATATGCAGTAATCAATATATTGTCAGTGCGGTTGAGAGTGCCATTTGCATGATTAATGCCGTGGCGCAGGGGTCGTCGTAAAGCACAAAAAATCCGCCCGGGAAGAATAACCTCTCGGGCGGATTCCTGTTTACTTAGCGAGCGCTACTTACGTCGCGCCGATCCTGGCAGCGGAACTCCGTGCTGGTTGCGCGGAAGGTTCTTAGCGCTTGCCGACGGCGCCTGCGTCTCCTCGGCTGGGGCCTCAGTGGCCTGCTCGGTGGAGGTGGCATCTTCCGCCGACTGCTGTTCGGTAACCTCTGGCTGCGCCGGAGCCTGCTCTGCCTCTGGCTGAGCAGGAGCCTCCTGAGCTTCGGTTTCCTCTGCTGCCGGGGCAGGGGTGCTGGCGACTGGCTTGGCCTTGCGTGCGCCACCCGGGATTGGAGCGCCCTTGCGTGCGCCGCCCGGAACCGGAGCACCGGATGCGGTCTTCGGCTGCTCAGCTGCTGGCTGGTCAGCTGCTGGCTGCTCGGACTCGGTGGCCGCTACTTCAGCAGCGGTGTCCTCGGCGGGAGCGGTTTCCTCGGCCTTCGGCTTGGCGGCCGGGGCTGCCTTCTTAGCACCACCTGGAACCGGGGCACCCTTGCGTGCGCCACCCGGAATCGGAGCGCCCTTGGTTGCCTTCGGAGCCTCAGCCGGAGCTTCGGTTTCTGCAGCTGCTGGCTCTGCCTGCGCGGCCGGCTTAGCGGCCTTGGCGCCGCCCGGAACTGGAGCGCCCTTCTTAGCGCCACCTGGAACCGGTGCGCCGGCCTTGGCGCCGCCTGGCTTCGGAGCGCCGCCCGGAGCTGGAGCACCCTTCTTGGCACCGCCTGGGGTCGGGGCGCCGCCCTTTGCACCACCTGGAACCGGGGCGCCGGCCTTGGCGCCGCCTGGCTTCGGAGCGCCACCCGGAGCAGGAGCACCCTTCTTGGCGCCACCCGGAGTTGGTGCGCCGGCCTTGGCACCGCCTGGCTTTGGAGCACCACCCGGAGTCGGAGCGCCACCCTTGGCGGCAGCGCCTGCAGCAGCACCAGCAGCTGCGGCACCAGCGCCGGCAGCGGAAGCCTTCTCTGCCTTCTTCTTCTCGGCAGCCTCAGCCTTCTTGCGCTTAGCTTCCTCTTCCTCGAGGCGCTGACGCTCTTCCTCTTCAGCCTTCTTCGGATCGACCCAGCCACGCTCCGGCTGCTCAATCCACTCCGGTTCGCGTGCCTGCGGCAGCTCGCCGTCGACCTTCACGGAGTCGCGGAGCATCTGGGCGATGTCCAGGACCTCCGGCTTCTTCTCGTCGTCCTCGATGACGTTGTTGACGCCATCGTTCATCATCGTCTTACAGAACGGGCAGCCGATGGCAATTGCCTCAGCGCCGGTTCCGACAGCCTCTTCGGTGCGGTTTACGTTGATGCGCTGACCGATGGTCTCTTCCATCCACATGCGAGCGCCACCAGCACCACAGCAGAAGCCGGTGTTCTTATTACGTGGCATTTCGACGAGGTTGGCGCCGGACGCGCCAATCAGCTCACGCGGAGCTTCGAATACCTTGTTGTGGCGGCCCAGGAAGCATGGGTCGTGGTAGGTGACCTGGCGGCCCTGACCCGAAGCAACCGGCTGCAGGCGGTTAGCACGAACCAGCTTGTTCAGCAGCTGGGTGTGGTGGACAACTTCGTACTGTCCGCCCAGCTCCGGGTACTCGTTCTTGAAGGTGTTGAAGCAGTGCGCACAGGTGACGACAATCTTGCGCTGCTTAGGCGGCACACCGTCGAAGACCTCGTCGAGCTGCTCGATGTTCTGCTCAGCCAACATCTGGAAGAGGAATTCGTTACCAGCACGGCGAGCGGAGTCGCCAGTACAACCCTCGGCCTGGGAGAGCACAGCGTACTTCACACCTGCGGTGTAAAGCATCTCTGCAACAGCCTTGGTGGTCTTCTTCGCATTGTCGTCGTAAGCACCGGCACAACCGACCCAGAACAGGTACTCGGTATCGTCGAAGCTCTCGACATCCTCGCCCCAAATCGGGACAACGACGCCTTCCTTGCGGACCTCATTGATCCAGTCGGCGCGAGTGGAAGCGTTCTGGCCCCACGGGTTGCCCTTGGTCTCAAGGTTCTTGAACAGGCCAGCCAGCTCGGTCGGGAAGTCCGACTCCACCAGGACCTGGTAGCGACGCATATCAACGATGTGGTCGATGTGCTCGATGTCAACCGGGCACTGCTCAACACAGGCACCACAGTTGGTGCAGGACCACAGAACGTCCTGGTCGATGATGCCCTCGTCGCCGTCGCCAACCAGCGGCTTGGTCAGGAGTGCTGCGCCAGCACCTTCGCCCTCGCGAGCGGTTTCGATGGTCTCGCCAGCCAACAGGTACGGGGCAGAAGCGTAAGCGTGGTCACGCAGCTGGTTAACCAGCAGCTTCGGGGACAGCGGCTTGGAAGTGTTCCATGCCGGGCACTGCTCCTGGCAGCGACCACACTCGGTGCAGGAGGTGAAGTCCAGCAGAGCCTTCCAGGAGTGGTCGGTGACTACGCCGGTGCCCATGGAGTCAACCTCCGGGTCAGCCTCTTCCAGGTTCAGGATTTCGCCGTTAGAGGTCATCGGCTTAGCCCCAGCGAGGGCGTTGTAGCCGTCAGCGTTGCGCTTGAGCAGGATGTTGGCGAACGCCAGGAAGCGGTGCCATGCGACACCCCAAGTGAGGTTGCGGCCAACAACGAAGAGCCAGACCATACCGGACAGCAGCTTAATCAGCGCGAAGATGGACACCATGACTTCGGAGGCCGGCAGAATCTGTGCGATACCACCGGTGACGAAGTTCGCCCAGGTCCAGACCTCGGCGCCAGTGTGACCGTGGTCGCCGTAGGTAGCCAGCTTGGCAGCCTTGACGAACATCATGCCCAGGCCCTCGATGAGGACGACGGCCTCAACGAAGTAGGCAGCCTTGGCGTTGGATCCGTAGAAGCGGCTCAGACGCTCCTTGCCCAGGTTGGTCTGGCGGACGAGAATCAGTGCCAGGATGCCCAGGGTGGTGCCCAGGCCGAGCAGTTCGTCGATGAAGTGCCAGGCCGTCAGATTCCTGAGGATTGGCCAACCACCGGCTGGCCAGAAGGTCTGAATGTACGCCTCGAACCACACTAGGGAACCGAGGAGGAAGCCCACCATGACGAACCAGTGAGCCACAGCAACGCCGGGCTTCTTGGCCATCTTGGTGTGACCGACGATCTCTCGGATCATGGTCCAAATACGGGTTCCCCATTCACCGGTGTGACCGTACGTCTTTTGGCCCACCATGATGGTCTTCACCATATGGGTGAATCCCTTAATAAAGATGAACCAGCAGGGCAGGGACAACAGGACGCCAATAACGCCGACTGCGACGGTGAATCCGGTAGATTCCGGAATCGCCGTGTCAGCCGTCGCCGCGGCGAGGTTGAGCACGCTCATAATGTTCCTTCTAGGCTGGCTCAGCCAGGGTGATGGCTGAGTGAAAATAGTTCTCTTGTGAGTTCTATCACGAGCCGCGGACGCTTACCTAACTAATGTGCAAAATAGTGCTGAATTCATCGATACACGGTGTAACCAGCGGTTATTTGACGAATTACGCAAAAAAATCGTTGTTTTATTCGAGAGGGGTTCGACGGGTTTTAACGCCTTCGCTTAACGACGGCGCGCGGCACTTTCGTCGTCACGCTTTTATGGGCGGAAGTGGCGGCGGCGTTGCGTGTATGTAGTTGTCGAGTGTTGCCGATTCGATGTTTTGCGGACGCATTGTGGGGGTAGTGCCGGAGTGTCGGGGCGGGACTGTGTCGCGAGACGGAGGGGGTGCTCGGTGGTGTGTTGGCCTTCGAAAATTGACTGAAGCAGACATGTATTCACATGCGTTACATGCTTAACATAAATAACAATAGTGACTTCTGTACCTGTGTTTTGGTGGATAATTTGCTATTGGATCCCGGGATTTGCTGGCAGTTAACGAAAAAGTCATTAAATGTAACTCACTTTTATGAATCCCAAGTGGATTTAAAAGCCTCTACGTCCGCAATTTACCTGGTAGGCGGCGTGCTATTTTGGTGGCGAAGAGAGTGCCTGGCCACCCCCGCGTAATTCTTATGTAGGCGCCATTTTGTGTAGCGCCTAGTATTAGCAGCGTGATACTGCGGATTTATCCGCCTGATTCTAAATGGCATGTGGAGTGTGGATTTCTCCGTGCCACTTTTTCTTGAGAGGGACTTTAATGGCGCGATCTTTCCGTGCAATCGCTATGGCTGGAGCAGGCCTTATTCTTACTGCGAGTGCGGTCTTTGGCTCGGGTGTAGTGGCAAACGCCAATCCGGTCAGTGCGGTCGCAGTCAAGGCGTTCAATAGCTCGCTTGTGACTCCAGTGGTGGTGTCCCCGGTCGGACGTGCAGCTGCGGAGACTGCGTTACTTGATCCTCAGGTGCCGATTATTGTGCTCGGAGCCCGTCTTAATCCCGACTGCAGTGCTCCTGCTGTTTTGACGTCCCGATTGGAAACTGCACGTTCGCTGGCGCTGCGTCATCCGCTTAACCCGGTCGTCGTCACGGGTGGTCGTACTCAGCCGGGCTGCCAGACTGAGGCTGAGTACATGCGTGATGCGCTTGCATCTATGGGAGTGTGGAAGCGACGAATCACGATGGAAACAAACTCAGACTCCACCGTTGAAAACGCGGCAGGCACTGCATACCTTGCAGGATCGGGAGCCCGTGGCGTTCGTGCTGCTGTCATTGTGACTTCTCCAACGCACACACCGCGTGCACGAGACACCTATGCTGCCGCCGACAACTCGGCTCTGTGGCTGGCAGTCCCGTCGACTGTGAACTAGCAGTTTCTAGGAATTGGTGAAGTTTGCCTCGCGCTTTTCAGTGAAAGCGGCCATGCCTTCCTTCTGGTCATTGGAGGAGAACAGGGAGTGGAAGGTGCGACGCTCAAAGAGCAGTCCCTGCGACAGCGTCATTTCGTAGGCCTGGTTGATCTGTTCCTTAATCTGAGTAGTGGCTACCAGTGACTTCGACGCAATGGTGTCGGCGACCTTCAGGGCCTCGTCGAGAAGCGCCTCCGGCTCGACGACGCGGGCGACCAGACCTGCGCACTCAGCTTCCTCGGCACCCATCATGCGGCCGGTGAGGCACATCTCCATTGCCTTAGCCTTGCCGATTGCGCGGGTGAGACGCTGCGAGCCGCCCATGCCCGGAGAGATGCCGAGGTTGACCTCAGGCTGACCGAACTTGGCCTTAGCGCCAGCGATGATGAAGTCCGCCATCATAGCGACCTCGCAGCCACCGCCCAGGGCGTAGCCGTTGACGGCGGCGATAACTGGAGTGCGGACGGAAGTCAGAACATCCCAACGTGCGAACCAGTCAGAGACATACATCTCGGTGCCGGACTTGTCCGCCATCTCCTTAATGTCCGCACCTGCGGCAAACGCCTTCTCGGAGCCGGTGATGATAATCGCGCCGATTCCCGAGTTGTTGTCGAAAGCGGTGGCTGCTGCGCCGATCTCTTCCATGGTCTTGTGGTTCAGGGCGTTCAGTGCCTTCGGGCGGTTCAGGGTGATAATGCCGACGCGACCTCGGGTTTCGGTAAGGATGTTTTCGTAGGTGGTCATTAGATACTCCTTTGGGATGGCTTGAGTTTGGTGAAAGTTGTGTATGTAGCCCGCAATTCCAAAATCTGAAGAACGTGGCTGCGGCTTGAAAAGTCTTTCCTGTATGCGAGGGTACCTGCGGTAGCGGGTGTCGTCAGGCTGTTTGAGCTGATAGGTGCAGGGTGGGGCGAGTTGGTGTCTTTTAGTGCTCGATGTGCCGGTGGCCATATTGGCTAACTAGACAGCTTTGTCTATATACTTCGCTTTATGTCGAACAAGAACACCGCAAACACGCACGAACTATGGGACATTGCTCGCAAGCTTCGGGAAAACCACACCTATGTTGACTTGACTCACGCGTTTCACGCCGGTCAGCCGAAATTCCCTGCGCTTCCCGACGAACAGCGAACACGGCTTTTCACCGTTGCTGAGCATGGATTTGAAATCGACCAGTATCAGTTTGTTGGCCAGTGGGGTACGCATGTGGATCCGCCTGTGCATTTCGTCCAAGAGACGAGAACTCTTGACAATATTGGCGTCGAGCAGATGATCCTGCCTTTGGTCGTCCTAGATTTCACTGCTGAAGTCGCTCGGGATAATGATTTCTCCCCTTCGATTGCTGATGTCGAGGCGTGGGAGGAACGCAATGGTTTGATTCCGGGCGGTGCATTTGTCGCATTTCGCAGTGACTGGTCAAAGCGGTGGCCTGACGCTGAGGCAATGGCCAATGCGGATGAAGAGGGCGTGACTCACTACCCAGGATGGAACGTTGAGGTTGTCGAATGGTTGATAGACAACCGTGGCGTTGTGGCGATTGGGCACGAGACCACTGATACGGACCCCGGCATCGTGGCTCATGGTGGCAGCTTGCCGACGGAACTCTATCTATTAGGGCGTGACCGATGGCAGATTGAACTTCTGGCTGGGCTCGACCAGGTGCCGGAAACGGGGGCTCTCGTGGTTGCCTCCTGGCCGAAGCCAAAGGATGGGACGGGGTTCCCAGCTCGAGTTTTTGCTGTTTTGCCAGTGTAATCCTCCCACTGCCTTCGAACGGTTTTCGAATACGCCATAAAGCTTCGCCTAACTCAATCCGAGCCTAGATGCGTGATTCAGCCGTCATTGTTTGAGAGCTTTGCATTGTCCGTTCACTGCGTCGACCGAAACGACGAGCCGACAGCACGGATTATCCTCCGGCGTGCATTGTCAAGATCGGCCGGCTCTATGTGCTCGCATGGGGTGAGCTCTGTGAAGGCATGGGCGGCAGTGCCGCGGTGAAGGCGGATTCCCGAGTGGCAATCCGCCTGTGGTCTTAACCTCGCTTACGCAGTGAAACTACCAATGCGGCAATACCGGTCAGCGCGCCCACGAGGCCGAGCCCCAGGCCCCAGCCGCCAAGCGTGCTGCTCGAATCCTCGCTGGTAGCAGCTGCGGAATGCTCCACGTCGTCTGAGCGGCTATCGCCGTGGTTTGTCTCGCTGGTGCCATGGTTGTGGCTGTGGTCGTGGCCGTGGCTATGTTCATTGTCTTCCGACTTCTCAATCAGCTCCACAGTTGGAACCGGGTAGTCACTATCGTGGTCCTTTTCAGCCCAGTTCATCGAACCCTTTTCACAGGTTTGCAGCGTCGGCACCTCAACTGTCGACGGCTTTGCGTCATCAGCCACCTTCACGCTGAGCGTCAGAGAATCCTTCAGGTCCGACGGCAGTGGAGTCTTTGCGGTGTAGATGACCTTCTGCACCTTTTCATTCTTGCCAGAGCCGGTCGACTCCTTGGTGACATCCCAGTTCGCGTTCACGTTCGGCGTAACCTTTTCGAACTCCTCCGGGATGGTGAACTCGACCTTCGTCGTCGGCGAACCGTCGCAGCCATGGCCGACCCCGAAAGCCAGATCCGCGTAGCCGCCAATCGGGGCAGACGACGGGGTTGCATGCACATGTGCGGATGCAATGGCAGGGAAGGCGAGGGTTAGTGCGGCGCTTGCCGACGCTACTGCGAGCCCACGGAAAAAGGGGAAATGGTGTCGCTGTGCATTCTGAGGCACGAAAAACTCCTAAATAAGTGGGATGAATTCTTGGCTCAATCGCCCCGTAAATGGGGAGAATTTAGACATGTATTAGTGGAGCCGCCAGAGCTGATTCGGTGTCAGGCCATGGGGTAACAAGGGCATGGCCTGTTGATGAGCCGGTGGCTGCAAAACACGTCAGGGGATTAGTCGGTTCGCTGTGCAGGAAAGTTCCCAGGGCTAGTGCTAGGAAATTCTTTGTCCCCCTGGAGTCCAGAGGCAGGATTCTGTATAGAAAATTGCGCTGTCGGCTACCGTGAGTGGCTTTAGAGCATAGTCTTGTAAAAATCTTTTATCGCGGTGACCTGCGGTGATGACGGTTTTTTTAGAAAAGTTGAGTCGGGTTGGAATAACTTTGTCCCATAGTCCGTTGCATAGCATGACAAACATTGAGTCGGACACACTCAAGTTTGCTTGACAGATTTTCTACGGCAATGCAGACTTGAGCGCGTAAGACTTAAGGGCAATTCTTTTACTTTTCTAGAAAGGTGTTCATCATGGGACGCGCTGTTGGTATTGACTTGGGTACGACGAACTCCTGTGTCTCCGTCCTCGAGGGCGGCGAGGCTCAGGTGATTGCGAACGCTGAGGGTTCGCGCACCACTCCGTCGGTGGTTGCATTTGCAAAGAATGGTGAGGTCCTGGTTGGCCAGTCCGCTAAGAACCAGGCTGTCACTAACGTTGATCGCACTATTCGTTCGGTCAAGCGCCACATGGGTACTGACTGGAGCATCGAGATTGATGACAAGAAGTACACTCCGCAGGAGATTTCCGCTCGTACGCTGATGAAGCTGAAGCGCGACGCTGAGTCTTACCTGGGTGACGACGTCACTGATGCGGTTATTACCGTTCCGGCTTACTTCAACGACGCTGAGCGTCAGGCAACCAAGGAAGCGGGTCAGATTGCTGGCCTGAACGTCCTGCGCATTGTCAATGAGCCGACTGCTGCTGCACTTGCTTACGGTCTGGAGAAGTCCGACAAGGAGCAGACCATTCTGGTCTTCGACCTCGGTGGCGGTACCTTCGACGTCTCCCTGCTGGAGATCGGCGACGGTGTTGTTGAGGTTCGCGCAACTGCTGGTGACAACAAGCTCGGTGGCGATGACTGGGATCAGCGCATCGTTGACTGGTTGGTTGAGAAGTTCCAGTCCAGCAACGGCATTGACCTGACCAAGGACAAGATGGCTCTGCAGCGTCTGCGTGAGGCTGCTGAGAAGGCCAAGATTGAGCTGTCCTCCTCGCAGCAGGCATCTATCAACCTGCCGTACATCACCGTTGATGCTGACAAGAACCCGCTGTTCCTGGACGAGACCCTGTCCCGTACTGAGTTCCAGCGCATCACCTCTGATTTGCTTGACCGCACTCGTAAGCCGTTCCAGCAGGTCATTGCTGACGCTGATGTTTCGGTTTCCGACATTGACCACGTCGTGCTGGTCGGTGGTTCCACCCGTATGCCGGCAGTCTCCGAGCTGGTCAAGGAACTGACCGGTGGTCGTGAGCCGAACAAGGGCGTTAACCCGGACGAGGTTGTCGCAGTTGGTGCTGCTCTGCAGGCCGGCGTTCTGCGCGGTGAGGTCAAGGACGTGCTGCTGCTCGACGTCACCCCGCTGTCGCTGGGTATTGAGACCAAGGGCGGTGTCATGACCAAGCTGATCGAACGCAACACCACTATCCCGACCAAGCGTTCGGAGACCTTCACCACTGCTGAAGACAACCAGCCGAGCGTTCAGATTCAGGTCTTCCAGGGCGAGCGTGAGATGGCTGCAGCTAACAAGCTGCTGGGCTCTTTCGAGCTGGGCGGTATCGCTCCGGCACCGCGTGGTGTCCCGCAGATTGAGGTCACCTTCGACATCGACGCCAACGGCATTGTCCACGTCACCGCTAAGGACAAGGGCACTGGTAAGGAAAACACGATCACCATCCAGGACGGCTCCGGCCTCTCCAAGGAGGAGATCGACCAGATGATCAAGGACGCTGAGAAGCACGCTGACGAGGACAAGAAGCGCCGCGAGGAGCAGGAAGTCCGCAACTCGGCTGAGTCCATGGCTTACCAGACCCGCAAGTTCGCATCGGAGAACGAGGACAAGGTTTCCCAGGACATCCGCGACCGCGTTGAAGAGGCTGCCAAGGAAGTCGACGAGGCTCTGAAGGGCTCCGACATCGAGGCCATCAAGTCCGCCGTCGAGAAGCTGTCCACCGAGAGCCAGGAGATGGGTAAGGCTATCTACGAGGCTCAGGCAGCTGAGGGTGCAACCGCAGCCGAGGGTGCTGAGGCCGCTGACGCTGACGACAACGTCGTTGACGCTGAGGTCGTCGACGAGGACGAGAAGGACAAGTAAGAATGACTGACCAGGATCAGGGAAACCAGCCCACCCCGGAGGAGCCGGCCAACCTGGCCGATCAGGTCAACGAGGTCTTCGAGCAGGCCAAGCTTGACGACGACGTGGAGCCGGCGACCGAAGGTGCCGCCGGCGACACCGCCGCGGAGGAAGCTGCAGACCCAGTTGCAGCCATCCAGCGTGAGTTGGATGAGCGCACGGAGGACCTGCAGCGCCTGTCGGCGGAGTTCGCAAACTACCGTCGTCGAGTTGACCGAGACCGTGAAGCCGAGCGCGTACAGGCGAAGGCAAAGCTGGCTGGAGAACTGCTGGTTTTGGCTGATGACCTCGACCGGGCTGAAGAGCACGGCGACTTGGCAGACGGCACGCCGCTGAAGGCTTTCGCGGATAAATTCCGTGGCGTGCTGACCGCACAGGGTGTTGAGGAATTTGGTGCCGCAGGAGAGGAGTTCAACCCGGACATCCACGAGGCTGTCCAGGATCTCTCTGAAGGGGATGACAAGGTTCTAGCCAATGTGCTGCGCAAGGGCTACCGAATTAATGACCGTGTCATTCGTACGGCGATGGTAATCATCGGCGATCCGCAGTAGCGGAGACACAAGTGACGCAGATTTCTTTGAATTAGTTTTTCTGAAAGGAGGAGATGCACCATGACTCAACGGGAATGGGCAGATAAGGACTATTACGCTGACTTGGGCGTCTCTAAGTCTGCGTCACTCGACGAGATTAAAAAGGCCTACCGCAAGTTAGCCCGGGAGAACCACCCGGACAAGAACCCGGGTAACAAGGCCGCTGAAGATAAGTTCAAGCGAATCTCCGAGGCATACTCGGTGGTCGGTGACGAGGACAAGCGCCGCGAATACGATGAGCTGCGTGCAGCTCTCGCAGGTGGTTTCCGATTCCCCGGTGCCGCAGGTGCCGGCGGAGCCGGTGCTGCCGGTGCACGTGGATTCGACTTCGACGTGTCGGATCTCTTCGGCGGAGGTGCCGGATTCGGTGGCAATGCTGGTGGTGCAGGTGGCCTAGGTGATTTCCTGGGCGGCTTCGTAAACCGCAATGGTGGCGCTGGTGCTGCCGGGCGGCAGAAGGCCCGCCGTGGTGCGGATGTGGAGACAGAGATTACGCTCGATTTCCGCGAGGCTGCCCAAGGTGTCACCATCCCGCTGCAGCTCACCAACCCGTCGCCATGCACGAACTGCAATGGTTCGGGTGCAGCGCCGGGAACCTCACCGGTGACGTGTACCACCTGTCATGGTTCGGGATATGTCAAGGAGCAAAAGGGGGCCTTCGGCTTCTCCAGTCCGTGTGCGGACTGTGGTGGCCAGGGCACTCGTATCGAGAACCCTTGCTCGCAGTGTAACGGCACCGGTGTGACCACCCGCCGTCGTACCATCACCGTTCGCGTCCCCGCAGGTGTGGTGGACGGCCAGAAGGTCCGTCTTGCGGGCCAAGGTGAAGCGGGACTGCGGGGACGTCCGGCCGGTGACCTCTTTGTCACCGTTCATGTTCGCCCGGATGAAGTCTTCACCCGCAGCGGCAACGACCTTGAGGTCACGGTGCCCGTGAGCTTCGGCGAGCTCGCACTCGGCGGCACCATTACCGTGCCGACGTTGGGTGACAAGATTCGCGTGCGTGTCCCGGCTGGCACAGCCGATGGCCGAACACTGCGTGTGCGCGGTCGAGGAATCCCGAAGCGCAATGGCACTCCGGGTGACCTGCTGGTAACCGTGCGTGTGAAGGTGCCGACCAATTTGGACGACAATGCCACTTCGGCATTGCGCTCCTACGTCGAAGCGGAACGTGCCAGCGGGTTCAATCCTCGTGAGGGTTGGGCAGGTGCGAAATAATGTCCGACAACACTGAGGTCTATGTCATATCCGTAGCCGCGAATCTCGCGGGCATGCATGCGCAGACGCTGCGCAATTATGACCGACTCGGGTTGGTAACTCCGCAGCGAACCTCCGGCGGAGGTCGGCGCTACACCAAACGCGATGTGGCGCTGCTGCGTGAGATTCAGCGTCTGAGTCAGGAAGACGGCGTCAACCTGGCCGGTATTAAGGCCATCATCGACCTGACTGAGCGGGTGGATTCGCTTGAGCAGGAAAATGCAGAACTGCGAGAGCAGCTCTATCAAGCAAAGGCACAGGCTCGTCGTTCGCGAGGCGAACTGGTTCACGTCCCACGCTCTACGGCAGTGGTGATGTGGGAGCCGCGCACACGACGCCGGCACAAAGACAACCGCGGTGGGGAAAGGTAATCCCACACGGCTGAGTGAACGGACTAACCAGCGTCGCCTGGTTAGTCCGTTTTCTTTTGGCTTGTTAATTTGGGCCGTGGATTCGCAACCGCTGATCTGAGAGACCGGTCAGCTGTCAGTTAGCCACCGGTTGGCCTCGCGGGTGAAAACTTCGTCGTCAAAGTAGTGTTCGATGTGTGGGTTGCCCTGGATGTGCCGATACTTTTGAGGAATATCCTGCACGGGAGTGACCATGAATTCGGCCAAGTCTCGCATGGACAGGCCACGCTCACTCAGGTTGAGTGCGTACGCGCCGAAATCCTCATCCGCTGGGTTTTTCCCATGAATCCCCAGTTCGGCAGGAATACGAATGGGGTCCATCGGGGACGTCGCCACTGCCACACGGTGGCTATTTTCATCTTCGGGTCGGACTGTGCCGTCCGGCTTGAGTAGTTTCATGTCGTTTGCGCGCTCCAGTCCGGGGCCAACACCTGGCGGAGCTATGAGCAGCACCCTATCCGCGTAGAGGCCACTACCAAGGGAAGCCTGCGAGACCACCGTCGCCCCATAGCTATAGCCGGCAACAACGTGCCGCTGAGTAGAAGACGTGCCGTGGCTAGTAATGCCACCGGCAATCGCAGTGTCACCACTATCGACACCACCGGAACGTTCAATCAAACCAGCTTGCAAATGCTGCAGCCGCTCAGCGGCAAAATTGTGATACTCGGTGCGTATGGCCTCACGGAGGTCGGGCGGCGCGTCATAGGAAAACAACACCACCGCCACATCCTCCGGATCTTCACCGGCGGCGTGGAAGGTCGCGGCTACGCGCTCGAACTGCCTGCTAGCATCCTCCGCGCTAGAGCTGGTGCCGGGGACGAGAGTAATCACAGTCGATGCTCGCTCAACGTCACCGAACGCAATCGCAGAATGTCCAGGCGAGGACTCCAATAGTTGTCCAGGAGGCAGCCCCAAAGCCCGGGCGCGAGCGGACATGGCAGCGTCTATCTCCGATAGCGGTCTACTCGAATACGCCCCAGTCAATCCGCTCCCAACTTCCAAGTCCCAACCACCGTCAAGCCCTCTGTCAGCAGGGTTGCCAGTACCACTGCCAGCCTGTGATGGCTGCAATCTACCCGAGCCGCTAACTTCGCTTGCCACCAGTGGTGAAAGAGCTGAGATTGCGCCCGCCGCCTTCTCATCGAGTCGGTTGAGTTCAGCCAAAGCCGACTGAATCCGAAGCTGCGAGGTTGCACGCCATTCGGCCATGGTGAAAGGCCCGGCAGGAATTTTGGGATGAACGAGGCTGCGCGCAATCGCAGACAGCATGCCCTCCGGCGGAGTCACCGCACCAGAAACCAGGTTCACCTGAAACCCCAGGTTGGTTGCCTGGTTTACCGCGTCGGTAAGTTCGCGGATGACGTCGTTAAGCATGGCGGCGGTGTCGCTGCAGCAGGCGGCGAGACGTTCGAGCGCGACGCTGCTTCGGCGCAGACGCGTGGAGCTGTGGGTGACAGAAACCTCGGCGGCGCTGCGGTTGTCGCCGGCGAAGTCATCCTCTGAAAGCGCGTTGAGTGCGGCCTGGGAACTGTCGGCGGAATCGGCGAGGGCGCGCGCCCCGGAACGCAGTGCCCGGGCAAGCGTCTCCAGCGAATCCACACGCCACAGCAGCGCTTCGCCTACCGTGACCATGACGGCTTTTCCAAGGCGGCGGACTGGTCATGCTCGTGCGCGAGAGCGCTGACCGCGAGGGCATCGGCAGCCTGCGCAATAACGTCGATGTTTGTGCACGCGGCAAGCAATGATTCCGACCACTTCCCACAAGTAGTGGAGGCAGCGGGGACAATCCGTGAGCCGGGCAGGGCAGCGGTGAGGTCGGCACTTCCCGGGGCAGCTGCGACGATGGTGGAAAGACCATCAATACGAGTGGAAATCTGCTGGTAAGAGCGGCTTAAAGCGGATAGTTGAGCTGGATTGACTGTGATGTGTTCGGCCATGTTTTTGATTCTGCTGGGTGGCGAAAAGCAGCGGAAGAGCATCTTCAGCGAACTGTGGATAACTCTGAGCGATAGCAACGCACGGCGACGTCCTGTGGATAACTTCAGGACAGTCAATCCGGGGGAGCCGGTAACATTTAGGCATGCGTATTGCACTGGCTCAGTTGGAATTGTCAGCATCGGTTGAAGAGAATCTGGACGCGGTAAAGGTGACTATCGCGCGAGCAGCACAGGACAACGCCGATTTGGTGGTCTTCCCCGAGGCCACGATGAAGGCGTTCAATTCCGGTCGCCTGGATGTCGTGGCGGAGTCCAGCAGCGATAGGTTCGTAGCGGAGGTCTCGCAGGCCGCTCACGATGCCGGAATCAGCGTGGTAGTCGGCATGTTCCGCCCGGCAGATGAAGTGGAGCGCGACGGTAAGACGATGCACCGCGTCTTCAATTCGCTGCTTCTGGCTTGGCGTGATGAGGACGGCCCCGGTGTCGAGTTCTACGACAAGCTCCACCTCTTCGACGCTTTCGGGTTTCGCGAATCCGATACCGTCGCGCCGGGCAACGCGCACGTGGTGTGTGATGTCCCGCTTGCCGACGGATCGTCGGTTGCCCTCGGCCTTGCGACATGCTTTGACATCAGGTTTCCGGAGCAATTCATTCAACTGGCCAACCTGGGCGCGGAGGTCATCGCGCTGCCTGCATCGTGGAATGATGGTCCGGGCAAGGTGACGCAGTGGCAGACCCTGGTTTCGGCACGTGCCTTGGACAGCACTTGCGTGATCGCGGCCGTTGATGCGGCACGGCCTGGTGGAGCGAAGGCTGCAGGCAAGGATGAGGGGCCAACTGGCGCGGGGCACTCCATACTGGTCAATGCGGACGGCGGGGTTATTGCTTCGGCGGGCTACAGCCCGCAGTTGCTTGTCGCCGATGTTGATATAGCGGAGGTGGAACGGATTCGCCGCTCGATTCCGGTGCTGGAAATTCGCGATCAGGGCTAGCTGGGAAGCAATGAAGAGGGGCGAGCCGAGCTGAAAGCAGGAGTGGGGAGCGAAGATTGCGGGATATTAGCCTATAGTTCTACCGATTCGGGCGAAGTCCTTTATATTTCTAATCATGCTGCTCCACATCCTCTGGGTCATTGGAATTACGGCCGAAGGCGTCACCGGCGCACTAGCGGCCGGTCGAATGCGCATGGATCTCTTCGGGGTTTCAACAATTGCGTGCATGACTGCTATCGGCGGTGGTACCCTGCGCGATGTCATTCTCGGCCACTATCCGTTGGTGTGGGTTGCAAGCCCACAATATTTGCTGGTTATCGTCGGTGCAGCACTGATCACGGTGCTGTTGGCTGACTTCCTGATGAAGCACTTCCGAGTCGTGTTCTTGGTCGCTGACGCGATCGGTTTGTCGGCGTTTTCCATCATTGGTGCCCGCGTGGCCATGGAGATGGGGCACGGTGTCATCATCGCTATTGTCGGCGCCGTTCTTACCGGTGCGTTTGGAGGTGTGCTCCGCGACCTGATGTGTGACCGCGTCCCACTGGTGTTCCAAAAGGAGCTCTATGCCTCCATCGCAGTCGTCGCGGCGACGCTTTACTACGTGCTCGACATGGTTGGCCTGCACGAGAGCATCAACATTATCTGCGCTGTACTGTCGGCGCTGTTCATTCGACTAGCGGCGCTGTGGCGTGGCTGGTCGCTGCCGGTATTTGACTATCAGGGGCGCGATTAAAACACAGTACCCAGAAAAACTCTCAGCAAAATACTCTAATTAGCTCAGCAGAATCGATAGTTGTTGCTGAAAAGATTGCCGTTATGGATTTTTCTGGATTCCTCTCCGGTATCGGAGACCCCGAAGCTCTACTCCAGGGGTTTGGCCCTTGGGTGCTTGCGGGGCTTGGACTCATCATCTTCATTGAGTCCGGTGTGCTCTTTCCTTTTCTGCCCGGTGACTCGCTGTTGGTCACTGCTGCCGTCTTAAGGTCAGAGCTAGATGTCCACACTTGGCAGGTGCTGGTTATCGGTATTATTGCCGCGGTGCTGGGCGATCAAGTCGGTTACTTCTTAAGCCACTCCTTCGGCCGCAAACTGTTCAGCGACAATGCAAAGGTGCTGCGAACTAATCGTCTGGAAGCGGCCGAGAAGTTCTTTGCCAAGTACGGACCTCTGTCGTTGGTGCTGGGGCGATTTGTTCCCATTGTGCGCACCTACGTTCCGCTGGCTGCGGGCACTGCGAATATGCCCTACGGAAAGCTCATCGGCTGGAATGTCGCCGGTGCGATTGGCTGGGTCGCCAGTATGGTCGCTGTTGGTGTGCTGCTGGGCAACATTCCGGGAATCACCAGTTCCATCGACAAGATCATGTTACTGGTGATTGCAATTTCCGTGCTACCGGTTGTCATTGGTGGTGTGAATGCGCGTCGTAAAGCAGCTGTTGCGAAGCGCTCGGTGTAGGACGGTGCTGTCGTAAGGGCAGAGGCGCCGACAGAAAAACTCCCGCACCAGGTTTTCTTGGTGCGGGAGTTTTTAGTTGCGCTAGCGGCTACCTAGAGGCGCGCACAAGCGCAGATGCACAGCGCGGACGATTAGGAAATCGAAGCCTCGTAGATGCCCTTGACGGACTCAGCCATAGTTGCGTTGAACTCTTCGTCGGACTGCTGAGCGGACAGGCCCTCAGACAGTGCACGGGAGAAGGAAGCAATCATGCCGTGGTTGCGGGACAGGCGCTCGTTGGCGTCCTCGCGCTCGTAGCCACCGGACAGGGCGACAACGCGCATGACCTTCGGGTGCTCAATCAGCGGCTTGTACAGGTCATCCTTGGTCGGGATGGAAACCTTGATCATGACCTTCTGGTCATCAGCCAGGTCATCCAGGCCAGCGAGCAGTTCGCGCAGGACGATGTCCTCAGCCTCTGCCTTGTCAGCAGCGTTGATGTCGACCTCCGGCTCCAGGATCGGAACCAGACCGTGGGACAGAACCTGCTTGCCGAACTCGAACTGCTGGGCAATGTTGGCCTTGATGCCCTCTTCGTTTGCCTCGGCAATGAAGGAACGCATCTTGGTACCGAAGATGCCCTTAGCGACAGCGCGCTCCAGCAGCTCATCCAGGCCCGGGCACGGCTTCATAAGCTGAACGCCGTTTTCCTTGTCAGCCAGGCCCTTGTCAGTCTTCAGGAACGGGACGATGCCCTTCTTTTCCCACAGGTACTGAGCGGTCGGGATTCCCTCAATGTCGCGATCCATGGTCTGCTCGAAGAGAATCGCGCCAATAATCTGCTCAGAGTTGAAGGACGGGGAAGTGATGATGCGGGTACGCATCTCGTGAACCAGGTCGAACATTTCATCTTCGTTCGAGTACTGATCCTCGTTGATGCCGTACAGGCGCAGAGCCTTCGGGGTAGATCCACCGGACTGGTCGAGAGCGGCGATGAAGCCTTTGCCCTCAGTCATCTGACGTGCCTGCTCGATGTTCATTCGAGTCCTTTCGTGAGAATGAAGGAATGTCACCTACCAGGGTAACCAAAACAGTATGAGTGCGCTGTCCACCCATCACTCACATGGGGGAAGTTGAATCCGGCGGGAGTGTGCTGGTGAGGACGTCGGGCGGTGTGTCGGAGTGTGTTCGCACGTGGGTTCTGGAGCTTTCCAACGTTTTCTAGTGCTTTCCGGCGTGCTACTACGCTTAACGACGCTGCCGAGCTCAATCCTTTTTGCTATAGGTGTGGTGTGAATCACGGTCGGGAAATTGAAAAACTTGAAGTTGAGTGGAACAGACTCAAGGTTGAATGCGTTATGGGTAGTGAATGACAAAGTTGAGCCAAAGGGGCGCAAGTTATGAGTTTTACACCAACAACTAAGACTGGAGAAGTTCTCCAGGAAGCTATGAAGGCCGCGACCAGCGCGGGTAACCCGGATATCCGGCCTGGGCACATTCTGGTAGCACTGCTGGAGCAAAAGGAGGGTATTGCGGCTCCACTGCTTGAAGCAGCGGGCGTTAATCCTTCCGGGGTTTTGACCCGCGCTAAGGAGTTGGTCGCGGGGTACCCGTCGGCAAGCGGGGCGAATATGGCGAACCCACAGTTTAATAGGGACGCCGTTAATGCTCTGAACGCCGCCGAGGAGCTGGCGGGGGAGCTGGGAGACGAGTACGTTTCCACGGAAATTCTGCTTATCGGTGTGGCAACTGGCCAGTCGGAGGCGGCAACTGTGCTGCAGTCGGCGGGTGCTACTGCCGAGGCGTTAAAGGGTGCGCTGACTAGTGTGCGTGGATCGAGGAAGGTAACAACGGAGAATCCAGAAGAGCAGTACCAGGCTCTGGAAAAGTATGCGACGGACTTAACCGCGCGGGCACGTGAGGGCAAGATTGACCCAGTTATTGGCCGCGATGCGGAGATTCGTCGCGTGGTACAGGTCTTGAGTCGTCGTACCAAGAACAATCCGGTGCTCATTGGTGAGCCGGGCGTTGGTAAGACGGCCATTGTAGAGGGGCTGGCACGACGCATTGTTGCAGGTGATGTGCCGGAATCTCTGAAGGGCAAGACGCTGATGAGCCTGGATCTGGGCTCTATGGTCGCCGGTGCGAAGTATCGCGGTGAGTTCGAGGAGCGCCTGAAGGCGGTTCTGGACGAGATTAAGGAATCCGACGGTCAGATTATTACCTTCATCGATGAGATTCACACCATCGTTGGCGCTGGCGCCACGGGTGATGGCTCGATGGATGCGGGCAATATGATCAAGCCGATGCTGGCTCGTGGTGAGCTGCGTCTGGTCGGTGCGACGACCCTGGATGAGTACCGCAAGTACATCGAGAAGGATGCTGCGCTGGAGCGTCGTTTCCAGCAGGTCTTTGTCGGTGAGCCGAGCGTTGAGGACGCCATTGGTATTCTGCGTGGTCTGAAGGAGCGCTACGAGGTCCACCACGGTGTTCGCATCCAGGACTCCGCGCTGGTGGCTGCAGCAACGCTGTCGGACCGCTACATCACATCCCGCTTCCTGCCGGATAAGGCTATCGACCTGGTTGATGAGGCCGCATCGCGTCTGCGTATGGAGATTGACTCCTCGCCGGAGGAAATCGACTCCGCGGAACGCATCGTGCGCCGCCTCGAAATCGAGGAAATGGCCCTGGAGAAGGAAACTGACATCGCGTCGAAGGAACGCCTGGACAAGCTCCGTGAGGAACTTGCAGATGAGCGCGAGAAGCTCAACGCTCTGAAGACTCGCTGGCAGAACGAGAAGTCCTCGATTGATGATGTCCGCTCCGTCCGCGAAGAGCTCGATGCCCTGCGCACTGAGTCCGAAAAGGCTGAGCGCGAAGGTGACTACGGGCGCGTCGCAGAGCTGCGTTACGGACGCATCCCTGAGTTGGAGAAGAAGCTGGAGGCCGCCGAGGAATCGGTCGCTGACGCAGAGGAAAACTCCATGCTCAAGGAGGAGGTCACGCCTCAGGAAGTCGCTGAGGTTGTCTCCGCCTGGACGGGTATCCCGGCTGGCAAGATGATGCAGGGTGAGACCGAGAAGCTGCTCGAAATGGAGCTCAACCTCGGCCGTCGCGTTGTTGGTCAGAATGCCGCTGTGGAGGCTGTCTCCGATGCCGTCCGCCGTTCGCGTGCGGGTGTTGCCGATCCGAACCGTCCGACTGGTTCCTTCCTGTTCCTCGGTCCAACTGGCGTTGGTAAGACAGAGCTGGCCAAGGCGCTGGCGGAGTTCCTCTTCGACGATGAGCGTGCGATGGTGCGCATCGATATGTCCGAGTACGGCGAGAAGCACTCTGTCGCTCGTCTGATTGGTGCTCCTCCTGGATACGTCGGCTACGACGCTGGCGGTCAGCTCACCGAGGCTGTTCGTCGCCGTCCGTACACCGTCGTGCTTTTCGACGAGGTCGAGAAGGCTCACCCGGACGTGTTCGATGTGCTCCTGCAGGTGCTCGATGAGGGTCGCCTGACCGATGGTCAGGGCCGAACCGTGGACTTCCGAAACACGATTCTGATTCTGACCTCCAACCTCGGTGCTGGTGGTACGCATGAGCAGATCATGGATGCGGTCAAGATGGCCTTCAAGCCGGAGTTCATCAACCGTCTCGACGATGTAGTGATCTTCGATCCGCTGACCTCCGAGCAGCTGCGCGGCATTGTGGACATTCAGGTTCGCAACCTGGCAGAACGCCTGGAGGCACGTCGTCTGGTGCTGGATGTCTCCGATGGGGCACTGGATTGGCTGTCGGAGCGCGGCTACGACCCGGCCTACGGCGCCCGTCCGTTGCGTCGTCTGGTGCAGAAGGCAATCGGCGATGAGCTGGCACGTCGACTGCTCGCTGGTGATGTTCGCGATGGTGACCGCGTAGAGGTCACGGTTGCTGACGATGGCGAGTCGCTGAAGGTTGTCGGCTATGACGAGGATGGCGTAGCCCGAATCTAGGGCGCCTGATACTCAGGGCGATAACTGCTGAGCAGGCTGTCTGTTTGTTGGGGCGGTTTGAGAGAGTTTTCTCCTGAACCGCCCTTTTTGTGCTTTTATTGTCCAGATTTATGTGTCTTGTGACCGACCGTGTGGGCTTGTTGCATTCCGGTCAGTCTGGAGTGCGCCGGTATAGTGCGCAAATATGACTAACTTTCAGTGGCGACCAGCGACAGACTCCGACCTCCCCTTCATTGCCTGGATGGACGAACTAACGGAAACATTCGGAGATGAAAGTCAGCCACTGCCGGAAGATTATGTAGTCACGAGGCGTCAATACGTCGACCAGTGGGACGCGAGTCAGGGCGGGGTTATCCTTTTCGCCACTTCGCTTGACGACGCTGACCTCGAGTCGCTCAGTAGCGACATGACCCGCACTGACCCATTTGAACCGAGGGTTTCTCGCGAGGCTACCTACAGTGCGGCCGCCATTAAGAAGGAATGGTTGGAGCGCGGGGATTCGTCGTCAAGTGAAGAGCACGAGAGCTACGAAGTGCCGGTGGGGGCGGCCTGGCTGCGTACGTTTACGCAGGACGGACCGGGGTACGGTTTCGTGGAAAATGGGATTCCTGAGGTAGCGATTGCGCTGCGTCCAGGTGTTGTTGGGCGCAGGCTGTCGCAGCCGATGATTGCGGGGCTCCTTGAGTATGCGCGTGAGCTGGGGTACCCGGGGGTTAGTCTGGCTGTCCATGATGCCAATCCGCGGGCGGCGAAAGCTTATGTGAAGGCGGGGTTTGAGCTAGTGGGACGCTCGAGCTTCCCGGATCATGACGTGATGGTGGTGCGGTTTTAGGGTTTCGGCGTGCAGTTTTTGGTGGGGGCTGCGCGGGTGGTGAGGGACTGCGCGGGTGGTGGGGTGTTTAGGTCAGGAGCGTGGCAGCGTTTCGGAAAAAGGTTCGAAAAAGTTGAATTTGGGGGTTGTCGGGTGTCGAATGGGTGTGCGATAATGTGGGGGAGGGAAATTAGTTAGTCCATTTGGGGATTCGGATTGCTAGCGTTTTAAAAGGGGGTGGGGAAATGTCTACATCATCGGCGTCAAACGGCGGTGGACCGCTTTCGACATCGCAGGTTTTAGATGCGGTTGCGCAGTTTGAAGCTCTGTCGACAGTCATCGTGGAGAACTTCGAAGTACTTGCACCGGATCATGCGCACGACGCATATAAGTCGATTGAGAAAGCGCGAAAACGACTCGCAGTAATTGATGCGACTTATGTGGAGACAATGAAAGGGCGGATGCCCAGCGCGGAGCACCGAAGGATCGCGTGGCTAGCGCAGGAGATGCGAATCTCGCGAGCAGAAGCGAGGCAGCGTATCAATGTCGTCGGACGTCTGAGTAGGAATGTTGATCCGTTTGCTCCGGCGAATGAGGATGTGCGAATGCCGAACCTTCGTCAGAAAGTTGAGGACGGTGTTGTCGGTGCGGATGCTGTTGCGAAGATTGACAAAGCCGTTCGCGAGCTGCCGGCAACGGAGCATGCACAGCTGTCTAGGCTGCTGGACAAGCACATTGCAGATTTAGTGGACAAAATCCGTGTTGATGATCTCAATAAATTGCCGAACCGTCTGCGGGCGATGCTGGGGGTTGATGACCCGTATACGGATGAGGACCGTGCTCGGAAACGAAGCCTAAAAATCGGTGCTCAAGGGCCGGATGGCATGAGCCGGTTGAGCGGTGTGGTTACGCCTTCGTTTGCGGCGGTGCTCAAAAGGCTGCAGGCAGATTATGCGCGACCTGGCGGGTTGCTCGAAGAAGGTGCCGATGACCAGCGGAATCCGGAGCAGCGTTTCCATGATGCCGTGGAAGCGGCGGTGAATGGGGGCTTTCAACCGGGCGGTGAGCTTCAGCCGGCGCGGGGGACGACATCGGTGGTCACCGTCGCGCATATCGCAGATGTGGCAGCGTTAGCTGGAGTCTCCCTGCCTGAGGGGGAAGATTTTGTACTTCCTGGATCGGGTAAAGCGGTCTCAGACGCGGGAGTGCGAATTTCCATTAGTCAGGCCGTGCAACAGATGGTCGATAGAAATTCGTTCCTCCAAGTCTTGGGGAATGAGGGGCAGACCTTGTACTTTGGTCGATCCCGCAGGCTGGGGACTTTGCCGCAGTATCTGGCCCTTCTTGGAGAGGAAGGAGGTTCCTCCGCGCCGGGCATGGGCACTCCGGGAGCTATGTGCGATGTTCACCATGTGCAGTCGTGGGCTTCCGGTGGTGGCACTGACCTGGATAATCTCACGTTGGTGGATCCGGGTACGCATCGAAAGATCGACGATGCTCGATGTAATGAAAATGCTTGGTGGACGCTCCGGCCGGATGAGGTGGCGGAGATTCTAGGAACTGACGAAGGGGACGGGGTTAGCGGGGAGTGTGAGCAGGCCTCTACTGATCGTGTGGTCTGGGTGCCCCCGAAAGACGAGGAAGGAAACCGGAAAGCGGAATCCAATGAGGACCCCGATACGTTCGATAGCCCGGGGCGCTGGTTGCGTCGTAAAGCGCGAGAGAAACGGACGAGGGACACAGCGGATGGCAATGGTGGGACGGGACAGGATCCCGGTGGGTAGTCGGATTGGGAGGCGGGGCCTGGCTTAGAGGTTGATCTTCCGTTTCGTAGTCAGCTTTGCGTTAATGAAGCGGTTAAGAAAAGGGGTGCCGACGCTGGCGGCATAGTGCAGTAGTTTTTCTGCGGTGGCACAGCCGATTCCATGGCCGGTGCCTGAGATGAAAACGGCCATGTGGGCAGCATCTTCAGACACCTTCCCAAGCTCCTAGTTTTAATAACGTACATATCGCGCTACCAAGTCAATCGATTTAGAATCCGGAATTATGACAACATCCATCTCGGTACAAGAGCTTCGTGACAAGATTGCCGGCGGCGGTCGCATCGTCGTCGTTGACGCACGCTGGTCGCGTGCTAAAAAACCATATGACTCCTACGCCACGGCTCACATCCCACTGGCCGTGTTCTGTGATCCCGAGTTGGACCTAGCAGGTGTTCCAAGCCGAGAAGCTGGTCGCAACCCGTTGCCGGATATCGAGCGTGTGCGCGATGCCGTCCGTCGATGGGGAGTCCGCTCGGAGCATCTGGTGATCGTCTACGACGCGGGCGATGGACTGTTCGCGTCACGTGCTTGGTGGATTCTGCGCTGGGCAGGTTTGGAGAATGTGCGTGTCCTCACCGGTGGGCTAGCTGCTTGGGAAGCAGATGGAAACGAGACTGCCTTCGGGCCCGGAAATCTGCCGCGGCCTGGAACGATTGCAGTGAGTGAAGGCAATATGCCTGTTGCCAGCCTCGATGACGTGCGCACCTGGTCTGAGCGTGGAATTTTGGTGGATGCGCGTGAGCCCAGCCGTTTTGAAGGTCGTAGTGAGCGCGTCGATCTGCAGGCAGGTCACATCCCGGGTGCCGTGAACCTGGCGGCTCGCAGTCTGCAAAATGCCGACGGCTCCTTCCTGCCTGTTGAGCAGCTCCGTGAGCGCTTTGCCTCCGTCGGTATCGAAGACGGTCGCAATGTAGCGGTCTACTCCGGTTCCGGTCTTCATTCCTCGCTGTTCATTCAGGCTATGGAAGAAGCGGGCATCACGGGCGCCGCTCTGTATGTCGGCGGCTGGTCCCAGTGGGCTGGCGATCCGAGCCTGCCTATCGTCCGCTTCTAAGCGGGCCCGGGCCAGGGCGACCGCCCCGGGGCCCTTGATGTGCCGTCCATGTGGCTTTTGCCCCTCGCCCTTTACCGTCCTAGAGAGTCCCGTACGCTCTCTCCTCGGGCATTGGCATTGCGCCAGACGGGGGACGGCATCTTGTCGCTGACCAAATAGAACTGCTTCTGGCTTAAGCTAGGAGATTAATGATTCCCCTAGTATTCACCCTCGCAGCGATTCTCATCATCGCCGCAGTCGCGCTGTTCGTTGTCGACCGCCGCCGTCGCAGCATAAGTGAGACTGCTGTGGCGTCTCCGTCATCGCCATCGCTTTACGACGAGCCCTCGGACTTCACCGGCGAAGTAACCGGTGTGGCGGCAGAAGATGTTGTGCCCGAACTGCCGGATTCTTCAGAGCAAGGAAGCTCCGAGACAGCTTCTGTGGCGAGACCGAATATCGCAGCTGATGCTGACTCTCACTCTGAGGTTGCCGCTGAGACTGATAGCGCCGCTGAAGTTGATTCTGAAACTGAGGTTTCGACGACAGAACTGGGGACTTCAGCTGTAGAAAAGACACCGACGGAGCCTGAATCTGTCTCGGGAATCGAGCCGGCGGCCACTGCTGAAATGCCCGAAGCAACAGAAGACGCGGGTGCTGCCGAAACATCGGAAGCAGCAGCTGATCTGAATGCGGGAACGGACGTGACTCTCCGAAGCGGCGCGGAGTCTGGCACAGAATCTGGAGCAGGGCCTGGCGCGGAGCCAGCCGAGTCGGTGACTGCTGAAGATACCGATACCGCGGATGAGCCCGAGACAGGTTTAGTGGGCGATGCCGTTGCCACAGGGGCCGACAGCACCACCGCTGCTGACGCTCGCACTGGAACTGTTGGGGGTACAGAATTCCGGGCTGCAGCCGGCGAAAATGCCGAGACTGACGAAGTGCCGCAATCATCCGATCGTGCGGCGCGCACCCAGGCCACCCAGGCCACCCCGCACACTGAGCCCACCCAGCCCGCGCAACCGCAGCGCGCTCAGCAGCAATCAGTGGCCCCTATCCGTCGACGTATCAGCGGTCGCCGTGTGCGTCACTTGCGGAAGGCCTGGGCGCAGGAACGTAATTCTGTCTATAACCGTGTGGACCATGAGCTGCCGTCGTACTGGCAGCGTACGCCGGACGGCGATGCCAAGGCCGTGGTCTCCGGTTTCGCCTTTGGCCGGGAAATGCACCTCGCCGATGTCGGCGGCATCACCACCATCGCCATCCGCCGCTCTGTATCCAGCGATGAGGTTTTCGAGTTGCGCCGCAGCGGCGGCACGACGCTGCCTCACGTAGCTACCGAAGCCGGCCTGGTAGTCGCAGCTACCGACCCAGAGCTCATTCATCGCATCTTCGACGACCGTGCAACCCGCATGCTTGCCGACGTACACCCGGCCATTACCCGCATGTGGTCCGAAAACTCCTGGTCCTTGGCTCAGCTGATTGATAATTCAGTGCCAGAGGACTGGGACGGTGCACTGGCATCGCTGTCGGACTTCTCCGACATTGCGCGCAGGTTGCCACCGGCGGAAGGCGAAACCGTCGCTCCGGACACTAATCAGTGGGATCCCACTCGTTTGCAGCTCACCGAGCAGTCCGTTGACTCTGGTTCCTTGATTTCGGATGGAACCGGGCGTGGGCACTTGCACGCGGTACCAGATCAGCGTCGCAACGGTTCTGCTAACCACGAATCGCAGGATCACAGCTCACAGAACGGGCATGCCCAGAGTCACAGCGCGCAGAATAGCAAGGGCGAAGAGCCGCTGGACGTTGAGGAAATTGTTTACGCAGATTCTCCTTCGTCCTCGTCCGCTGCTACCGCGGATGCAACCACGGATGATTCGCAGTGGCCGTCGCAAAGCAATGCACAACCCACGGTGGTGCAGGCGATTGACGGTTCGTCGTGGCGCCCTACGCGGGATATACCGCTGGATCCGACGGCGCTGCCTTCGCGGTCAACGGCACGAAAGATGGGTGCAAACGTTGGTGAGTCGGAG
Source organism: Corynebacterium sp. HMSC14H10 (assembly GCF_001807105.1). Classification (NCBI taxonomy): domain Bacteria; kingdom Bacillati; phylum Actinomycetota; class Actinomycetes; order Mycobacteriales; family Corynebacteriaceae; genus Corynebacterium; species Corynebacterium sp. HMSC14H10. The sequence goes on along the minus strand of NZ_KV787438.1, from coordinate 14,606 downwards.
GACATTGGGGATTCTGGCCAGCAGATTCCTGCGCTTGGTGAGGACCCCGAACATAGCCGGATGCGCTCGAGCCAGGGGCGTGTGGTGCGATCAATTGTGAAGCCCGCCAGTATTTTTACCGACGCCGCCCCAGACCTCGACAGCAGCGACGACCCCACCGAATCTGTATCCGAGGACAAGGGCGCAACCCCTGATTCCGCGGACGAGTAGAACCAGACATATCCTTGAGCACACAGTCGTTTATTTAGGAGACAACCTCAGATGAGCATCCACACGAGCAATGTCAATCAGGAGAAGCTGCAGCGTTTGGCCGAGTTGGTCAAGGAGCTGGCGGTTGTCCATGGCAAGGTCACGCTGTCGTCTGGACGTGAGGCTGATTACTACGTTGACCTGCGCCGCGCCACTCTACATCATGAGGCCTCGCGTCTGATTGGTTCTCTGCTACGAGAGCTCACTGGAGACTGGGACTACGCGCACGTCGGTGGTCTGACGCTTGGCGCGGATCCGGTGGCTACCTCTGTCATGCACGCCGAAGGGCGTCCAATTGATGCCTTTGTGGTGCGTAAGGAAGCCAAGAAGCACGGCATGCAGCGCCGCATCGAGGGACCGGACATTGTAGGCAAGAAGGTCCTGGTTGTGGAGGACACCACCACCACGGGCAACTCGCCGCTGACTGCCGTCGCTGCACTACGTGAGGCCGGTGCTGAGGTTGTCGGTGTCGCCACGGTGGTTGACCGCGCGACGGGCGCCGACGAGGTCATCAAGGCTGAAGGCCTGGACTACCGTTACCTGCTCGGTTTGGATGACTTGGGTCTGGCCTAAGAATCTGAGCGCTAGAGCTATCGCCGAGCCTCACCCTGCTCGCCGAGCCTCACCCAGCTCACCGCCCCAACGCAGTCCCACGAAAGAGGAACATCCCCATGACCACCAAGCGCGCAGGACTCCTGTCCAAGCTCACCACGACCAAACTTCCCGGCACCAAGGAAACCGTCGCTGACATGTTTGTGCGTCGCACGGGCGAGGGCCTCGGCGCACTCGTCGGTATCGCCAGCGCAAGCTCCGACACCCGCCGTGCCCCAGAACGTGCCGGCTATATCGCCGCCAGTGCGGTCAACGTTGTCTCCAGTGCCTTCGGCTGGGAGACTCCACGTCGAGTTTCCAAGACTGTCCTCATGCCACTGTTGGCGGCCAATGTTTGGCGCCGTCGCCACGAGACGTCTCGCTTTACGACGACCACCCTGCTCATCGGCCTCGCCGGCGGTTGGCTGGGCGACTTGATTCTCATGCCGAATAAGCCGAACCTGAACCGCGGTTCTGTGCCGTTCGCAGTTAACCAGGTTGCCTACCACGTGCTGCTGTGGCGTGCCGGAGCTCGGATTAGCGCGCTGCGTGCTGCCATTCGCTTCCCACTGTGGGCTGGTTCGGTACCGCTGGTCGGTGCTGTAAAGCCCGAGGCGCTGCCCGCTGCTGTTGGCTACGGTCCGCTGCTGGCTGTGACCTCCGCACTGGCCGATGACCCGGCGCTGCTGGAGGGTGCCGGTGCTGTCGGTACTGATGAGCAGACCGGCCTGCCGATTGCCGATGCCGCCTACGGCCTCGGCCACGGTGGCAACCTGTTCCTCGTCTCCGACACGCTACTGATGGCTCGAAAGATGTTTGCGGAGGAGGGCGTCGTCGGCAAGCTTCTGAATGCGGCAGTGATGGACACCTACACCGTGGCGCAGTTGTTCCTGGTCGAGGGGCTGTTGGCTCTTGACCGCGCCTGAGCCCGGGAAGGGGCCGACGGAATGGTTTGAGGCTCGTGTCGGGGTGGGGCCGTGGGAGCAGGAGCACCCGAACGAACCCCGGCCGACCGGCCCAGAATACGATGAGCAGCTTCTGGATGAGGGCGACCGACGTAATGTCGTCGATGCCTACCGCTACTGGACGATGGAGGCTATCGTCGCGGAGCTGGATAAGCGTCGTCATCCGTTGCATATCGCCATCGAGAATTTTGAGAATGACTCCAACATTGGCACCGTGGTACGCACCGCAAATGCCTTCCTGGTGGAGGCCGTGCACATCGTGGGGCGCAAGCGTTGGAATCGTCGCGGCGCGATGGTGACTGACCGCTACCAGCACTTGCTGCACCACGAGACGGTGTCGGAGGTCATTAGCTGGGCGCGCGAGCATGATTTGGCTGTCGTGGCCGTGGACAATGTGCCGGGCTCCGTACCCATCGAAACCGTTGAGTTGCCCGAGCGTTGTCTTTTGCTCTTCGGCCAGGAGGGGCCGGGAGTGACTGAAGAAGCACAGCAGGCGGCGGATTTGACGGTGTCGATTGCCCAATTTGGCTCGACGCGTTCGATAAATGCGGGGGTAGCGGCGGGTATTGCCATGCACTCTTGGATTCGTACTCATGCAGATATCACCGCGGCCTGGTAATTGTCTGCTTAGGTGTTTTATTTCGAAGGCTGTTTTAGAGCTGTTTCGCAGCCGTTTTAAGGAGAGCCAGTGGTTCTAAAAATGTCGCGTCCGGAGGCCGAAACGTGGGCCTATCGTGCGGACGTGGCTGAACAGGCGATTCGCAACCGTCATGCGGCGAAGCTGTGGGGTCTTCCGGGCACGAATTTGGCAATGGCTTCCTGGCCCGCGCCGCTTCGACATAAGGTCTTCATCAACTGGCATTACTGGTGGCAGGCGCAGTATCTCGACTGCCTGGTAGACGCAGCCAAGCGCGTGCCTTCTAAGGAGAAGTACCGCGCTATCCGCCAGACCACTCGGGGTATCCGCATTCGCAACCTCACGCTGCTGACCAAGAACAAGTACTACGACGATCGCGCGTGGATGGCGTTGGCGCTCGGGCGTGCCGACGCTGTCCTCGGCGCATCGGTGCCCAAGAAGACGACAGCACGGCTGATTTCATGCTTGGGCGATGGTCGGCAGGAGTCCACGGGTGTGCTGCCGTGGCGTGAGCAGGACCTCTTTTTCAACGTCCCCTCGAACGGTCCTGCAGCCATCGCTCTGGCCCGGGCTGGTCGTATCAAGGAGGCAGAGGAACTTATCGATTGGGTTTACGCCAACCTCCTGTCGGACTCAGGGCTGCTCTACGACGGCATTCGCTTGTCCATGGCAGGTGCCGTCGTGCAGAAGGGCATGTTTACGTACAACCAGGGTGTCATGATTGGCGCTTGCCTCGAAGTGGGACTTGCGCTTCGGGCGCACGGCCAGCGTGAACAGGCGACGAAGTATTTCACGCGCGTGCAAAACCTCATCCACGCGGTGGCAAAGGATTTGGCGACCACCGACAATGTTATCGCCGGTGCCGGTGGCGGCGATGGTGGTCTGTTCAACGGCATCCTGGTGCGATACCTCGCCGATGCGGCGGTGCGTTTGCCTGGAGACAATCGCATGAATCGCGCGGCAGCTCGCATTGCTCGCCGACTGGTTCTGGCTTCGGGGGAGAAGTGCTGGTACCACCGCCTCGAGGTTGATGGCCTGCCGCTTTTCCCCGCAGATTGGAACGATAATGCTCAGTTCCCACAGGGCGGTTCGGTTGCGCAATCAGTCGGTGGCGCGGTTCGCGGTTCGGCGATTAAGGAGCGTGACCTCTCTGTCCAACTGTCGGGTTGGATGCTGATGGAAGCGTGCGCCCGAGTGGCCGATTTTGTTGCGACCAAGCTGGAAAATGGTGAGTCGTTGGATTCGACGAAGCCGAGCTGCCCGGAGTAGTCGGGGAACGCTAGTTGGTCGTCATCTGGCGCTTGCCGACGTTGTACCACCGCGCTGTGCCCGCCGTTGCCAACAGGGAGTCACCTACTGAGCCCCTGCCATCGCCACGTGATGCCTGGCACAATAGGACGCATGAAACTCAATGACATGATGGCTCCTGCTCCCGTGAAGCTCCCCGTTCTTGACGAGGCCGTTGCTGCCCGCAACGGTGGCGCAAGCCCGGAGGCCGTGGTTCGCGCATGCCCGCGCGATTCCCAGGCTTGGGCGGATTTGGCTGAAAGCGCCTTGTCCGAGGGCCAGGAGATTCAGGCCTATGCCTTCGCTCGCACTGGTTACCACCGCGGTCTGGACCTGCTGCGTGGAAACGGCTGGAAGGGGTTCGGAGCCATTCCGTGGGAGCACGAGCCGAATCGTGGTGTGCTCCGCGCCTTCGCAGCGTTGGCTAAGGCTGCTAAGGCTATCGGCGAGGATGATGAATTCGATCGCATGATGGCGTTGCTGCGTGACAGTGATGAATCCGCGTTGCCAGAACTGGGTCTTTAATCGCGCACAGAGATTCAGCGGGCACATAAGAGTGCACAACAGCACAACGGGTACATAAAAAGCGCACAGTTTTTTACATGAGGATGGTGACTTCGGCATGGCTGGCATAGCTGGTGGGGAAGATAAGGATGCCGCAGCTGCCAGGAATCTAGAGGACCTTGCTCCCGCGCATGTCGACGACCTCGTCGAAGCTAAGGAAACGCAATTCGTCGAGGATAATCCGCGCCCGGATTTCCAAGATTTTCGCAATACGTACCTACATCCGGCCTCCCGCGCAGCAAACAAGTTGCGTCAGAAAGTGAGGCCCCGCACGCGTTTCCTCCATGCGATTGACCGTGTGCGCTCCCGTTGGATGCTCATTGTCCAAGCCACGTTAGCCGCTGGGTTGGCCTACTGGTTCGCACTTGAGGTACTGGGGCACCCCAACCCGTTCTTCGCGCCGATGGCCGCTTTCATCAGCCTCAACGTGATGACCGCAGGTCCTCGCTTAAAGCACTCTGTGGAGTTGGTGCTCGGTGCCTCGTTGGGAGTCGGCATTGGTGATGTGATTATCTCCATCCTCGGCTCGGGTATCTGGCAGCTGACCGTCGGTGTGTTCGTCGCCATGGTCATCGGTGTGTTTGTCGGTCGAGGACCGCTTGTGGTCAACCAAGCGGCATCTTCAGCCGTGCTCATCGCCACCATTATTCCGCCGGGCACCGCTGGTTCTTATTACCGAATGATCGATGCTCTCGTCGGTGGTGTGGTGGGCATTATTGTGCTCATGATATTGCCGCGAAGCCCGCTGGCGGGTGCTCGCCGCAAGGTGGCCAAGGTCCTCGACATGGGTGCAGATGTACTTTATGACATCGGCATCGGCATGAAAGAGGGCGACACCGATCGCATCCGCACCGCACTGAGCGTGGTGCGCTCCATGCAGGCGCAAGTCTCGCTGATGGACCGCACTGTCGCCGACGCGGGCGAGCAGGTCCGTATCTCGCCGTTGCTCTGGCGCTCCCGGGATCGAATCCACTCGCTGTCACGTATGGTTCATCCCGTCGACAACGCCATGCGCAACATCCGTGTGCTCGCGCGTCGCGCTATCACAGCACGTGAGGACCACATCGACTTCTCGTCCGAACTGTGCGCACTTGTTCTCGGCGTGTCTGAAGGTACGCGTCTGGTCAGTCATGTGCTTGACGACGAAGCCGCCGTGCGCCGAATCCCAGAGTGGGGCGAGTTGCCTTTCGAGTCCGGCGACATCGCTATCGCTCAGCTTTCCGAGGGATCCGGAGAGGTCAAGCTTGAAGACGTGGTTCGGTACTTGCGTCGTCTAGCGGCGAAAATGCACCCGCGCGTGATCGAGGACGCAACGCTGTCGGAACAGGTTGTGTTTGCGCAGTCCCGCTCCTTGGTGGTGGACCTGTTGCAGGTGTGTGGCCTGTCCAGACGTTCAGCTGTGGCAACGCTGCCGCCGACGACGCCGTTCCCAGCAATGCCACCGGAGGTATGGGACGAGTAGCCGGTGAGGCGTGGGCGAGTAGTGGCTCGCTAGGCGCCAGGCGGTTACTGCCCACGTGCTCCGGCGCACATGCTACTGCCCACGTGCTACTGCAGCGTGCTCTAGTGCGGTACGCGCTTGACCTCGACGCCACCGAAAGCGACGAAGCCGCGCACAATAATCTTCGGAGCCTGTCCGGCGCCAGGAGCTGGAAGGTGACGTCCCGGCTTTCCAGTAACATCCGTGCCGCCGAAGATGGGCAGCACGTCGACATCAACTTGGTAGTGGTCGGGGACAATGACGTCGACTCCACCGAAGGCGCAGCCAATGTTGACGACAGTGGTTTCCGCGGTCAGGATGGCCTCGCGGAAATCCAAGCCAGTCCCGCCGAAGGCCGCTACCGTGGTGTGCGTGGGAGCGCACGTCCAAGGGCCTCTCTTGTCGGTGCCGCCAAAGATGCCGATGGAGAGCTTCGAACCAGTTGCCGCAGCGGAGCTATCAATCCGAGCTGGCTGATGATTGCTGGCTGCATTTGGTGCCACTGAATGGTGCTCGTCCGGGACGCTGTGTAGGTTCGGGCGCAGGTTAGGGTTTGGGTGCGCATGTGGAGTCGGCTCGGCCAGGTTCGCGGGCAGCGACAAGTCTTGTGTCAATGCGGGCAACTCATCGATGTACGTCGCCTTTTGGGCTTTCTCGGTGCGCTCCTGCAGTTCCGCAAAGTCAATCTGGCCATCGCGGAATGCCCATTCCAAGCGTTCCAGCGCAGTGTGGCGGGCCTGGTCGCCAGCGCGTAGCCGTGGGGTGTTGTCAGTCATGATGCTGTCCTATCGAGGCAGTGGCGGGCAGTGGCTTTAACACCCAAATGTTATCTGTACTCGAGCTATCGCGCAGGCCACTTTCGCGCAAGCCACTTTCTCACGGGCAGACCGTGGCTATTGCCCCGACGCAGTTAGTGCACAATCTGCAAGTCGCGAAGGTGTCGGTACATAGTTGTCTTCTCTCGCGGCTTTCGAGACTCGACTCCATCGCGCACATATCGGAAGCCCAGGCCACCAACTTGAACCGCCCGACCCGTCATCGGACGGTGTAGCTCGCGGGCCGGGGCTTCTTTCGCTTTACGACGGCCACCGCGACCCAATCCGAGTCGGCTCAGCAGGCCTTTGCCGACTCCATCCTCGTTACCGATTTCCGCTTCCGGAGCCGGAACTTCGGCCGCAACGATGCCCGGGGCATCGGGGGTAGGGCGAATCTGCAGGCCGGTGGATGTGCCGGAGAACATCTGATGCTCGTCGACATAGACCTCGCCAGTAAACCCGTTTGTCGAGGACACTCCGGTAATTCCCGGCTCTGTCAGTAGGGCGTAACCAACAACTGCGTGGCCGGTGTCGTCGCGAATCAGCGGCACTGGCGTCGTCGGGCGTGTGAGCGCGGCCGCCGCATCGAGCCCTTCTCCTCCTTCGATGCCCCAGTTTTTGGCCGCGGTCGAGGGCGCGGTGGGGACATGTGCCACTTCAATCCACAGGAGGTTCTTGCGCATCAGGTAGGTTGCCACGGTAGCCAGTGCCGCGTCGGTGCCAACGACCACAATTCGTAACGGCTCGCTCGGCTTTTGCGGAGCGGGTTGCGGAGCGCCTAAGTGGTCGACTTTCTTCTGCTTGGAGATTTCCTCCGGCGTCGGAGCTGTATCGACAGGCAGTACGTCCTTGGCCAGGTCGTCGATGAAAGCCAGCTCCTTGCGGGTGGGGATCATCGCGACGTCGTGAAGCGCATAGGCGGGTGGTGCCGGAGTAGCTGGTGCTGATGGTGTGGACGGTGCTGATGTAGACCATGATTGGCGGAGCAATTGGGAAAACGCGGGTACATCGGGGCCACACTGCAGCACAACAATACGCATAGGACTACACTCTAATGCGTCGTCTGCAATCCCAGGAGTTGAAGTAGGACTATGGCCGCAATCATTATCGTCGGTGCCCAGTGGGGCGACGAGGGCAAGGGCAAAGCAACCGATATTCTCGGTGGCCGCGTCGACTACGTCGTCAAGCCCAACGGTGGCAATAACGCCGGCCACACCGTTGTCGTTGGCGGTGAGAAGTATGAGCTGAAGCTGCTTCCGGCGGGTGTGCTGTCGGAAAACGCTGTGCCGATTATCGGTAACGGCTGTGTGGTCAACCTCGAGGCGCTTTTCGACGAGATTGATGGCCTCGAAGCTCGCGGTGCAAAGGCCTCCCGCCTGCGCGTTTCCGGCAATGCCCACATGGTTGCTCCGTACCACCAGACGCTGGACCGCGTGACCGAGCGCTTCCTGGGTAAGCGCGCTATCGGCACCACTGGCCGCGGTATCGGCCCGACGTATGCCGACAAGGTCGGCCGTACGGGCTTGCGTGTCCAGGACATTCTGGATGAGTCGATTCTGCGCCAGAAGATTGAGTCTTCGCTGGCTCAGAAGAACCAGATTCTGGTCAAGCTGTACAACCGCCGCGCTATCGACCCGGATGAAGTCTTTGATTACTTCATGGGCTTCGCCGATCGTCTGCGCCCGATGATTATCGACTCGGAGTTTGAGCTCAATCAGGCTTTGGATGCCGGCAAGCACGTCCTCATGGAGGGCGGCCAGGCCACCATGCTCGACGTCGACCACGGCACCTACCCGTTCGTGACCTCCTCGAACCCAACCGCTGGTGGTGCCTGCGTGGGCACCGGCATCGGCCCGACGAAGATCACTTCGGTGCTGGGCATCATGAAGGCCTACACCACCCGCGTCGGTGCTGGCCCGTTCCCGACGGAGCTGTTCGACAAGTGGGGCGAGTACCTGCAGACCACCGGCGGTGAGGTCGGAGTCAACACCGGCCGTAAGCGCCGCTGTGGTTGGTACGACTCGGTGCTGGCTCGCTACGCCGCGCGCGTCAACGGTTTCACGGATCTGTTCATCACCAAGCTGGATGTCCTGACTGGTATCGGCGAGATTCCGATTTGTGTCGCTTACGACGTTGATGGCGTGCGTCACGACGAAATGCCACTCACCCAGTCGGAGTTCCACCACGCTGTCCCGATTTACGAGACCATGCCTGCATGGGACGAAGACATCACTGGCTGCCGCACCTTCGATGAGCTGCCGGACAAGGCCAAGGATTACCTGAACCGCCTGGAGGAGCTCTCCGGCGCTCGCATTTCCTACATCGGTGTTGGCCCGGGTCGTGACCAGACCATCGTTGTCCACGATGTGCTGGGCAACTAGCGCTGGGCAACTAGCGCTGGGTACTTAGCCTGGGGGGCAGTGGCGAACTAGCCGGAAAATAGTCCGGCTTTCGACCCGGCTTTATCGAACTGTTAGATAAAAAATCTTCGGTGTCGAAACTGCTGGCTGCTGTAAAAAAGAACATTTGCTAACCACGAGAAGGCTCTGGGAATTGTCAGTTGACACTGGCATCCCAGAGTCATTTTTGTATCGTAGGCCTCACCGCGTGGTCCAACGACAGAAGTCCAAACGACAGAAGGCGTGTGGTTTTCATGCAAAACACAGGACACCGAGTACAACGACTGGCAAGTTCCGCCGTACTTTCCGGCGCGATGGTTTTCTCCGCAGTAGGTGGAGCCGTTGCAGCTCCCGCGGCTCAGGCGGAACCGGCCCCAGTGCCGGCACCGGCTCCGGCGAAGGCAGATAGCTGTACCCCGAACCCGGCAGCACCTGAAATCCAGGAGGCCCTGGATAAGGTCAACAGGGAGCGTCCGAACAACCATGATGGGTGGAAGTACACTGGCACCTCCAACTTCAGCCCGTGTAGCGATTTGAGCTTTGCTCTCGCAGATCAGGCCAAGCAGGGCAACGCTCAGTCCTCCACTGTGCTGTTGATGTTCCACAAGGGTGAGTTCATTGGTACGGACTCTGACCGGCCTCAGCACATCAACAAGGTGACGCCGACCCCTGATGGTAAGAACATCTCGGTCATCTACCACGACTGGGAGGCCCAGGAGGCCGCAGGTGCGCCGAACGCTGATGCGGCCAAGTTCACCTCTAATGTTCACTTCTTCTGGAACGGCGATCACGTCGTCCACGAGGGCAAGATTCCCGGCGGGGCGAAGCCCGCTTCCTAAGGACTCCCGAGAATTTTCGAGAGCTTTCGAGAATTCTTGGACACTCCCGGGGTCTCTTGAATTTTCCCAAGTAAACTCAATTCAGAGTCGGACATGAGAAAGTAATGCTCCGTCGTAGCGCAGTGCTTGAGAAAACTTGAGAGAACAGAAGAGGTTCCAGCCATGAGTGGTCATTCAGTTCGTCGCGGGTCGATGCTGGTTAGCGCGGCGGTCGCAGGTGTAGTGGCTTTGTCCGGTTGCTCCACTGATGAGACCGCAGCACCGACCTCTGCTTCTCAGGTAGATCAAGAAACGACGACCATCACTACGACCACCACTGTCGAGGATGACAGTGAAAGTGCAGATACCCCCAATCCGGATGTCGATGACAACGACTCCGATGGGGGTTCTTCTGCGCCAACCCAGGAAGAGGCTTTCGAAGAAGCGGTTGCCGACCTGAACTCAATGGAAGGTGGCAATGGCAGCGGTTGGACAGTCACGGACGATACGAACTGGGATACCACCAGCGAGTTGACCTTTGCCTCAGCAGTACAGAATGAAATTACGCATTCAACTACCGCTGGTGCAGTGCTGCTGTTTCATAAGGGCGAGTACGTGGGTACCGCCGGTGGTCCGCAGACAATCAACTCGGTCGAGGGCGATGGCAAAACTGTGACCGTCAATTTCTTCGATGTCAATAAAATGATCGAAGACGGCGGTGCCTTCGCCTTTAAAGACCAGTACAACGCTCCCGTTACGTACTCCTGGGATGGGTCAGAGGTCGCTCAAGAAGGCGAGATTCCAAAAGCAGAGGGAAATTAAACGCTCACCCCGCACTCTCTCCAGATGCGAGTGCTGTCAGGCCGTTTTAAAGTAGTGGCGCGCCACACAGTTTTCATCTAGATTTCTGTGTTCCGTAAACCTCCGACGGTAGTTTGTCGACACTGTGTTGTCGGTACTGCGCCGTCGCTATGAAGTCGCTAATACTACGCCCAAAGAGGAAAATCACCGGCCATGTCTTCTCGCAACTCATCTGACTCCATGTTTGACGAACGGACCAAGCAGAGCGAGCAGCCTCAGAATTCACGCGTCCACGGCACGCGCCGCGCAATCGCGGCCATCGCTATGGGCGCGTTTGCTATTTCTCCTATTGCAGCCTGCAGCAATGATGCAGACAACGACGCGGCATCGTCGTCAAGCAGTGCAAGCGCGGTCAGCACTACGTCGAGCGAAGAGAAGACCTTTGAAAAGCAGCAGGTTGCTGAGCTGAATGCGGCCGCGAATGTGCGGCCGGCTGCGATGGCTAAGCTGCCGGAGGGTTTTGATCTGCAGTCGCACCGTGGTGGTCGCGGTGAGTGGACGGAGGAGTCCAAGCAGGCGATGATCAACTCGTTGGAGCTGGGCGTTACGACGTTGGAGCTGGACATCGTCCTGACGAAGGATGGCGTGCCTATGGTCTGGCACGATCCGGAGATCCAAGACGATAAGTGCTCGGACACCGAGCCAGTGACGGAGGGGGATCCGCAGTACCCGTACGTCGGCAAGCTCGTGCATGATCTCACCTATGAGCAGGTACAAACCCTGGTCTGTGACAAGAAGCTCGAGGACTTTCCGGATGCGGAGCCAATCAAGGGCAATAGGATGATGACCCTGCCGGAGCTGTTCGAGCTGACTAAGGACAACCAGGACATCCACTTCAACATTGAGACCAAGATTGAGGGCGAAAAGCGCGCTGACTCGGCAGAACCGCAGGAGTTCGTCGATGTGATTCTCGACGAGATTGACCGCGCGGGTGTGGCTAATCGTGTGATGATTCAGTCCTTCGATTGGCGCTCGCTGCCGCTGGTCGCGGAACGGAACCCGGAGATTCCGCTGGTCATGCTGTGGGACGAGACCACCTGGAAGAAGGATTCTCCTTGGATTGGCGATGTCAATTACGACGAGGTCAATGGCGACATCATCGAGGCCGCCAAGCAGCTCGGCGTGCAGGTGCTCTCGCCGACGCACAGCATTCCTTACGGCAAGACACCGTCAGATGCTGACTACCACCCGGTCGCCACGCCGGAGCTAATCTCCCGTGCGCATGAGGCCGGCATGAAGGTGGTGCCGTGGACCGTAAATGAAAAGGAGACCATGCGCGAGCAAATTGCCGCTGGTGTCGACGGCATCATCACCGACTACCCGACGCGACTGCGCGAGGTCTTGGCCGAGCTGAAAATGCCGCTGCCGGAGTCCGCTCCGGTGGGTGATGCAGCGATGTCGACGAACTAGTAAACCCGGCCAGCACCAGCGGAAACTCGTCTGTATCCCTGTTTTGCCCATGTTTAGCTCTGCGGGCCGAGCATGTTTCGTGTCACACTTGACCTTATGACGCGTTTGAAAGTGCTTGCCGACGTTGACACGGGTATCGATGACAGTCTTGCTCTCGTCTACCTCGCGGGGTTGCATACCGCAGGCGAGATCGAGCTGGTGGGTGTGACCTGCGCAGGTGGTAACACCACTGCGGCATGGTCCGCTCGCAACACCAAGTACATGTTGAATCTCTGCGGTTGTCCGGAGGTTCCGGTTGTCAGCGGTTTCGAGGGGCCCGCTGACCGTGAACTGACCACCACGCCTGAGACTCATGGCCCGTACGGGCTGGGCTACAACCTGGCACCACCGGCCGTCATCTACGAACCGGGGCGCTCAGGAGCGGCGGATCCGCTGGCGCTGTGGCGACGAGTCATCGAGCAGGCACGGTCGACGGGGGAGAAGGTGCACCTGCTGGTCACTGGCCCTATGACCACCTACGTGGCCGCTTTGAAGAAATACCCAGAACTCATGCGGGAGCTCGACGGCGTGACCATTATGGGCGGTGCTGTGGACTACCACGGTAACGTCACCGAGTTTGCGGAATGGAACTTCTGGGTCGACCCCACCGCGGTCACCGAGGTGTTCGGCACCGCAGGTGCTGTGGCCGTCGAGCGCCCGGAGGATGCCGTGCGCAGCATCGCCACCGCCGCAGGCGCGCCGGTGCCGACGCTGGTTCCGCTCAATGTCACCGAGACCATCACCATTAGTGATACTGAGATTGAATCCTGGCGAGATGCCGGTATGAACTCGGAGCTGCTGCGTGTTCTGCGCCGCTCGCTGAAGTTCTACTTTGAGTTCCACCAGGGAGTTGGAGTCGGTTACAAGGCGCAGGTTCATGACCTCTTCGCTGCGATGGTGGCCGTCGGTGCGGTGACAGGGGAAGTGGAGAAGATGCGTCTCGTGGGCGTCGATAAGCGAACCTTTGCAGCTGAGCCAGCACGCCGCGGCCAGGTGGTGGAGGATTCAGCCGGAGCGGTGGCGAATGTTGTCCTGGCCGCTGACCGTGAGGTGGCGCTGGCTGAGTTCCAGCGGGTGTTCCCGCGCTAGGTTCCCGCCCGTGCCCGCCGCGGTGAATCAGCTCGCTGTCGTATGCTGGAGGCAATCAATTTAACAGCTGCTGGTTGCGCAGCGTATGTGCCGTAGACGAAAGCGAATTTATCTCGATGTTCACCCCTGAAGCCACCGGAACCCCGTACCAGCCGGGAGCAACGCGAGTTCTGCTGCTCGGCTCTGGCGAGCTCGGCAAGGAGGTGACCATTGCTTTCCAGCGTCTTGGCGTTGAGGTGCACGCTGCCGATCGCTACGAGCATGCACCGGCACACCAGGTAGCTCACCACGCCTACGTGTTGAATATGTCGGACCCTAGCGCACTGCGGGACCTGATTCTCCAGGTCAAGCCACACTTCATCGTCCCTGAGATTGAGGCTCTGGCAACCGAGGTGCTGGCAGAGGTCGAGGAAGATGAGACGCTGGACGTCACCGTTATTCCGACCGCACGGGCGACTCAGCTGACCATGAACCGAGAAGGTATTCGCCGCCTGGCTGCGGAAGAGGTGGGACTGCCGACTTCCCGCTATCACTTCGCCTCCAGCTTTGATGAGTTCACCGCAGCTGTTGATGAGATTGGCTTCCCATGCGTGGTCAAGCCGGTCATGAGTTCCTCGGGCAAGGGACAGTCCACGCTGCGTTCGCCGGAGGATGTCCAGGCCGCGTGGGATTACGCCATGAGTGGCGGTCGCGTTGAGTCCGGTCGCGTCATCGTGGAGGGCTTCGTTGATTTCGACTATGAGATCACGCTGCTGACCGTGCGCTCCGTTGATCCGGAGACTGGCGAGGGGGCAACGTGGTTCTGTGAGCCCATCGGCCACCGTCAGCAGGATGGTGACTACGTTGAGTCCTGGCAGCCGGCAGCCATGAGCGAAAACGCCCTGGACAATGCGCGCTCTGTCGCCGCGCGCATCACCAACGCGCTGGGCGGTCGCGGTATCTTCGGCGTCGAGCTGTTTGTCCGCGGCGATGAAGTGTGGTTCTCCGAGGTCAGCCCGCGCCCGCATGACACCGGCATGGTCACCATGGGTACGCAGCGTTTCTCCGAGTTCGAGCTGCACGCGCGCGCAGTGCTGGGGCTGCCTATCGACGTCACGCTGGTGTCCCCGGGAGCTTCCGCTGTAGTCTACGGCGGTGCTGACATCGAGCAGCCGGGCTACACCGGCCTAGCTGAGGCCATGGCTATTCCGGAGACAGACATTCGTATCTTTGGTAAGCCGTTTGCCGGTCCGCGTCGCCGCATGGGTGTTGCTGTTTCGACCGCAGATTCTGTCGACGCTGCTCGTGAGCGTGCATCGGAGGCGGCATCAAAGATTAAGGTCGTCGAACTGGGCTAGTTCGACGACCTAGTGTGCGCTGCGGTACGGCCATAACGGGTTAAGTGACAAAAAGTGTGTCTGAT
>NZ_KV787437.1:0-7850 GCF_001807105.1 Corynebacterium sp. HMSC14H10 | reverse complement strand
CGCCGCTGGTGCAGCAGGCTTAGCGCCTGGTTTTGCAGCTGGCTTGGCACCCGACTTAGCAGCAGCCTTGGTAGTTGGGGCCTGGGCAGACGCGTCAGCACCTGCGCCAGCATTCTTCTCTTCGTAGACCTTCTTCATCTTCCTGACGACGGGTGGTTCCACCGTCGAAGAAGCGGTCTTAACAAACTCGCCCTGAGCCTTCAGCTCGGCGAGTAGTTCTTTGCTGGTGACCCCGAGCTGCTTAGCGAGCTCATGGACACGTAGCTTTCCGGACACTGCTCTCCTCACTAGTGGGGGCCGAGCAGCGCCCGATGGCGGATTTGTCCGCGCACCGAGAGCGCCTGCAGGGCTCCCTCTTATCTATTGCCGTTCATCGCTGATGCTTCATCGTGTGCTCATCAGTGTTCAGGTCTTTCTGTTGTCATTTTTCCTGCCTCCCTGCTTAGCGACACGCACATCGTCAGCGGGGGCGAAACCCTCCGCCGCTTCGTAGTGCGTGGCGATAAACTGTTTAACCGGAAACGCATCTACCTGCGTAGATACCTTCAGTGCGCGGCCAAATGCACGGCGCTTGTCGGCGATCTCCCAAGCCTTTAGTGTTGGGGTGATCCAGGCACCTCGCCCCTGCATCCGACGATGCGGATCAGCAACGACGGCTACTGAGCCATCTGAACGGGTGGTGGCGACAATGCGTAGCAGCTCCGAGCAATTGTGGCGCTGCTTAGTTGCAATACAGGTACGTGTGGGTGCAGGCGTATGAGTTGTCGAATTCGGGTTTAGCACCCGCGAAGTCGTCATACTCCTGACGCACCCACCTTCCTGCTAAGAAATTCAGCGCGAAAATTCGCATAGGAAAATCACGCCTTGTCGTTTGGCCACCTCCCAGCATAACCCGAAAAGGCGGAAAAGTGCCAACCCCCTAGGCACTTTCCCGCCACTTTCGCAACCGCTGGGACGCTGACGTTGTGTCTACTCCGCGTCGGAGTGGATATCGATTCGCCAGCCGGTCAGACGAGCCGCCAGACGGGCATTCTGTCCCTCCTTGCCGATAGCAAGAGAGAGCTGGTAGTCGGGCACCACAACGTGTGCACGGCGCTCGTCCATGTCCAGAATCTTGACACTAACTACCTTGGCGGGCGCCAGCGAGTTACCAACGAACTTCGCCGGATCCTCGTCGTAGTCGATGATGTCAATCTTCTCGCCCTTGAGCTCATTCATAATCGAGTTCACACGCTGACCGCGGGGCCCAATGCAGGCGCCCTTAGCGTTGAGGCCCTTGACCGTGGGGCGTACAGCAACCTTGGTGCGGTGACCGGCCTCGCGCGCAATGGAAATCAATTCCACTGCCCCATCGGCAACTTCCGGAACTTCAAGTTCGAAGAGCTTACGAATGAGCTCCGGATGCGTGCGTGACAGGTGAATCGCAACACCGCGCGGTGTCTTGTTCACACCGACGACGTAGCACTTGATGCGGTCACCGTGCTTGAGTTCCTCACCTGGCAGCTGCTCAGCCGGCATCAGAATACCGTCTCGGCCGTTGGCCTCCGAACCGATGTGGACGACGACAATGCCCTTTTCATTGGCATAGACATCGCGCTGGACCACGCCGGAAATGACCTGATTAGACAGGTCTGCGTATTCGTCGAGAACCTTATCGCTCTCCGCATCCCGCAGACGCGAAAGGATGGTCTGACGAACAGCGAATGCAGCGGTACGCTCGAAGTCCTCCGGAGTGTCGTCCCATTCGGAGATGAGATTGCCCTCGTCGTCTCGCTCCTGGGCAAAGACTATGACGTCACCGGTCTCACGGTCGATTTCGACGCGCGCATACTGTGCCGGTGCGGTGGTGTTACGGTAGCTTTCACGCAATGCTCGGGCGACCAGTCCCAGCATTTCGTCGACAGGAATACCCTTTTCCTTTTCCAAGGTTCGCAGGGCAGCTAGTTCAATCTTCACTTGTTATCCTCCAGCCTGGTCAAGGCATCGTCATAGTCTAGTCCCGCAAAATCCTTCTCGGCTGCGGGCGGATTAGAGAATTCAACTTGTACCACTGCACGGGCCACATTGGTTAATTGGACACGCTGGCCAACAGCCTTCAAACGTCCCTTTGGCCCCTTAGAGGTAACGAGAATGATGGATTCTTCATCCGGCGACAGCGCACCAATGCGGGCTGCAATCGCGGAACCGTCGGCAAGCGAAATCTCCGCAATACGACCACGGTTACGACGCCAGTGCCGAGGCTGGGTCAGCGGTGCGTCAATACCAGGAGTGGAAACTTCCAAGGTGTAGCCCTGAGCGCCGAAGTCCGCTTCACCACGTGCCTCCGCGGCATCCAGAGCCGAAGATACTTCATACGTGGCCTGTTCCAGAACATCGAGGTCAGGACGCTCATCTGCGTCAACTAACACAATGACCTGTGACTTTGCGCCGGCGCGAACGACCTTGACATCTTCCACATCCAGGCCGATTTGTGCGAGCGCCGGGCTCACAAACTGTTCAATTTTCTCGGGTGCGGGTATCGCCATAGTCGTAGAGTCTACAGGTCAAGTACTAGGAATTGCGCACCTGGGCGCTTTCCACATACCGCATTGACACAAAGTGCCGCCCGCCGTGGCACCATAGTGAGGTGATTGTTGAACCTCCCTCCCCCAGTTTTGCTTCCGCATCGCATCGCACTCGTACTCTCTCGCGCCGTGGCTTCCTCGCTGCTGCCCTCGCCGTGGGATCACTTCCTGCGCTTTCCGCGTGCTCGCATCTGGTGGCACCGCGCCCCGATTACGCCATTGAGGTTCTCCATGCGCTGGCGGCGCGCGATGCACAGTCGCTTAGCGACGCCAATCCTGACCTCGCAGCGGTGCGCTCCGCGCAGGTTACCGAACTGGATAAGGAAATCACACGCGCCTGCGGCACCCACAAGGACGGTAAACCTGTCGATGAATGTGGCTCGGACGTAGCAGTCCCAGGATCCCTGGTTACCGGTTCCGACGCGAAGCTACTGCTCACGGACTCGCGAAACAATCCCGTACTGACGAATGCCCTGGATTCACGCACTGCATTGCGGGAGGAGCACACTGCGCGCCTCGCCACGGCTGTCGATGGCGGTATCGTCCTCGCTCTGCGTGTTGCGGGCGCTGAGTGGGAGGAGCTTGTCCCATTGATTCCCAGTGACAGGGATGAAATCTCGGGTGCCGAAGAACAGATGACTAAGGCACTGCAAGCCGAATACATGATGATTTACGGTGTCGGCGTAGCCGCACCACGTGTCGGAGGCGATACCACTACTGCACTTTTGGCCCGTGGCGAGCGCCACCGAATTTTGCGCGATCGTGCCCGACTAATTTTGGAGGATTCCGACGTTGAGGTGCCGGAGAGCGCACCTGGCTATATGCCGGAAGGCGCTCCTTCGCCAGATACGGCACCCGTCGATTACATGATTGCATTGGAGCGCTATTGTGCCCAGGCGTGGGAAGACGTATTGCTCGCTGCTAATAACCCTCGGATGCGTATGTTCGCGCTGCAGGCAGCTGGCGTGGCTGCCGCCGGAGCGGCAGCGCTAGGTGGCAACAACTTGGAGCCGTTGCCCGGGCTCTAAGCCTTGCGAACCAGCTCCGCGACGTGAGCTGCAATGCCGTCAGCGGCGACCTCGTCGGTCTCGTTGGTCAGGCGGTTACGCAGCTCCACCTTGCCGTCCGCGTAGCCACGGCCAAAGATGACCACAAACGGCATACCCAGCAGCTCGGCGTCCTTGAACTTCACACCGGGGCTGACCTTCGGACGGTCGTCGAAAAGCACCTCAATGCCCTGCTGGCTGAGGTCTTCCGCCAGCTGTTCAGCGGCCTCAGCTGCTTCGGCGTTCTTGCCGGCCACAGCGATGTGAACCTTGTACGGTGCCGCGGCAACTGGCCACTTGAGGCCCTTTTCATCCAACTGCTGTTCCGCGAGGACAGCGACCAGGCGGGACACGCCAATGCCGTAGGACCCCATCGTCGGACGAGCACGCTTACCGTTGACATCGAGGATGTCGATTTCAAAGGCGTTGGTGTACTTGCGGCCCAACTGGAAAATGTGACCGATCTCGATTCCGCGCTCGATCTTTAGCGTGCCATGCCCCTCCGGAGCCGGGTCGCCGTCACGCACCTCTGCGACATCGCAAATACCATCAATCTGGAAGTCGCGACCAGCGACCACATCGACGATGTGCTTGCCTTCCTCGTTGGCTCCTGTAATCCAATTTGTGCCCTCCGCCACGCGGGGGTCAGCTAGGACCTTCACACCGCGATCGGCGAGCCCCTGCGGGCCGACGTAGCCCTTGATCAGGAAGTCATTGGCTGCGAAGTCCTTGTCCTCCAGCAAGCGCGCCTCACCCGGTTCAAATGCGACTTCAAGACGCTTTTCATCGACCTCACGGTCACCGGGAACCAGGATTGCGGTGAGCTGTTCCGGCAGGGCGTTGCTCTCCTTATCGACCTTCTTCGGGTCGACGGCGACGAGAACGCACTTCAAAGTATCGGCAGCAGTGACCTCGCGTCCGAGGTCCGCACCATTGGCCCAATCAACAAGTGCTGCGATTGTGGTGCAGTTCGGAGACTCGTAAACCTTCGCCTCCGGTTGTCCCTCAATCGGCTGCGGTTCAACTGCCGGAATCTTCACGGCTTCCACATTGGCGGCGTACTCACCGTCGGTGGAGACTACGAAGGAGTCTTCGCCACTTTCGCTAACAGCCAGGAACTCCTCGGAGGCCGAACCGCCCATAGCGCCGGAGGTGGCGTGGCAGATTTCGTACTTAATGCCCAGCCGGTCAAAAATTCGCTGGTAGGCACCGCGGTGCTGCTGATAAGAATTCTCCAGCCCCTCGTCGTCCATGTCGAAGGAATAAGAGTCCTTCATCACGAACTCGCGGCCACGCAGAATACCAGCGCGCGGGCGAGCCTCGTCGCGGTACTTGGTCTGAATCTGAAACAGCGTCGTCGGGAAATCCTTGTAGGAGCTGAAAAGATCCTTGACAGCCAGCGCGAACATCTCTTCGTGCGTCGGCCCCAGCAGGTAGTCCGCGCCCTTGCGATCCTTCAGACGGAACAGCTCGGGGCCGTATTCGGTCCACCGATTCGTCGCCTCGTACGGTTCACGCGGGAGCAGTGCAGGGAATGCCAGCTCCTGTGCGCCAATGCCTTCCATCTCCTCGCGCACAACCTTCTCTACGTTGCGCAGAACCTTCAAGCCCAGTGGCAGCCAGGAGTACACACCAGGGGCAGTTCGCCGGATGTAGCCGGCACGGACGAGCAGCTTGTGGCTAGGGACCTCGGCGTCAGCTGGATCCTCGCGCAGTGTGCGCAGGAACAGCTGGGACATTCGCGTAATCATGAATGCTGATTTTACCCGTCGATCATTCTTCGCAACATGCGGGGCATTACTATGGTGCCCATGCTCGTAGTCCTACCCCCCTCTGAAACCAAAGCCACTGGTGGCAGCCATCCCGCAGTAGACTTTTCCTCGCTGAGCTTCGGCTCCCTCAACCCCATCCGCGAGCGCATTGCAGCCGATCTCGTGGCGCTAAGTGCGAACAGGGAAGCCGCGATGGAAACACTGAAGCTGGGGCCACGGCTTGCTGACGAAGTCACAGCTAATGCCGCGCTCCTAGAGTCGCCGACCATGCCGGCTCTCGAGCGTTATACCGGGGTGCTCTACGACGCACTCTCCCCCAGCGATTTGCCGGAAACCGGCCGTGCTCGACTCGCCATCGGGTCAGCGCTCTTCGGTGTCATTGGCGGGGACGACCTCATCCCCCACTACCGTCTCTCTGGTACGGTCAAGCTCCCCTTCGCGGATCAGCCTGCCGACGCGGCTCCCACAATGAAGCGCCGTTGGGGTACCGCCATCACCGAGGCTCTCAATGATGTCGACTTCCTCATCGACCTTCGTTCCGGCACCTACGCCAATTTGGGCAAAGTCAAGAGCGCGACAACGATGACCGTGCTCACCGCCGAGGGCAAAATCGTCAGCCACTTCAACAAGCACTACAAGGGCCTATTTGCCCGCGCCATCGCCCTTTCCGACACGACACCGACCTCCCCCACAGAGGCCGTCGACATCGCACGCGCCGCAGGATACGACGTCTCGCTTGACGACGACACCCTCATCTTCCGCGTCCCGGAAAACTAAATGTCGTCGTTGTAGCGCTTTCGGCCTGCCACAATGGCGGCAATCAGAGCGATAATAGCGATGAAAATGCTGTCGTATCGCGATCCTTCTCCGCCGAGGAGAAGGAGTCGGAAGATGATCATGGTTCCGAGGTAGAACACCAGGAAGGTCGCAGCGCCCATCCAGATGGCGCTACGCAGCTGATCGTCGGCAAGCAGTCGGGTAACAAGCCCTGCCTTTTGCTGCTCTGGCTCACGCTTCCTCGACTTGTTGTTGCTCAACTTGTTGTTCTTACTCATCGCCCTCATCCAGACCGGCGACTTCACCGATGACGATAACCGCGGGCGGCTTGATTGCCTCTTCGACCATTTTCTCGCCAAGCTCGCCGAGTGTGCAGCGTAGCGACCTCTGATTCGGCAGCGTGCCGTCCTGGATGACCGCAGCCGGAGTCTTCGGGCTGCGGCCGGCCTTCATCAGAGCCTCGGCAATCTTTGGCCCGTTCTTAACTCCCATAATGATGGCAATAGTGCCGTGCATCCGGCCCAGCGCATCCCAATTGACCAGCGATTTCCTGTGCCCCGGTGGGACGTGACCGGACACAACAGTGAATTCATGGTTGACGCCACGCATAGTAACTGGGATGCCAATCGTCCCCGGTACCGCCAGTGCTGAAGTAATACCCGGCACAACGCGAACCGGTACCCCAGCCTTCTGCAGCTCCTGAAGCTCTTCAAAACCGCGGCCGAAGATGTACGGATCGCCACCCTTGAGCCGGACCACAAAGTAGCCCTCACGGGCACGATGAACTAGCAGTTCATTGATGCGCTCCTGAGCCATGGCGCGGCCGTAAGGAAGCTTGCCGGCATCAATAATCTCGACATCCGGCTCCAAGTCACCGAGCAGCGACAGTGGACCGAGGTGGTCTGCAACGACAACGTCGGCAAGCCGGAGCAAGCGACGCCCCTCAACGGTAATCAGACCGGGGTCGCCCGGGCCACCGCCTACGAGTGCGACCTGACCAGCGAGGTCCCCAGCGCGCGACGCGCGACGGCCGGTCAGCGCCACAGGAGTAAGCGGGCTGGAAGCCCCGGTTTCATCGTCGACGAGAATACCTCGGCGGTGTCCCTCTAGAGTCACCTCACGCAACAACGCCTCGTCACAGCAGACCATGAGAGCCTTGCCCCAGCTCATCGCCTCGGTAAAACCGGTGCGGGTCAAAGTAATACGGCCGTCTGCAGCCCAGGCCTCAATCGCAGTTGTTACTTCCCCACCTTCACACACAGTGACATCAGCGCCAGAGTCCAACAGCCGAGGAATCACGCGCTCTGCAGCCGTGGAACCGCCAATCACCAACACACCGTAGTCTTTGAGAAGCAAACTCATAGCTAACACTTTACCCGGCGCACGAAGCGACAAAGCGACTGACGTTCCCCGGCGCACCCGCCGGATGAACATGCAGGTAACCGGCATGAATCCGCCCAGACTCGGAAACGAAGCCGTCGCGAACTGTTTCGCCTTGATATCCACGCCAACCCCAGGCTGGTTGCCACCCGGCCGCAGCAGCGACACTTGCGGTGTCATCGGTTAGGGCTGTCTTGTGGAACTCGTGACCGCGCACGCGCGTTCCTACCGGGCACAGCACAGAATCAGTCAGCGCCACAGCCTCCCGGTACCCCAGCTTCAACCGTGCCATGTGCGCTCGCCCCGGGATG
>NZ_KV787436.1:0-1300 GCF_001807105.1 Corynebacterium sp. HMSC14H10 | reverse complement strand
GGACCTGACCCCCATGTGGTGGACACCTGATATCCAGCCCAGTCGAGCTGGGAAGAAAGGTAATCTACCACCATGTCCAGGTACTCCGAACAGTTCAAACGCGATGCCGTAGCCCTCTATGAGAACAACGAGGATCTCTCGCTGAACTCAGCATCAGCTGAGCTCGGTATCAACCGTGCCTCGCTACATTCTTGGGTCAAAAAGTACGGCACTGGCAAACGTGCCCGCATTAAAGCCGTGCACGATCAAGCCCAAGCGGCGAATGATTCTGCGCGAATCCGTCAGCTGGAAAAAGAAGTCTCTAAGCTGCGCGAAGAACGCGACATCCTGCGTAAGGCCGCGAAATATTTTGCCGAAGAGACTCACTGGTGATCCGCTTCCAGTTTGTCGATGACCACCGAACCGAGTACTCGGTTAAGCGGATGTGCGATGTGTTAAAGCTGAATCGTTCCTCGTTTTACAAGTGGGTGAGCACCCGTAAAAACGCAGGTTAAAGATGTATTCTGATGCCGTTATTGGTGCAAGAATCAAGACCATCTTCGATGATGAGCACGGGCTTTATGGTGCTAAACGCATCGCCGCAAGCCTCAAGGAGGACACGACGTATACCCCGATCAATCACAAGAAAGTTGCACGCATCATGAAATCCATGGGGTTAAAAGGCTTTAGCAAACGGCGTCGATGCATTACTACCAGGCGTAAGCCTGGTCACCGTGTCATGCCAGATCTAGTAGGCCGCAAGTTCACAGCTGGCGAGCCAAATCGTGTGTATGTCGGTGACATTACTTACCTGCCGTGTAGGGGAGGCAAAAACATGTACCTTGCCACAGTCATTGACACGTATTCACGTAAACTTGCAGGTTATGCACTCGCAGACCACATGCGGGTCTCACTAGTTATCGATGCTCTAGCCCACGCACACGGCGTGCGCGGCAGTCTTGACGGGACTATTTTCCATTCCGATCACGGCAGCGTGTACACCTCACAAGACTTTAGGAACTACTGCTCGTCGTTAGGTGTGCGCCAGTCCATGGGCGCGGTTGGAACGAGTGCCGATAATGCCCTGGCAGAATCCTTTAACGCCACCTTAAAGCGGGAAGTGCTGCGTGATCGGAAAGTCTTTGACAACCCAATTAGCTGTCGTCAAGAGGTCTTCCGGTGGTGCATGCGCTACAACACGCGCAGGCGGCACTCCTGGTGCAATCTCGTAGCTCCTGATGTCTTTGAAGCCGAGACTTCGGCTATACTGACCACAGCAGCATAGCTAGCCCCCGATGTGTCCACTTTCCGGGGGTCGGGC
>NZ_KV787435.1:0-82714 GCF_001807105.1 Corynebacterium sp. HMSC14H10 | reverse complement strand
AGCGGACACACTTTTTGTCACTTAACCCGGCAGTGCCATGGCGGGGACTCGCACCCCGCGAATGTGGCTACTCCATGGCTTTTGAGTCCGATGATTTCAACAGGCGAGCATACGCTCTGAAAACTTCTTCATCGCCATCGGAGTACTCGGAAATCCCGCTCAACAAAGCTTGCCGCTGCTCTTCTGTGATGGAGACTCGAAACTCAGCGATGTCTTCTGCAAGATAGGTGGCTGCGTCTGGGTAGCGGCGCAGTGGCGCAGTTACTTCTGATTTGCCGCCGCGGTCGCCGATGCGGGCGCGGTTGTTAAACGGCACGAATTGTACCGCGCCGAAGTTGTGCTGCAGACACTCGCTCAACTGCCCGGTCACGCATTAAAACTGCCAAGACGGTTTCCGCTTCACCAGCAGCCGTTCAGTGTGCAGCAAATGCATTCTGGTGAAGCGGAAGCCGTCCTTCTGCAGCATGCATCCAACTGGACTCTGGCCAATTGGCGTCATCAACAAACGAAGCCCGCTGCTACAGGTTATCCACCGCGTACTGAGCTTCCTCCGGAGTAAACTGCTCACCGTATTCCGACGTCAGCTGCTCGTAAACCGCATCCGGGGACATTGCCATCGAATCCTGGTAGATTCTCGCCTTTTCCAGTGCGTTCTTATTCCAGTCCGCTTCGAGATTGTCCATCGCATACTGGGCTGCCTCCGGTGAGAATTTCTCGCCATACTCCGAGGTCAGCTGGTCATAAATACCGGCCTTCGACATGTGCATGCGATTCGCGTAAATCTCTGCCTTGCGGAGAGCATTCTTGTATTCGGTCGGAACCTTCTCATCCTGCTTTTGCTGCTCCCCCGTCTGACCTTGCTGCTCATCTACACCTGCCTCGGAAGACTCAGCGAAATCGGCATTCTCAACAGTCCCAGAATCAGCCGCAACGGCAGTCTCCGAACCAAAGAGAGATGCAGCTTCAGAATCGGAACCCGAATCGGCATCGCCGCCACCGGTCAAGCTGGCCGCCACAGCGAGGACCACAACAGCACCGGCGGCGATACCGCCCCACTTGAAGCAGCCACCCTTCTTCTTTTCTTTCGGAGCCGGAGGCATCTGCCCCGCTGCCGACGGACCCTGCGGGTAGGGCTGCTGGCCGAGAGGATCCTGCGGGCTGTGCTGGTAGGACTGCTGCCCCAGCGAAGCCTGCGGAACCTGGGAGCCGTACGCCCTCTCGGGGCCATACGGGTTCTGTGGGCTCTGCGGGTTCTGGGGGAAAGTGGAATTGGACATCGTAAGAAGCCTCCTGCGTAGAAGTTGCAATAAACGAACAGCTCTCTGTCGTCAGTTGGAACTATCCCAGGAACTCCGGATTCAACTTTCCGCACTACACAAATATTTTCGATTCGCGAACCATAAGGCACCACTGAAGGTAAGAAAAAACCAGGCCTCTACCCCATAGAACAGGGCTTGGAACTGGTTAATCTCTTTAAAAACTAACCTTCAACCCCGGCCAGCGCTTGCTCAATATCGGCAAATAATATCGCCAACATTTTCCAAACCAATAGAAGGCCAAAAGCGGCCAAGGAGTAGAAACCCCTCCAACGACAGCCGCCCATATGGAACCCGCCAGCACATAGACGCCCCACCGAAGGCACTTCCTAACAATGATGCTTCCGAGCAAGCCCCGGTGCACACCTTCATCGCAAACAACACAGCAGCGTAGCTCTTGACATAGATGACGCCATGGCAGGACTCGTCGAACTCGGCAAAAGCCGGGGTTACGGCATCACGCCCGCGACCGCCAGCCCCACGACACTTCCCAAATCCCCGCCCCTCAACCGCAAAGATTTTATTTTCCACCCCACTGTCCATATAATGAGATACTAATCCCGTATAGCAAGACTGGATTAGTTTTTACGCACACCACTACGTATCAGCGGCCAGCCATTGCTCCCGGCTTTACACCCTGCCCACCAGCAGCTCTCGCCGCGGTCGAGTTTTCTCAAAGTACAAAGTACTCAGTACTCAACACGTTTTGGACTGTCATCATGCCTGCTGCGAATTCCCCCTCTAGCTCCCCCGACCACGCTGTGAACGCGAACTCCGCTAAGACGCCGCTTCACGCAGTACCGGAGGACACCACCCCCACAGATCCGTCGACCATCACCGATGCGGAAATCTTCGAGGCGCACCTAGGCGGCAAGCTCCGCTCCCACTCGACCATGAAGCTCGAGACGATTCGCGACCTCTCCATTGGCTACACCCCAGGCGTCGCTCGCGTCTGTGAGGCCATCCACGAAGATCCGGCTCTGGCCCGCACCTACACCTGGACCGGCCAGAACGTCGCAGTGGTTTCCGACGGCACCGCCGTGCTTGGCCTTGGCGACATCGGGCCCAAGGCCGCGCTACCGGTGATGGAAGGAAAAGCCCAGCTCTTCGAGCAGTTCGCTGGCATCTCCGCTGTGCCAATCGTCCTGGATACCCTCGACACGGAGGAAATCATCCAGACGGTCAAGGCGCTGGCACCGTCGTTTGGCGGAGTGAACCTCGAAGACATCTCCGCGCCTCGCTGCTTCGAGATCGAGCAGCGTCTCGACCAAGAGCTCGACATCCCCATCTTCCACGACGACCAGCACGGCACTGCCATCGTCATCGCCGCCGGCCTGATCAACGCCTGCAAGCTGACCGGCCGCAGCTTCCAGGATCTCCGCGTAGTCATCTCCGGCGCTGGTGCTGCTGGTGTCGCTGCGACGAAGATGCTGCTGTCCGCTGGCGTGTCCGACATCGTCGTCGTCGATTCGCGCGGCATCATCCACCCGGACCGCGAGCCACTAAGCGACATCAAGCAGTGGGTCGCCGGCATGACTAACCCGCGCGGTATCACCGGCTCGATCAACGATGCGCTTGTCGACGCTAACGTGTTCATCGGCGTCTCTGCCGGCCGTATCGGCGAGGATGCGATTAGCCAGATGGCCGCTGACCCGATCCTGTTCTCGCTAGCCAACCCGATTCCGGAAATCCCGATGGAAATCGCTCGCAAGTACGGAGCCGTCGTGGCCACTGGCCGCTCGGATCATCCGAACCAGATTAATAATGTGCTGGCCTTCCCGGGTCTGTTCCGTGGCGCACTGGAGGCGGGTGCCAAACGGATCACCGAGGCCATGAAGCTGGCTGCTACTCAGGCCATCGCAAATGTTGGCGTAGAGGACCTGAGTGCCGACCGCATTATCCCGTCGGCGCTGGATTCGCGCGTCATGCCGGCCGTGGCGAAGGCTGTCCGCGATGCTGCGCTGAGCGACCCGGCCTCCGGCGCGGTCGGCCCGCTCGACGTCACTGGCAATGGCTTTGCTGCAGCTGAAGCGAACTAGAAAACCCGCGCTGACTATCCCCTCGGGAAGTCTGAAAAGTGTGCGGTTTTCCTGCACCAGCCTAAGACGCAGCTGAATAGGGGTACCGAATTTAAGGTATTCCTGTGCCTAGGTAACATATTCAGATATGAAAAGACCCATCGCATTGGCGGCTGCCACGCTGACTGCGACCTTGTTCTTAGGGCTTACAGGCTGTGTCACCAATGACGAAAGCGGTAACCCGGAGGGCTGGTCAGAGATCAAACCGGCAGCGGTCCCCGAACTGGCGAAACAGGTCCCAGCAGATCTTCGTAAGCGCGAAGTATTGCGCATCGGCACCAACCCAACATTCGCCCCGGCAGAGTTTAAGGATTCCGCCGGTTCCATCATCGGCTTCGACATCGATCTCATCCGAGCCATGGCCAGTGTCTTGGACATGAAGATTGAAATCCAAGAACAGGATTTCGCACTGATTCTGCCGGCCCTGTCGGCCGGCGCAGTTGATGTTGGCGCTTCCGGCTTCACCTCAAATGAGGAGCGCCGCAAGACCTACGACTTCGTCGACTACCTGGATACCGGCCTGCAGTGGGCACGTCGCCCGGGCAGCGACGCCAGCTCCGACAACTACTGTGGCAAAACTGTCGCCGTTCAGCGCAATACCGTCGCTGACATGGAGGACCTGCCGGTAAAGAATCAGGATTGTCTGGATCGCGGTTTGCCACCAATTAACAAATTGGCCTACCAGGATGCTGGTACCGCCGCTACCACTGTGGTGCTGGGGCGTGCTGATGCGCTGGCAGCTGACTCACCAGTCAGTGCCTATGCGGTCAATCGCTCTGAGGGCAAACTCGAACTTGCCGGAGATATCTACGATGGTGCCCCGTTCGGCTTCGCTATTCCGAAGGATTCAGAACTCGGCCCAGTGCTGCAGCAGGCACTGCAGTACCTCATTGATAACGGCCAGTACAAGCAAATCCTGACCACATGGGGTTTGGAAGACGGTGCTTTGGAACGCGCCACTATTAACGGAGAGGAACTTTAAGTGAGCGACTCATCTGCGTCTGGCGCCCGCTACGAGGCCACACAGGCGGAACTCAGCGAAGAAATTAAGGCTAAACCGCTGCCGCACCCGGGTCGCTGGATCACCGCAGCAGTGCTGCTGGCGCTCTTCCTATGGTTCATCATCGGTGCCGCCCGCAACGAGGCCTACCACTGGGATGTTTACTTCCAGTACCTGTTCGACACACGAATCGCCGCTGCCGCTGGCTGGACCATTGCACTGACTGTCCTAGCCATGCTCATCGGTATCGTCGGCGGTGCCATCGTCGCCGTACTCCGAATGTCGGACAACCCCGTGCTGTCCACTGTTGCTTGGTTCTACCTGTGGGTTTTCCGAGGAACTCCGGTCTACGTGCAGCTGGTCTTTTGGGGCCTCCTCGGCACTATCTACTCGACGATTGACCTGGGCGTTGCCGAGGTTGATCTCAGCACTGTCCTGTCCAATACCTTTGTGTTGGCGTTCGTCGGTCTCGGCTTGAATGAGTCCGCATACATGGCTGAAATTGTCCGTGCCGGCATCCAGGCTGTCCCAGAGGGCCAGACCGAAGCATCGAAGGCACTGGGTATGAGCTGGTGGCAGACTGTACGCCGCACCATCCTGCCGCAGGCTATGCGCATCATCATCCCGCCGACGGGCAACGAGTTCATCTCCCTACTGAAGACCACTTCGCTGGTCATCGCAGTGCCGTTCTCGCTGGAACTCTACGGCCGCTCCACGGACATCGCCAATGCGCTGTTCCTGCCGGTGCCGATGCTGCTTGTCGCCGCCACCTGGTACTTGGTCATCACATCAATTCTGATGGTCGGACAGTTCTACCTTGAGCGCTACTTCGCCCGCGGCGCTACCCGTCAGCTCACCGCCCGCCAGCTGGCCGCGCTTGCCGACGCCGAAGGTGTGCCGCTTGCAAATGCTCGCGTTGTCGATAAGGACGAAGAGCACTTCTACCGAGAGGATCCGCAGTAAATGACTACCAAAGATTTGATGGTTGAGGCGCAAAAGGTTCGGAAGAACTTCGGCCGTCTCGAGGTCCTCAAGGGCATCGACCTGGAAGTTCCACGCGGTACGGTTACCTGCCTCATTGGTCCTTCGGGCTCCGGTAAGTCCACGCTGCTGCGCTGTATCAACCACCTGGAGAAGGTCAATGCCGGCCGTCTCTACGTCGACGGTTCCCTGATTGGCTACCGCGAAAAGAACGGCAGCCTCTACGAGATTTCCGCCGCAGAAGCTGCCCGTCAGCGTCGCGATATCGGTATGGTTTTCCAGAACTTCAATCTGTTCCCGCACCGCACGGTGCTGGGAAATATCACCGAGGCACCGGTGCTGGTAAAGGGTGTCTCTCAGGAGCAGGCTGAAAAGCGTGCCATGGAGCTGCTGGAGACTGTTGGTCTGGCGCACAAGGCCGATGCCTACCCTGTTCAGCTCTCGGGCGGTCAGCAACAGCGTGTTGCCATTGCTCGAGCCCTGGCCATGGAGCCGAAGCTAATGCTCTTCGATGAGCCGACTTCCGCTCTTGACCCCGAGCTCGTCGGTGAGGTTCTCAACGTCATGCGTGGTCTGGCCGATAAGGGCATGACCATGGTCGTCGTGACGCACGAGATGGGCTTTGCCCGCGAAGTCGCCGACCAGGTCGTGTTTATGGCTGACGGCGTGGTCGTGGAGAAAGGCACCCCGGATGAGGTGCTGGGTAATCCGCAGCACGAGCGCACCCGCAACTTCCTGTCTTCGCTGTTGAAGTAACAGCAAGCCTAAGCGCCAAAAGTTGCGGAGATTCCGCGAAACATAGTGACTGCCGCGCCGGTAGTCGCCAGAATGACCGCGAGCTTTCGGGCTTGCACAATGGGCACTCGTCGGGAAACGCGAGTGCCCAAAAATATACCCACAATCATGGCAACCAAACACAGCGGCCAGAGGATAACCGGTGTGGTGGCGAAGACAGATACGTCACCGCTGATTTCCTTGAACAGCAAGGACAACGCGCCGGAAACAAAGAAGAGCGGTTGCAGGGTGGCCGCAAATGTCTGCGCTGGCCAACGGGAAGCCTGTGCGTAAACGGTAATGGCTGGGCCCGCAATGCCGGCCAGGGTATTCATAAAACCGCCGGCCACGCCTGAGGCAACGGCGTATTGTGGGCCGTCGACACGCATGCGCTGAGGCATAAAGGATGTCACTAGCAGCGCGAGTAGCACGAGCCCGCCGACCAGAACCTGGAGTGGCCCGCTGGGCGTGTTGTGAACCACCCAGGCGCCTGGCAGCGCACCTAAGGCCATCACCGGGCCAATCAGCCAGAACTTCTTCCAATCGACGTTTTCTCGCACCGAGATGGTCTGCATGATCGCATTGACCGATGCGAGCACGTTAATAATCAAAATTCCTGCTACGGGACCTGCAACCAGTGAGAGGACCGGACCTCCCAACAGTCCGAGTCCCATACCGGCTATTCGCTGCATCAGAGCCCCGATGAAAATCGTTGCCACGATAAAGACAAAAGCCCACACTGATAACTCCATAGGAGGGAGTTTACAGCGTGGGCTTTTTGGCTATTCGACGGGCGGGGTCGCCGAGGATCCGTCGTAAAGCGGAAACGTTAGCAGACTAGATGACGCCCTGAGCCAGCATTGCGTTAGCGACCTTCTTGAAGCCTGCGATGTTGGCACCGAGCACGTAGTTACCCTCGTGATCGTACTCAGCGGCGGTGGTTTCACAGTTCTTGAAGATGTTGGTCATGATGCGCTTCAGGCGCTCATCGGTGTAGGAGAAGGACCAGGAATCGCGGGTAGCGTTCTGCTGCATCTCCAGAGCGGAGGTTGCAACACCGCCAGCGTTGGCAGCCTTGCCCGGCGCAAAGTGGACACCGTTGGCCTTGAAGACCTCGATAGCCTCCGGGGTGGACGGCATGTTTGCGCCCTCAGCAACGAAGCGGCAGCCGTTGTCGACCAGCAGCTTGGCGGACTCGCCATTGAGCTCATTCTGAGTTGCACACGGCAGTGCGACATCAGCCTTGAGCTCCCAGATGTTGCCACCCTCGTGGAACTCAGCGCCCTCAGCCTCAGCGACGTACTCGGAGACGCGAGCACGACGAACTTCCTTGATTTCCTTCAGCAGCTCGACGTCGACACCGTTCGGGGTGGAGACGTAACCGGAAGAGTCAGAGAAACCGACGACGGTAGCGCCGAGCTCCTGAGCCTTCTTAATGGCGTAGATGGCGACGTTACCGGAACCGGAAACGATGACCTTGGCACCGTTGATGTCAGCACCGTTGGCCTTCATCATCTCTTCAGTGAAGTAGACACAGCCGTAACCGGTGGCCTCGGTACGAACCAGGGAACCGCCCCAGGTCAGGCCCTTACCGGTGAGAACGCCGGACTCGTGCTGGTTGGCCATACGGCGGTACTGACCGAACAGGTAGCCAATCTCGCGGCCGCCGACGCCGATGTCACCGGCCGGGACGTCACGGTACTCACCGATGTGGCGGTGCAGCTCAGTCATGAACGACTGGCAGAAGCGCATGATTTCTAGCTCGGACTTGCCCTTCGGATCAAAGTCGGAGCCACCCTTGCCGCCACCGATCGGCAGGCCGGTCAGGGAGTTCTTGAAGATCTGCTCGAAGCCCAGGAACTTAATGATGCCGAGGTTCACGCTCGGGTGGAAGCGCAGACCACCCTTGTACGGGCCCAGCACAGAGTTGAATTGAACACGGAAGCCACGGTTGACCTGGACCTTCCCCTGGTCATCGACCCACGGCACGCGGAAAATGATCTGACGCTCCGGCTCACACAGACGCTGAACCAAGCCGTAGTCACCGTAGTGTGGGTCCTTTTCCAGGACGACCTTCAGCGACTCCAGAACTTCTGCCACTGCCTGGTGGAACTCCGGCTCACCGGCGTTTCGGGTGAGAATCTGGTCATAGAGTCCCGAAACCTTCTGCTCGATATTCAAAATAAACCTCTCTGCGAAACCATTATGGCGCCCACGAAGAACAAACCGTCAGCGGTTGTAAACCACTTTCCGGTTGCCGTAACTCGGTGGCACAGGTTGTGTGCACAAGGACTGGGCAACTGTAGATATTGAAGCGGACATAATTATACAACGGCATATTGCTGGGAAAACTCGTAGCGATTCGCGCTACACCCGTTGGCCAAGCCAATCACTGGCTCTGTGGAGGCTTACACTTTTCACGAATTAGGTAGGAAATTACCTAAATACGGCAACATTCCAGGGATACGTCGCAACAGATTCGAGCATTTCGTCGAACTCACGCAGCACCGGGTCCGGGGGCAATTCTGCACGCGGAGTCAGTAGCTCAGAGAGGTCCATAGCGAGTTCATTGAGGGAACCACCGTGCTGATCGAAGCTCAAGAGATAACGGAATACCTTCCTATCCCCCAACGGCTCCTTCGGGTTCTCACGCTCCCACTGCTCCACCAACTGCGCGTCAGTGTCCGCCGACGCCACCGAAACATCCACGTCACTAATTCGCCCGGCGCGGTCAAACTCACTCAACTTGGTACGAAATGCCTCGGCCAGCGCCTCCGATTCGGTCGGCTTCACCAGGCAGTGAAAAACAATCTTCGACATAACTTCACAGGCTAAGCCACGCGAGACGGCCAGACAATAGCTAACCGTCGTCAAGCCCTGTCCCCCTACATTGGCGCGCCGACCGCCAGCAAAGACGTAGTGTTGGACTTATGCAGGCTTTCAGCAATCCCCTCATCACGCTTGCCGACGGCACGGTGAAGCAAGTCAATCCTTTTTCCGGTACCCAGGTGTGGACAGTCCCAGGTCGTGGAAATCGGCCGTTGGGAATTAAGCACACGGATCCGCAGCCATTGAGCGAGGAGGATTTTGGATCCCGCGACTCC
Source organism: Corynebacterium sp. HMSC14H10 (assembly GCF_001807105.1). Taxonomy (NCBI): domain Bacteria; kingdom Bacillati; phylum Actinomycetota; class Actinomycetes; order Mycobacteriales; family Corynebacteriaceae; genus Corynebacterium; species Corynebacterium sp. HMSC14H10. The sequence continues at coordinate 73,461 of NZ_KV787435.1, read as the reverse complement.
TTTGGCTGGAACAACCTGCTGCAAACCCCGCCGGAGAAGGCCCGTGTTGTCCTCGACGAATCGGTATTCGGCGGCTACAGCACGGTGACCGGAGTACTGCCCGACCAGCTCTTCGACACCACTGCGGAGTTCCGCCGCGTGCCCAACCTGTTCGAGATCGTCTCCTATGACTATTGGTCGGAAAACTACGGCTTCGAGCCCGACCGCGAAACTCAGCAACGCATGGAGGCCTACCTCGATGACCCGAAGGGCCGCGAGCACGTGCTCAACATCATTCGCACGCGCTACCGCGCCGCTGGACGCAGTGAAGAGGAAATCAGCGCGCTTTCCGACGAGGAATTGCTGCGCCGCGCCCCAAGCTATTTCGCCGGCGGCCACGATGTGATTGTTGCCCGTCGCCACTTTGTCGACGGCGCTACTCACGATAATCAGCTGGCTTCTTCTGGCACATTGAGCGTTGCCGAGCACCGCGCACTTATTGCGTTTACCGTCGAGTCGATTGCTGACCTGTACCGACGTAACCGCTACGTACGTTATGTGGCCGCTTTCCAAAACTGGCTAAAACCGGCAGGCGCCAGCTTCGATCACTTGCACAAGCAGCTTGTGGCCATCGATGAGCACGGCGAGCAGCTCAAGCGCGAAGTGCAGGCGGTGCGCAAGAACCCGAATATCTACAACGAATACGCGGTGGACTATGCGGCCCGCCACAACCTGGTTATTGCGGAAAACGAGCACGCGGTGGCTTTCGCAGGATTCGGACACCGCTACCCGACGCTGGAGATCTTCTCGAAGTCAGATGTCTGCGAACCGTGGCTGCAAACCCGGGCTGAGATCGACGCAATGTCGGACCTGATTCACGCATGTCATGCAGCTGCCGGCCCCACCATTCCGTGTAACGAGGAATGGCACCACCGCCCTGTCGATTTGGATGCCCGCATGCCGTGGCGCGTAATGATTAAGTGGCGCACCTCGAACCTGGCCGGCTTTGAAGGTGGCACCAAGATTTATCTGAACACCATCTCCCCATGGGATTTGCGCGACCGCGTTGTCCCGGAGATGTACCGTTTACGGGAGACCGGAAAAATCTCGGACAGCATTCACATTGCGACCGAGTGCCAGTGCCAGCCCAACTCGCTGAAATACAACCCGCTCGTTGAAGACGGGTCGCGGCTGTAGGTCTCTGGCACAGAGTAGAGAGAGAAGTTAGGAGTCTTAAACCAGGTGAGCAACAATGAAGCACGGCTGAGCCGCATTCGCGACCTCATCGCCACCCATCGAGTGCCATTGGACCGGCAGTGGGAAATCTACCGCTACCTGCACCAGCACCCGGAGCTCTCTCAGGCGGAGGAGAAAACTGCCGCGTATCTGGCCGGTGCTCTTCGCGACATGGGCACTTACACAGTGCATGAGGGAATCGGCGGTCACGGCCTCGTTGGTGTCATGGAAAATGGCCCCGGCCCTACCGTGCTGTTCCGCGCTGATATCGATGCGCTTCCCGTTTTCGAGGAAACAGGTGTGGACTTCGCTTCCTCTGCCACCGGTACCGCCCGCGATGGTTCTGCCACCGCCGTCATGCACGCCTGTGGCCATGACATGCACATGACGGCCGGTCTTGGTCTGGCTAGCCTGATGGCAGCAACTAAGTCTGAGTGGTCGGGTACTTTCATTGCCCTGTTCCAGCCCGCCGAGGAACTGGCCTGTGGTGCACAGGCCATGATTGACGACGGCCTGGCAGACCTCATCCCCACCCCAGATGTGTGCTTCGGCCAGCACATTGTTCCCGGCCCCGCAGGTCAGGTAATGACTATGCCCGGCCCGGCACTTGCTGGCTGTGACACCATTAGCATCACGCTGACAGGTCGCTCCGCACATGGATCTATGCCGCACAACGCCATTGACCCGACGTACTTGGCTGCCGCAATCGTTCTGCGCTTGCAAGGAATTGTGGGGCGCGAGATTCCTCCCCACGAGTTTGGTGTTTTGTCCGTCGGCACGCTGCAGTCCGGCAATTCGAATAACACAATCCCCGGTCAGGCCAAGATTGTGCTGAATATTCGCTACTACTCCAACGATGTGCGCGCGAAGCTCATTGCGGGCATTGAGCGCGTTGTTCGTGGCGAGTGCCTGGCTTCCGGCACTGAGGTTGAGCCTGTGATTGAGTACTCCGATCACGGCGAAGTCACTGACAATGATCCGGAGGCGTTTGCCACGATTCGCCCGGTCATGGACGCTGTGCTCGGCGACGATTCCACCGATGCTGTGCCGTGGACCGCATCGGAGGACTTCTCAGACCTGCCGCGTGGACTGAACTGCCCATATGTCTACTGGACCGTTGGCGCCACACCTCGGGATACGTGGGAAGCCGCCGTTGCTGCCGACCGCGTGGTCGAAGACGTATCGTCGAATCACATGCCGACATTCCTGCCGGACTTCGAGCCGACGGCTACCTCCGCGACTTCTGCCGCCGCTGCCGCCGTACTGTCCTACTTGGCAAAGTAAGAGCTGCGTGCCGGCCGCTTGCCACCGCGCACCGCGCCAAAAAAGACAGCTCAGTTTTCGGGTTGTCAGTTTTGCTACTTAACCCCCAGGTCGAAAGGCTCCAAGCAAAAAGCCGGTAAGCCCCAAAAGGGCTTACCGGCTTTTCCTAACGCGCCAGAGAGCTAGCGAGCGTCCTCGCCAATAACGTGGACGTGAATCATGTTGGTATTGCCCTCATTTCCTGGAGGGGTACCAGCAACAACGACCAGCGTGTCGCCAGCGTTGTAGTTTTCCATGGTCAAGAGCTGCTCATCGATGACCTGCATGATCTCATCCGTGCTGTTAACCTCGCGCACCAAGAAGGTCTCCGCACCCCACGTCAGCGCAAGCTGCGAACGAACCTGCTGATTCGGAGTGAATACCAGCAGCGGCAGGCGAGAGTGCAAGCGTGCCACACGGCGAGCGGTATCACCCGAGGTGGTGAAAGCAACCATAGCGCGGGCATTCAAGCGCTCACCGATATCGCGAGCTGCGTAGGAAATCACACCACGCTTCGTGCGAGGCATGTGGGTCAGCGCAGGAACTTCCCCCTCGCGCTCAGCGGCGGTGACGATGCGAGCCATGGTCTTAACCGTGGACTGCGGGTACTTACCAACCGAGGTCTCACCCGAGAGCATCACGGCATCTGCGCCATCGAGCACAGCGTTGGCCACGTCGGAGGCCTCCGCACGAGTCGGGCGCGAGTTCGAAATCATGGAGTCGAGCATCTGGGTGGCGACGATGACCGGCTTGGCGTTCTCGCGGGCAATCTGAATAGCGCGCTTCTGAACCAGCGGAACATCTTCCAACGGCACCTCAACACCAAGGTCACCACGGGCGACCATCACGGCATCGAAAGCCAGGATGATGGCCTCGAGAGACTCGACTGCCTCTGGCTTCTCCAGCTTGGCGATAATCGGGACACGACGGCCAACCTCATCCATGACCGCATGGACCAGTTCGACGTCGGAAGGCGAACGGACGAAGGACAGCGCGATGAAGTCGACTCCCAGCTTCAGAGCGAAGCGCAGGTCGGCGATATCCTTCTCTGACAGAGCCGGCACCGAGATGTTCATCCCCGGCAGGGAAACACCCTTGTTGTTCGAGACCGGACCGCCCTCGATGACACGGCACACCACATCGTTGCCATCTACCTCGATGCACTCCAGGCCCACCTTGCCGTCGTCGACAAGCAGGCGATCGCCCGGACGGGCATCGTCAGCGAGATTCTTGTACGTGGTGGAGACGCGGTCGTGCGTGCCTTCGACATCGTCGACGGTGATGCGGACAATCTCGCCGTCAGCCCAATACGTCGAGCCTTCCTTAAAACGACCGAGGCGAATCTTTGGTCCCTGCAAGTCGGCGAGAATACCGACGGCATGTCCCGTAGCGTCGGATGCTTCACGCACCCAGTGGTAGTTCTGAGCGTGGTCCTCATGCTCACCGTGAGAGAAATTCAGGCGGGCAACATCCATGCCGGCGTTGACCAGCCCGGTAATCCCCTCCAGCGAAGCAACTGCTGGACCGAGGGTACATACAATCTTCGTTCGTCTAAGCACGGCCTCCAGCCTAGTCCCTTAACGGGCTATGCGTCAGTTGGAAGCACTGTGAGCTTCAGCAGCCTCGCGCTCTCCCCTGACTTCAGCTGCGGTTTCGCGGCTCTTGGACCGCAGAATCCACAAAGCAATGACAGCGCAGAAAAAGACCACGAGCGACGTGATGTTATTAATACGCACACCGAATATCAGCGTTGCGTCATCGACGCGCATGAGTTCAATGAAGAAACGCCCCAAAGTGTAGGCCGCGACATAGAGCGCAAAGACGCGCCCGCCGCCCATCTTGAACTTTCGGTCCGCCCACACAATGACCAGACAGGCGAGGACGTTCCACACCATCTCGTAGAGAAACGTTGGATGCACCACGGCCAGCACTTCGCCTGTCGACGTTCCGGTGACAGGGGCAACCCGTCCAAGCTCATCAACTCGTTGGTAAATTTCCAGGCCCCACGGAAGTGACGTTGGGCCACCGTAGAGTTCCTGGTTGAACCAATTGCCCAGACGCCCAATGGCCTGTCCAAGGATGATTGCGGGTGCGGCCGCGTCAAGAACTGGCGCAAACGGCACCTTTCGCCACTTGGCGACCGCCCACGCGGCCAGCACTCCCAGCGCCACCGCTCCCCAGATGCCGAGGCCACCATTGGTGATTTTCAGTGCATCGGCGGGATTGGCGCCGGGGCCGAAGTACTTCTCCCAGTCGGTGGCGACGTGGTAGAGACGGCCGCCGATAATGCCCGCAGGAATAACCGCAATGGCAATGTCGAGGACCAACTCCGGGTCTCCACCCCTGGCCGCGTAGCGGCGCTGCATCCAATAAATGCCGACGAGTACGCCAACCAAGATGGAAATCGCGTAACCGCGCAGTGGTAGCGGTCCTAACTGCCACACCCCCTGCGGCGGAGAGGGAATGTTGGCCAGATACGTCGTTGCAGTTTCAGCGAGAACAAGGGTGGAACTCATAAATGCGCTAGCTCTCTCCTCGTACGCCCGCGGCGAGTTCGCGGGCGAGCGTTACCAGGTCATCGGTGCTCTTCATCGCGGCCTTGATCAGTGCCGAGCCAACGATTACGCCATCTGCAAACTCGGCAATCTCCGCGGCCTGTTCCCCATTGGAGACACCCAAACCGACGCACACCGGTGTATCGGTGACCTCGCGAGTGCGGGCAACCAACTTGCCGGCGGCCGAGTCGACGCTGGCCTGGGCACCTGTGACACCCATGTGGCTGGTGGCGTAAACGAAGCCGGTCGACGCGGTGGCAGTTAGCTGCAGACGCTCATTGGTCGATGACGGGGCCACCAGCATGATGTTGGATAGACCATTGGCCTCTGCCGCACGCTGCCATTGGCCGGCCTCCTCGGGGATAAGATCCGGGATGATGGTGCCACGACCACCAGCGGCGGCCAAGTCCTTGGCGAAACGCTCCGGACCATACTGGAGAATCGGATTCCAGTAGCTCATGACCACACAGGTACCGCCGTACTCGGTGACTTCGCGAACCACGCGCATAATCTCACGGGTGCGGAAGCCCGCATCCAGAGCCACGTTGGCAGCATCCTGAATGGTTGGGCCATCCATCATCGGGTCGGAGAAAGGCAGGCCGACCTCGATGATGTCGGCGCCAGCGTCGACAATCGCCTTGATGTTCTCAATCGACTTATCGGTGGTCGGGAAACCCGCTGGGTAGTAGCCGATGAATGCTGCGCGGTTTTCCTCACGGACCTTGTCAAAGACGTCACTCAGACTCATTTAGGACTCCTCCATCAGATCAAACCACTTAGCAGCGGTGTCGACATCCTTGTCACCGCGACCGGAAACATTGACAATAATCAGCGGCTTACGGCCCAGCTCTTCATTCAGTTCACCGCTGATGAGTCGGGCGGCAGCCACCGCGTGTGCGGACTCGATAGCGGGCAGGATGCCCTCCATCCGAGTCAGGTCCTGGAATGCCTGCATCGCCTGGGTATCGGTCACCGGCAGGTAGGACGCGCGATCAATATCAGCCAGGTAAGAGTGCTCCGGGCCCACGCCCGGGTAATCCAGACCCGCGGAAATCGAATGAGACTCTGTAATCTGGCCGTCCTCGTTCTGCATCAGGGCGGCGAAGGAGCCCTGGAACACCCCCGGATTACCGGCGGCCGAAATCGGTGCTGCATGGCGACCGGTCTCAACACCGTCACCGCCAGCTTCAGCGCCAATCAGTCGAACCGATTCATCATCGATGAAGTGGTGGAACGCGCCGATCGCATTAGAACCGCCGCCGACACAGGCCACGACAGCGTCGGGAAGCGAGCCGGTCTCCGCGAGAATCTGCTGACGTGCCTCGGCGCTGATGATGCGCTGGAAGTCGCGCACCATTGTTGGGAACGGGTGCGGACCGGCTGCAGTGCCGAAGCAGTAGTAGGTGTCATCGGCGTGTGAAACCCAAAAACGCATGGCCTCATTGATTGCGTCTTTGAGAGTCTTCGAGCCAATCTCGACCTCGATAACCTCGGCACCAAGCAAACGCATGCGGGCGATATTGAGGCGCTGGCGGATTGCGTCGACCTTGCCCATGTAGATACGGCAGTTAAGGCCGAGCAGCGCACAGGCAGTCGCGGTTGCGACACCGTGCTGGCCGGCACCGGTCTCGGCAATAATGTTCTTCTTACCCATGCGCTTAGCAAGCAGAACCTGACCCAAGACGTTATTAATCTTGTGGCTACCGGTGTGATTCAAATCCTCGCGCTTTAGCCAGACGTCAGCGCCGATATCAGCGGAAAACTTCTCCGCGTAGTACAGCGGCGAGGGACGTCCGACATAAGTACGCTGCAGCCGGTCGAGCTCATCGAGAAAATCCTGATCAACGCGGGCCTTCGCGTAACCATCGGTGACCTCACCGATAACGGCCATCAGCGCCTCCGGCACAAACTGGCCGCCCCACTTACCCCAGTGCCCAATGGCATCTGATTCGTGGTTCGTTGTCTCCGCGATAACCTCACCCATCGTGGGCAGGCGGTCACCGCGGGCATCATGATTCTTGAAATCTTGGTCACTCACAGTTATCTATTGTGGACTATCCCCACCCGTTGCGGGGACATAAGGCCTAAGAAACTGTGGCGTGCCAGCACAACAGGTGTGACACGCAACCAAACTAGGCGCAGTTCGCAGCGCGGTACAGCTGCTTATCGCAACTGCGGTCTATCACTACTCGCTGCGGAGTGTCGGGTGGACACCGGCGGCAACGAGACGTCGGCAAGCCTCACCCGGCTTGCCCGCGGTAACCAGGCCCTCGCCCACCAGTACCGCGTCGGCGCCGTGGGAGGCGTAGTAGCGCAGTTCCTCCGGCCCCTTGACACCGGACTCTGCCACCTTCACAACATGATCCGGCAACATCGGCGCAAGGCGTTCGTACACGGAGAGATCCACGTCGAGGGTCTTTAGATTGCGGGCGTTGATGCCGAGGATCTTGGCACCAGCGGCCTCGGCGCGCTCGACCTCTTCTTCGGTGTGCGCCTCAACCAGAGCGTTCATGCCAAGCGACTCGGTGCGATCCAGCAGGGATTCCAGCGTCGGCTGATCCAAAGCGGAGCACATCAGCAGCACCAGGTCGGCACCGTGTGCGCGGGCCTCATGGACCTGGTACGGAGTGACGATGAAATCCTTGCGCAGCACTGGAATGTTGACCGCGCGGCGCACGGCATCGAGGTCGGCGAGCGAACCGCGGAAGCGGCGCTCCTCAGTCAGACAGGAAATGACAGCCGCGCCACCCTGCTCGTACTCTGCCGCCAAGACCTCCGGCGAAGGGATGTCAGCCAGCTCTCCCTTCGACGGAGAGGCACGCTTGACCTCTGCAATCACCTGCACCCCGGGCTTAGCCAGTGCCGCCACGGCATCAATCGGCGACGGCGCCTTCAGCGAGAGCTCCTTGATTTCACCGTAGGAAATCTTGGCTTCCCGAGCAGCGAGATCTTCCCGCACGCCCTCAATAATCTTGTCCAGAACGTTAGCCACGGCCTTACTCCTTATCCAGATCCGTAGGATCTACACCGGCATCCAAAGCATCCCACAGAACTCGACCCGACTGTGGGTCTTCCTCCAGGTCCTCGGCGATACGCTGACGGCGTACCTCCGGGGTCTCATACGCGCTGGACTTCTGCTTCTTCACAGTACCCGGTCGACGCACCAACAATACCGCCCCGACCAGCGCCAATGCGCAGCACAGCAAGGCCAGGGATGGCCCCATCGCATGCACTTCAATCGCTGAGATCTGCGCCCAGTCTGCCACAGTCACCGCATCACTGGCGCGTTGTGAGGCGCTTCCCGACGTCAACAAATCCAGTGCCCGCTGGGAATCCACCCCGTCTTCTCCGCTGGCAAGCAGAGTCATCGGAGTCCACGACGCCGCAACTGCGAGCAGCGCCGCGAGGCCACCGACGATACGGCGCCCCAGTGAGCCCAAAATGGTGGTGGCAAACAGTGCAGCCACCATTGCCAGCGCAATCGACGTCAACTCTGGAGCCCAGACTGCGCCCACCAAATCTGTGGTCGCTGGACCGGACTTGTCATCAACAGTATCGACCGTCAGCCACGCACTACGGCTGCACAACCACATTCCCGCTGCGGCCACACCAATGAGGCCACCGGAGAGCATCGTTGTCGACTTCATCGAAAACCTAGCTCCTTTCCGCTGGGACTAGTGTCTCAGCTGCCGCGACAGCTCGCAGCACGGCCGCGGCCTTGTTGCAGGTCTCCTCATCCTCTGCCACCGGGTCAGAGTCACTGACAATTCCGCCGCCAGCCTGAACATAGACCGTATCGCCCTTCTTCACACCTGTGCGGATGGCAATTGCCTGATCGGTATTGCCCCGGAAGTCAAAGTATCCAACAGTGCCGCCGTAAACACCCCGACGCGTGTCTTCGAGCTTGTCGATAATGCTCAGCGCGGAAGGCTTCGGCGCACCCGACAGCGTTCCCGCTGGGAAGGTGGCCGCGAACGCGTCGACGGCAGTGGCGTCGCTGGAAAGCTCGCCGGTGACCGTAGAGACCAGATGCATAACGTGACTGTAGCGCTCAATATGACGGAAGTCGTGCACAACAACACTGCCTGGGCGGCAGACACGTCCGAGGTCATTGCGGCCAAGATCAACGAGCATCAGATGCTCACTATTTTCCTTTTCGTCTGCCAGCAAATCAGCTTCCAGCGCATTGTCCTGCTCCACCGTGGCACCGCGCGGACGTGTGCCCGCGATGGGATTGGTGATGACCTCACTGCCCTGAACTGCCACGAGTGATTCCGGGGAGGAACCGACAATTTGAAAAGCGGTAGCGGAGAAGTCCTTGGTTGGAACGTTGACCAGGAACATGTAGGGCGACGGATTGGAAACCCGCAGGATGCGGTAGATATCAAATGCTGACGCCTGCGTGTCCATCTCGAACCGCTGCGAGAGCACAATCTGGAACGCATCACCAGCTCGGATGTGGTCCTTGCAACGCTCAATACGATCCATGTGGTCGTCGGCGGCGCGCTGGCGACGAATCACCGGCTCTGGGAAGCTAATTTCCGCCGGACGCAGATCAGAGGACCCCGACAGCCGCTCCACCATCGCATTGACCCGATCACAGGCGGTGTCATACGCCTGGTCAATCCGCTCATCCGAGCCGTCCCAGTTCACTGCATTAGAAATCAGCCACAGCACGCCCTCGTGGTGGTCAAAAGCAGCCAGGTCCTCCACCAGCAACTGCATGAGCTCAGGAATCTGCAAATCATTGTCAGTGGTATCCGGCAGCTGTGGCTCGATGTAGCGGACAATGTCATGCCCGAAATAGCCAACGAGACCAGAGGTGAGCTTGGGTACCGAGGCATCGTCGGCAAGCGGAAGCTCCGTGTGCAGCAGCTCCAGCGTGCGACGCAGAGCATCCAACGGATTTCCGCCCTCTGGCGCACCCGACGGCGCATTGCCAATCCAGGTTGCCTCCCCCGCATCATCCACCGTCAGCGCAGCACGACTGCCGCAACCGATAAATGACCAGCGCGACCACGACTGCCCCACATCGGAGGACTCCAGCAAGAAAGTGCCGGGACGATCGGCCGCGAGCTTACGGTAGGCCGACAGCGCCGTTTCGCCGTCCGCCAAAACCTTGCGAACCACGGGCACGACCCGATGGTGTGCAGCCAGTTCACGAAAGCGCTCACGCGTGGTCATGGTGATACGAGTCATAGCCGCTATTGTGCCACGCACCCCGGATTGCACATCACTTAACCCCGGACTTCACCGGAGGTGGGCGCGCTTGACGACGAAATCCCCACCTCGGCAACCCGGATCGACTGATTAGCCCTCGAGCACGGGATGCACGTCAAAGCAGCTATGCGAGCCAGTGTGGCATGCCGCGCCGTCCTGCACTACCTGCATCAGCACGGTATCGCCATCACAGTCCAACGCCAGCGATGTCACGGTCTGGAAATGGCCACTAGTAAGCCCCTTAATCCAGTACTCGGACCGGGAGCGCGACCAGTAAGTGCCGCGCTTGGTAGCGATGGTGTACGCCAGCGCGTGGGAATCCATCCATGCCATCATGAGCACGCGACCAGTGGATTCTTCCTGCACAATGGCCGGAATCAAGCCGTCAGCGTTGAACTTGGCGATGTTCGCGATATCTGCTGGGAGCGTGTACTCACGCGGATCGTCTCCGGCGCCGTGAGCTGCAGCGCCCGGGGCTAGACCAGTCACTGGCGCACCTCGATCCCCTCGCGGGCCATCTCTTCCTTAACCTCAGCAATGCTGACCTCGCCGAAGTGGAAAATGGATGCGGCCAACACCGCGTTGGCACCGGCGCGCACTGCCGGGGGGAAGTGCTCTGCCTTGCCCGCACCGCCGGAGGCGATCACCGGGACGTCGACGGCAGCGCGGACTTTCTCCAGCAGCTCCAGGTCGAAGCCATCCTTGGTGCCGTCGCCATCCATGGAGTTCAGCAGAATCTCGCCGACCCCGAGCTCCTCGCCACGGCGTGCCCACTCGACGGCGTCAATCCCGGCCGAGCGTGAACCACCGTGGGTCGTCACCTCGAAGCCCGACGGCTGCGGCGTGCCTCCCTCGGGAACGCGGCGGGCATCCACCGACAGGACGACACACTGCGCACCGAAGCGGCGCGACAGCTCGCTGAGCAGTTCCGGTCGTGCAATCGCAGCGGTATTGACACTGACCTTGTCGGCTCCGGCGCGAAGCAGTTGGTCGACATCCTCGACGCTGCGCACACCACCGCCGACCGTCAGCGGAATGAAGACCTCACTTGCGGTGCGACGCACCACGTCGAGCATGATGCCACGGCCATCCTTGGAAGCCGTGACATCCAGGAAGGTCAGCTCATCAGCGCCCTCCTCGCCATAGCGGCGAGCCAGCTCCACCGGATCGCCGGCATCGCGGAGACTCTCAAAGTTAACCCCCTTGACGACCCGCCCATTGTTGACATCCAGGCAAGGAATCACGCGTACTGCCAGAGACATAGTTTTTAAGTTCTCCTCGTGTTAGCTCAAAGTTGTGGCTCGACGGTTTGCGCAACCACCCAGCTCGGGGCGTCGCCCACGGTTTAGCTCCGGAAAGTCTCCGGACGACCCAGTTGGTCAATAATCGACCGCAGCGTGGCATGAACATCGCGAGTTCCCGCCAGCACGCCTACGGAATCATGTCGCCAAGGATTGCCCGCCAAGTCTGTGACCACGCCACCAGCTTCGGATATCTGCAGTACACCAGCTGCGTTATCCCACACATGCGGTGAGAAAGTCACCGTGCCACCGAATGCCCCCATCGCGGTGGAGCCCAAGTCCACGCCGACAGAGCCAGTAATTCGAATCGTCGGATAGCGTTCGCCCACCTTTGACAGCAGCAGTTGACGCCACTTGCGCGGGAGTGTGCCGTCGGTACTCGCGATGACGGACCCGAAGGCAATCGAAACCGGGCGGCCGGCCTCGGCGTCGATGTTGACGCGACGGCCGTTGACGAACGTGCCGCTACCTTTAGCTGCGGTAATACGCCGGCGTAGCAGAGGCATGGAGGTAATACCAACCACCGACTCCCCCTCATGCATGAGTGTGAGCAGCATGGCACACAGCGGAAAGCCGTTGGAATAGTTCGTCGTGCCGTCGATCGGATCGATGACCCAGGCGGTATGTTCCTCGGGAACTTTGCCACCGAATTCCTCGCCGTAGACGGGCAGGCCGGAATACTGCGTGAGGAGCTGGCGCAGACGACGCTCAATTTCCAGGTCGGTCTCCGTCGCGAAATCTCCGCGCGGCTTCATGACAACCGGGTCCGCGCCCACCTGCTGAGTGAACAGGCCTTCAACCTCATCGAGCGCCGCTTCAGCAATAGCGAGCATCGCCCGCGGTTCCAGGGCATCCATACTTTCTAAGTCCTTTATCCGCCGTCTCAGCCGGGGTGCCGTTTGCTCGTTAACGCTTTCGCTTGACGACGTCTCCCCGGTCCGGCCACGAAAGTGTTCTCTTTAGCCGCGGGCTACTGCCAGGGCCTCTTCCAGGGTGAAACGCCCTGCGTAGAGCGCCTTACCCACAATTGCGGAGTCAACGCCCTCATCGACCAGTGTGGCAATAGCTGCAATGTCGTCCAGGCTGCTGACACCGCCAGAAGCGACGATTGGAGCATCGGTAGCAGCAGCGACCTCGCGCAGCAGTTCCACATTCGGCCCCTGCAGGGTGCCGTCCTTGGAGACGTCAGTCACCACGAAACGGGATGCGCCCTGAGCATCCAGGCGCTCCAGCACCTCCCAGAGGTCACCGCCGTCGGAGACCCAGCCGCGACCGCGCAGGCGCCACTGACCATCTTCGTTAAGAACATCCAGGCCAATGGCCACGCGGTCGCCGTAGTTGGCGATAACCTCGCGGCACCACTCCGGGTTCTCCAGTGCGGCGGTGCCAATATTGACGCGGGCACAACCGGTGGCCAGCGCAGCCTCGAGCGAAGCGTTGTCACGGATACCGCCGGAGAGCTCCACCTTCACGTCGAGCTTGCCCACAACGTCGGCAAGCAGGTCGTAGTTCGAACCGCGACCGAACGCGGCATCGAGGTCGACCAGGTGGATCCACTCAGCGCCTGCGTTCTGCCAATTCATGGCAGCTTCCAGCGGTGCACCATAGGAAGTCTCGGTTCCAGCAGCACCCTGAACAAGGCGCACAGCCTGGCCATCGGCTACGTCTACAGCGGGCAGCAGGGTCAAACTCATGGGGGCTCTACTCTCTTCGACTTTTGGGCGTTGTGGCGATTGTCACCACGATGCTTGTTGCTAGTTATCTCAGTATAGGTGGTCTAGGTGGCGAAACTCCGTCACCTACCAGGTAGTGCGGTTAGGGCAGATACTACCGATTGGGCAACTACAGCGTGTCCACCCAGTTCTGCAGCAGCTTCAACCCTGCTTCACCAGACTTCTCAGGGTGGAACTGCGTGGCCCACAGCGGACCGTTTTCCACGGCTGCGATAAACCGATCGGATTCGTGGGCAGACCACGTCACCAGCGGCGGAGCGATGCGAGAATCCGTATTAAGGTCCCACTTGCGCACACCGTAGGAGTGGACGAAGTAAAAACGCTGACCCTCCAGTCCCTTAAACATCTTTGAGCCTTCCGGTACTTCAACCGTGTTCCAGCCCATATGCGGCAGAATCGACGCCTCGAGACGCTCGACAGTACCGGGCCATTCACCACAACCCGGGGTGCCGGTGACAGCTGCGGATGCGTCGGTCTCCGCTGCGTGGATGCCGTCGGCGTACTCGACGCCGCGGTCAAAGAGCACCTGCATACCGACGCAGATTCCCATCACTGGTCGACCACCTGCGAGTCGTGAGCCGATTAGGCGCGGCCCTTGTACTCGATGCAAACCCTCCATGCATGCGGCATAGGCGCCGACGCCGGGAACGAGCAGACCATCGGCCTCCATCACGGTCTTCGGATCGGCGGTCACAATAACCTCGGCACCCGTGGTGGCCACAGCGCGCTCAGCTGAACGCAAATTACCGGAGCCGTAATCAAGGATGGCAACGGTCGGGGTCTTCGTCGAAGGTGAGACTTGTTCCATAGTTGGACATTTTAAGGCGCTGGGAATCGATGTTTGCCACTTACCCCAAGAAAACTGCCTGGATAGGCAAAAGCACTGGTATACAACTACCGAATACTTTGGTAAACTCAAGGTTAACAACAGGTTAACTAAGTTATTGATTTATCCCTAATACCCCTGATTACTTTTCACAGAGAGGCTCCGACGCCATGACTACCGCATCCGTTCTTAGTAAATCATTTGCCATTGTCCGCGAGGACCTTCACCGACTCTATGGTGCAGCCTGCGATGCTGCGACTATCGATTCCATCCTCGACGATGTCATTGCAGAGCTGTCCAGCTCTGCGAAGGTGACTAACTTCCTCCCCGTCCTCGCCGAACGCGAGGCCACCGAACGCATCAAGGCCGCGAGCGGATGCAAGGACTGCGCCCCGCGCCAAGAGATTCTCTTTGCCGATAGCCGCGGTTCCGGCCGCAGTCAGATTGCCACTGCCCTGGCCTACCACCTGGTTGGCGACGAAGTCTTTATCCGCACTATCGGCCTCAATCCAGAGGATGGCCTGAACCCTCACGTCGTCGCGGCTCTTCACGACCGTGGCGTGGACACCTCACGCCTCACCCAAAAGGTGATTACTCCCCGCGTTTCCCACCGCGCCGACGTTGTCGTACTCATGGGCATCGACGAGACACCAGCAGTCCCCGGCGACCGCTACGTGGAATGGGATGTCGCAGATCCGGACAATCTCGCAGACGATGAGCTCCAGTCGCTTATCGACGATATCGAAACCCGCCTGCGGGCTCTCTTCACCGAGATGGACGTCGCCGTCGCGTAAACAGGCACGGCTGCCCCACGCCGGGGGTTGAATCTAATAACCAAAAAGAGTGGCTGCGCAAGAACTGGCGCAGCCACTCTTTTTCAAATGTCTCTTTGTGTGTAGTTACTTCTTCTTGCGGTCCCGAACCGTCAAACGCGTCACTGCATTCTTTGCCGGGCGGGCAACACGCACAGCGGCCTCCGGCGTACGACGCTTCACGGCATCTCCCAGACGACGCAGCGTAGCGCGGGTGTTCTGGTATTCCGCCACGCGGTGCTTTCCGATGATTCGGTCGAGCACCGCACCAATGAGGCCAACTGCCAGCAGAGCTGCCGCAAAGGCAAAGACAGCCGGGTACGGACGGAGTGCAGCCGCGGCTACGGCTCCCAGAACGAACGAGCCGATACCAGTGCCCGAGTCAAAGGACATGTTCCAGAAGGCACTGGCCTCAGCAGTACGGTCACGCGGCAGGCGGGCAAACATCAGCAGCAGAGCCTCATTTTGCACTATGCCGAAGCCCGCGCCGTAGAAAATGGCCGCAACCAGCAGCAGCCAGGCCGACAGATCAAAGAGAACCACGCCGGACATCATCAGCAGGCCAACAAAACCACTGATCAATGCCGGAATCAGCAGAATTCCAGCCTCCGACTTCCGGTCGGCGTAGATTCCTGCGAAATAACGGAACACCATCTGCGCGCCACCGAGAACAGACAGCGACAGGCCAGCCACAACCGCACCGGAGACCAGATCAATTTCGCGAGCTGCCGGGGCAAGGAATGCGGAAATACCACCAAAGCCCATCGCAATCGTGCAAATTGCGAGCGCGGGAATGGCCACCAGCTTCCATGTGGCAACGTGCTCAACGGGGCTCGGCTGAGTTGCTGCAGATCCGGGCACAGGATCGCCGACGTCTTCCTTGCCGCCCTTGCCCTCCTTCGGCGCTGGCTTAATCTTCGGGATAAAGAGTGCCATCAACGAACCGACAAGCGAGATGACGGCGCCCAGGACATAAACAGGGGTGTAAGAACCCGTCTTGTCCGCAATGATTAGTCCTAGTGGCAAGAAAATGAGCTCAGATAAACCAACTGCCACACCGAGAACGCCAGAGGCCTTACCCAGAAATTTCATTGGCACTAGCTCGGCAATCAATGCGGACTCGGCGACAGTCAACGCACCGAAGCCCATACCGCGGAGAACCGCAATGATGAGCACCAAAGCAGCATCGGTGCCAAAGATGTGCAGAATCGTCGGCAAGCCCAGAAACAGACCTGAAATCAGCATGGTCATGCCGTAGCCAAGACGGCGACACATACGTGGAGTCTGCGTCTGTGTGAGAACGGTAGCGGCCATAAAAACACCGGTGTAGGCACCGGCGAGCGAGGTTCCACCGCCATCGTCAAGAATTGCCTGCGGAATGACAGGCATGAGGAGTGACCAGCCACCGAAGGCGGCCATCACGGCGACTAGCGTAGGTACTAGTCCGGGCGCTTTCCACATGCTGTCCAGTTCGTCCAACTGCCTGCGGTCCATCACCCGGGACGCCATTTACTCCATCACTCCTATCAACCACAAAATTGCGCCGGCGAGCGCGATCACAGATAAGAGACCAAGGACAATTGTTCCGACCCTCGATCCGGATTTATAGAGTGACCATGTTCCGCCCACCAGCAGACCAGCGACAATGAACAAAAAATAAGTGCTCAGCGTCGATGCGGTAGACACCTGCGCTAAAAGCACGTCTACAGACGTTGTTACCATCGATTCCCCTAAAATGCCAGCTAAGGCGGATTTTCCGGTTTCCTACAGCGGCCGTCTACTTCAGCTGCGACCTACAGAGTGCCCTTGGTCGACGGCACACCGTGGACGCGCGGGTCGTCCTCGACGGCAGCACGCAGGGCACGGGCCACAGCCTTGTACTCAGCCTCGGTGATGTGGTGCGGATCGCGCCCGTAGAGACAGCGAACATGCAGCGCAATACGGGCATTTAGGGCGAAGGACTCAAAGAAATGCTCGTTGATAACCGTTGCGTAGTGACCACCAATAACGGCAGTCAACATCTGCTCTGGTTCGCCAGTGCCAACGAAGTACGGGCGACCAGACACATCAACCACTGCGTGTGCCAGCGTTTCATCCATCGGGATATAGCAGTCACCAAAGCGACGAATACCAGACTTGTCCCCCAACGCCTGGGCGAAGGCCTGCCCCATCACAATGCCGGTATCCTCCACCGTGTGGTGCGCATCGACCTCGGTGTCGCCGTTGGCGTGCACAGTCAGGTCGAAGCTGCCGTGGGAGCCGAAAGCGGTCAACATGTGGTCGAAGAACGGCAGACCGGTCGAAATATCGGCCTTGCCGGTGCCATCGAGATTCACCGAGCAGACGATGCTCGATTCGCGGGTGGCGCGCTCGATACGGCCAACGCGCTCAGTGCGCTCTGCCTTCAGATGGTCCTTATCACTGGCGTGCATAAGTCAGATTTCTCCTTATAGTGGGATGTACCAGCAGCATTTCGCTTAAGCCAGCGCGGTCGCTGCCAATTTCTTGGCCGCCGCCAGCAGTGCATCATTTTCACTGGGCAGACCAATAGTGGCACGCAAACGACCGGGCACGCCAACATCGCGGATGAGTACTCCCTCGTCCAAGAAGCTCTGCCATGCCGTCGAGGCATCGGCGAAACGACCGAAGAAGACAAAGTTCGAGTACGAGTCAATCACGTCGTAGCCATAGCTGTTCAGGGCGGCTACGACGCGGTCACGCTCGTCGGCAAGCTTTGCGACGGTCGACAGCGTCGCATCCGAGTGGCGAAGTGCAACTGTGGCTGCGGCCTGTGTCAACGTCGACAGGTGGTATGGCAGACGTACGAGCATCACAGCATCAATAAATGCCGGGTTAGCAACGAAGTAGCCGAGGCGGCCTCCTGCGAAGTCGAAAGCCTTGCTCATCGTGCGGGAGACAACCAGCTTCGACGGGAACTCAACCAGCAGCGTTGTCGCCGACGGCTCCTCAGTGAACTCGGCGTAGGCCTCATCGACAATGACGATGCCCGGCGCGGCTTCAATAATGCGGCGCAAGTCAGCGAGCGTAGTCAGGTTGCCAGTCGGGTTGTTCGGCGTCGTGATGAAGATGACGTCAGGACGGTGCTCGGCAATTGCCGCGAGCGCACTATCCATGTCGATGTCGAAGGTCTCCGGGTCGCGGTCGATGCCGATAAACTCCGTCTGCGTGCCGGACGAGAGGATTGGGTGCATTGAGTAACTGGGCACAAACCCCATTGCGCTGCGCCCTGGCCCGCCGAATGCCTGCAGCAGCTGCTGGAGAATCTCGTTGGAGCCGTTGGCAGCCCATACCTGGTCAACGGTGATGTCCACGCCGGTCTGGCGGGTGACATAGTCGGCGAGTGCGCTGCGCAGTACTACTGCGTCACGGTCCGGGTAGCGGGTGAGGTCAGAGGCGACCTTCTCCACTTGCGCCACCAGGTCGGCGATGAGGTCATCGGATGGCGGGTACGGGTTTTCGTTGGTGTTCAGGCGAACATCGACGTCGAGCTGCGGAGCACCGTAGGCTTCCTCGCCGCGCAGTTCGTCGCGCAGTGGCAAATCTGCCAGCACCAACTTGGCTACCGACTGCTGTGACTGGTTCTCAGGCTGGTTGCTCATTAGTTGTCGTTCCCCTTTTCTGCGCCATTGCTCTCAGAGCCGAGAAGCGTCTCAAAGCGGGCGCGGATGGCCTCGCCGTGCGCTGGCAGTCGTTCTTCGTTGGCCAGGACTACTACGCTGTCGGCAACTTCCTTCAACGCGGCCTCGTTGTAGTCAATCATGTGGACCGACTTGAGGAAGGTGTGCGTTGACAGCCCCGAGGCGTGGCGGGCGGTACCGGAGGTCGGCAACACGTGGTTGGAGCCAGCCGAGTAATCGCCCAGCGGCACCGGCGAAAAGCGACCGATGAAGATTGCGCCAGCGTTGGTAATGCGTTCGGCAACGGCCTGTGCGTTTTCGGTGTGGATCTCCAGGTGCTCAGCGGCGTAGGCATCTGCAACCTGGATGCCGATATTCATGTCGTCGACAAGCACGATGCCAGACTGCTTGCCGGTGAGCGCCTCACGAACGCGGTCGGCGTTCATGGTGACCTCGTAGCGGTTTTCGACCTCGCGGTCGACAGCGGCGGCGAAATCGGCGTCGTCGGTAATAAGTACGCTGGCGGCCATGATGTCGTGCTCTGCCTGGGAAATCAGGTCGTAGGCGACGGAGACAGGATCAGCGGCGTTATCTGCAAGAATGGCGATTTCGGTCGGACCAGCTTCGGCGTCGATACCGACGACCGAGCGGCACAGGCGTTTAGCGGCGGTAACGAAGATGTTGCCCGGACCGGTGACCATGTCGACCGGCTCGAGGCTCTCATTTTCATCGCCGTATGCGAGCAGTGCGACGGCCTGTGCACCGCCGACGGCCCACACCTCGGTCACGCCAAGCAGCTTGCAGGCAGCCAGGATGGTCGGGTGCGGCCAGCCGTCGTTGTCGGCCTGCGGCGGAGAGGCGACGACGAGGGACTCCACACCAGCTTCCTGAGCTGGGATGACGTTCATCAATACAGACGACGGGTAGACGGCGTTGCCCCCGGGGACGTAAAGACCGACGCGCGAAATCGGAATCCACTTCTCACGGACAATGCCGCCGGGAAGAATTTCAACAGTCTTGTCATTCGGCTTCTGAGCAGCGTGGAACGCGCGCACGCGCCCAATGGACTCCTGCAGAGCAGAGCGGACGTCGTCTTCCAGCGCGGCTTCCGCGGCATCGATAACCTCCGCTGGAACGCGCATGGATGCCGGACGAATACGGTCGAACTTCTCGGAGTACTCCATCGCCGCTTCCACACCACGGGCTGCCACGTCATCGACAACGGGTTTGACCGTGGGAATCATGGAATCAACGTCTGCCGCACCGCGCGGCAACACTCGACGCAGAGTGGCGGTGGTGGGAGTCTGACCGCGAAGATCAATAGTGGACAACATAATTAATTAGTAACCGCCTATTCGCACGATGGATTCATACGTGAGCACTTCAGAGTGACAAAGAAATGACAACAAAGTATTGAAAATCTGGGTCAAGCCAAAGACTTTATCCACGGTTTTCGCTACTATTCGCCCTTAAAGGCACCCTTGAGTATGAACTAAGCATATCTTTCTCACGCCCGGTTCATACCGATTGCCCCATTTAACCCCTCATACTGTGGCGCAAGTTAGTTCCGCCACAGTGACCCATTACAGTGTTAGGGAAAGTAGTAACCAGTCGTAGAAAGGCCAGCTGTTGAACCAGGACGGAAACAGCCCGGATTTGCGGAAGCTCGTCGCAGACTACGCAGAAGCGACCGCAGCCGATAATTCCCTGGCCACGCGCCAACTGGAATCAGTTTTCGCGCATCATTTCTACAACCCACAACTCTTTTCCGATCCGGAGGCCCACGGCGTTACCGAACACGTCGGCGCGTTTTACCGCATAGTCCGCGAGGTCACCGAATCTCTCGGCATGATGACAGCTGCGCACGATGCCGCCCTGAACTGGATGGTATGGGCATCCGATAACGACAATGTCCCGGAGTACTGGCGCGCCCGGGCACGGCTGGCGGCAGACGAAGCCCGCCGCTACACCACCTTTATCGCCGATGGTCCAACCTCTGCTGCCGCAGAGACCGAAATCCCCCTCATCGCACGCATGAGCAGGGAAATCACCTCGTACCGGGCACTCGTGCTTGCCGACGATCTGGATGCCCCAACCAGCAGTCACAGCGCGGTGACCACGGATGCGGATGGGCTGCGGCCGCAGGAATCGTCGGCAAGCGAAGAAGCGGATGAACCGTTTAGCCCCCGCCAGTGGAAGAAGCGGGCGGCACTGACTGACGCGCTGATTCGGATTGCGAGCGCCTTGCGAAAGGTCAACCGTGAGGACTTAGCACGGGAGCTGCACGAGATGATTCGGGCACTGCCGAATGAGGATAAGTTTGAGTCGATCGCGCTGGCGAAGACTCTGACGGAGGCATCACTGCTGCACCGAGCCGGGAAGGTCGTCGACGCAGCGCGACTTTGCGCCTCACAGCTCAATGCAATCGGTAACCGCTCCGTAATCGCGGGCCTTGAGCTGAGGCAGAATTTGGCACGGTACTCGATAGAGACCGGTAATAGCGATACCGCGTTCCGAATGCTGTCGAACAACGTGGCAGTCGCGGACCAGCACAGACTGGACACTGACTATATTCTCGCGGTTCGCGAGATGGCAGACATCAACTTCGAGGTCGCACACAACAAACCCGATGCCGAGGAGATGCTGAAGCTGACTCAGCGCGCCCAGGACGTGTCAGAAGACTACCCCGACTGTGAAGTCACCATGGAAATCGCGCTGCTGAAGGCAACGGCACTGTACGAGCTCGGAGATTTCCGCCACGCCGGCCAGGAAGCGGAGTCGGTTGCAAAGTGGTCTGAGCCTACCCAGGATTCCGCGCGTACTGATTTTTCCTGTGCTATTGCGGCGGAATCGGCAGTCCAAGAGGGAAATACTGAACATGCGGCAGTGCTCTTCGACGCGCTGGCCGATATTCGTGCCGGATACTCGTCACCGATTTCACCTGCGGAAACTCTGATGAATGCCGCACTATCACTCAGTAACGTGGGCGCCACAAGTGAGTTGACCGACCACCTGATGGAACGCTCACGTGGCTACGTGGTTGGGTCCTGGGAATCGGCCAAGTGGCACGAAGCGCAGGCGCTGCTGTGCTGGTCTGTGTGGGACAACGACGGCGTGTACAAGTACTCCGACGAAGCTGCCGAGCTTTTCTTAGAAGCCCACGCCCCTGCCGACGCGGCCCGCACACTGACTATCGCGGTGCGTGCTGCTGCTAGTGATAACAATGAGGAACGCGCCCGCCGGTTCGCGATTCGCATCGGCGACCTAGTCGGCCCGGATCACCCGGTGCGCGATGAAGTTCGTGAACTAATGCGTAGCTTTTCAAACCCGGATTAACAGCGCATCCGGCTGTACAGGTCTGAAAAGCAAAGCAGTTTTGCATCTTCCCGATGCCACGGGCGAAGATAGTCCAATGGTCTGGTGGGAAGAAGAAAACTCTGAGTCTGAAATTCAAGTTGGCGATTGGGATGCCGGCATCGCTGCCGACCACGTGTCAGTGAATTCGGAAAACGCATCAGCAACGGAGAACTCGTCCGATCCCTTGGACTTTCCTCCCCTGCCCAATCCGCTAAAGGCATTGCCGGACTCCCTCCCGGAGCTGCTGGTTATTTCCCGCAAGGCCGGTGCCACGCTCGACCACGTCACCAGTTGGCGCGCTGTCACCAAGTTCGCCCACACGCACTGGTTGGCCGACGCGCCTACCAACTCCCCCGATGTCATTGGCGAATTCCACGCACTTAGGCATGCAGTTGCCGACCAACTGGAATTGGTAGAAGAAGCCGCTGCTGCACGCGCCGAGTGGCTGCGCTGGGCAACTGAGGCCAACATCCGCCCCGCGATCTTGCACGCACGCTCCTACGGAGCATTCGCCGAGGCTGAGGCCTTCATCGACGCCAACCCAGGTGATGCCATCACCGGCCGGCGCCCCGAGGACTCCGAAATCCCTGAGCTGATCAGCCTTGCTAGGGACATCGTCGCCACCACTCCACAGCCCGGCGAGGCCTATTACTACCTGGTCAGCGCGGCTGTTGCCGGCGCCGCAGCATCGCTGGCGCGCCGGGCGGAAATCGCCGGTCAGCTCTCTGAATGGTCCGCACGCTGGGCACCAAAGCGAAGCAGTTTCGACGACCGGAAGCTGTTGGAGGCGCAGCTCGCGCACAGCCGTGGTGAGCTGCGCAGGGCCGCCCGCATCGCTGCCAGCGTCGCAGCGGCTCCTCAGTCGGAACCCGTCACCACGACGATTGAAGCGCGCCAATTTCTGGCTTTTCTCTCTCTGGAAGCTGGTGAGGAAGCGGAGGCAATCCGCCAGCTACGCCCAATCGTGCAGGCTGGTCTCGATGCAGGACTCACGGTCGCGGTGCTTCGCAGCGTGCGTCTGCTCTGTGCGCTTCTCAACGCCCACGGCGATTTCGCGGAATCCGCCGAATTTGCTCGCCGCGCGCTCGCCAGCGCCGAGGGCATGCCGGTCAACCCCATCACCATGGATATCCAGCTCGTTTTGGCCCGCAGTCTCCTCGATGCCGACGAGGTTGACGAGGCGCTGCGCTTTGCCGAACCAGTTGCGCACTGGTCAGCATTTACCGCCGATGAAGAACGCACCGACGCGGCGTTTTCTATTGCCTCCACAGCCGCGGGGCTCGGCAATAATCCCCGCCAGGCGGCAAAGCTGCTCATCGAACACGGCGAGCACCTTGAACGCAACGGCGATACCAAGGGCGCGGCCAAGGCCTACCGCCAGGCTGCGCGTTCCATCATTCATGTCATTGACCTGGTCATTTCCGAAGAGGGCTCCGAATTCACCGCCGAGATCGTCTCTGAGGACGCTTCCGCCGCCATTGACCACACGCTCAACGAGGCTGAGGACCTTCTGCTGCGTTCTCAGAAGCTCATCTCCGACGACTGGTCACTCGCCGACTGGCACGACGATGCCGCCTACGTCTTCTACTCCGCTGGCCGCGACACGTTGGCTATCAACCATGTGGAAGCCGCCGCGAAGGGCTACCTGCAGTCCGGCGATGGCGAGGAAGCCGCCCGCGCGCTGCTGGCGGGGGTTCGCTACCGTCTCGACGCGGGTGATTCCGACGGAGCCGCCGCCTATGCTCGGCGCGTCGAAGAGCTTCTGCCCCGCGACGTGTGGGAAGGCCATCCTGTTCTCGATGCCCTTGACGTCATCATCATTCAGTCGCTTGACGACGAATACTAGCGCCCCGCCCACTTCGGTACTGGCGGTGACACAAAGTAGAGTGTTAGGTCATGACTACTTCTGGTGATTCCGCGACTTCTAGCCCGCAGCAGCTTTTCGACGCCGCCACGGCATTGGCTGAGGAAAACAACCTCTGGGAAGCAGCCCTAACTCTGATGCAGGGGTTCGAGGAACTCGGCGACAAGGCTGATGCCCCGCAGACCGACAGTCTGGGGCGCCCCATCCGTGGCTCTGCACCAAAGCTGATGGACAAGGCCGCGGATTGGTTGGATCTGCTGGATAACCTGGAAAAAGACGGCTTCGAGCCGACCGCGGACACCCCACCGCGCCACTTGCGCTGGGCGATGTGGCACACCTTGAACGGCCAGGCAGAGATTCGTCGAGGACATCAGGGGCGCGCCATTGATCACCTGGAGTTAGCGGCGGGACTTTTCCAGTCCGACAAGCTCAATATCCAGGCCGTGCCTCTGCTTGCACAAATTGCACAGTGCCACCTGCATTTGGGCGATGTCGGTGCTGCGGAGAAGGCGCTTTACCGCGCACAGGAAACCTGTGATGAGCAATCACGGGAGCGCTGGGGGTCGGCACTAAGCGAGATTGGGGCAGAGATTGCCCGTCGCCTGTAGGCGAAGCTACGAGGCGAAACCGGGGCTGATTCAGCTACTGCTCGTCGAAGTCGAGTCCGACATCGAACACCTTGGCCGAGTGGGTCAGCGCGCCCACAGCCAGGTAATCGACACCACAGGACGCGTACTCACGAGCCACATCGATGGTCAGTCCACCAGAGGACTCCAGCTGGGTGGCCGGAGAAATCTGCGAGCGGCGCTGCACCGCGATCTGGGTCTCCCAGACCTCGAAGTTGTCCAGCATGACGATGTCCGGCTTCATCGGCAGGATTTCATCGAGCTGTGCGAGGGTATCGACTTCCACCTCGCACGGCAGCTCCGGATACTGAGCCCGCACCCTCTTCAACGCACCGGACACGGAACCGACGGCCACCACGTGGTTGTCCTTAATCAGTGCCTCATCGCCCAATGCATAGCGGTGGTTAATTCCACCACCGCAGGTCACCGCATACTTTTCCAGGTTGCGCAGACCCGGCAGTGTCTTTCGGGAATCTCGCACCCGCGCACCGGTGCCAACGATTGCGTCAGCCCACTGGCGCGTCGCAGTAGCTACACCACTGGCGTGCGTGAGGATATTCAGCATTGTCCGCTCAGCAGTCAGCAACCCCCGAGTCGGCGCAGAAATCGTTGCCAGCACTGTGCCAGGACGCACCAGGGTGCCATCTTCAACGTGCTTTTCGACGGTGAACTCACCCGAGATGACCTCCTGCAGCGTCCACTCCACCGCATCGATAGCCGCGATAACGCCCTCTTGCCGGGCCACCAGCCGGGCGCGTGCCTGCGCAGCTGCCGAGACTGTCGACAGCGAGGTCACATCCGGCCCGAAGCTCATATCTTCCTGCAGTGCCGTCCGAATGAGTCCGCGGGTGATGTTTTCGTTCAGCACCCCGCGCAGAGTGTCCTTCTCAAGAGTCATGGCTAGCTAATCCCTGTCCTTTTCAAACCAAGTGTGGCACCCCAAAGTATATGGTCGTGCCAATGCCGCTTCGACAACTTTCCTTGCGGCTACGACCTGAACCGATTGCGGGAGCCGATCGATAACCGCCAAAGCCTGCCGCAAACTCTGCTCATTGCGCGTTACACCAGCACCTTCCTGCATCGCAGTCTGCAACCGGAAAAGCTGGCGCGGTTCCAGTTCCGGCCGTGGCTGCGGCAGGCCTTCAACCGCCGCTGCGAATTCCTCGTCCCCGACCGGCACAGCGTGTGTTTCAGCGACTTTTTCGGCCACCCGCTTGCCGACGACCAGTCCTTCCAGCAACGAATTGGAAGCCAACCTGTTGGCACCGTGCAGCCCCGTCGCGGAGCATTCACCGGCTGCAAAGAGACCCGGCACGCAAGTTGCACCGAATGGGTCGACGGCAATGCCACCACAGGTGTAGTGGACCGCCGGGGCCACGGGAATGAGGTCCTTGGTCGGATCAATCTCCGCTGCGGTCAGGCCCGCTGTAATCGTCGGAAAGCGGACGGCGAAGTTGTCGATGTGACGTGCGTCGAGGAAGACATGGTCCTCGCCGAGCTGGCGCATGCGAGTCGCGATGGCGCGCGAGACGATATCGCGCGGAGCCAGGTCCCCGCGAGGGTCAACGCCGGCGGTCACACTGTTTCCCCGGGAATCGACGAGGATGGCTCCTTCACCACGGACAGCCTCGCTGATGAGATGGCGTCGGCCGGTGCCGTCTGATGCCGAGCGCTCGTCATAGAGCACTGTCGGGTGGAACTGGATAAACTCCATGTCACGAATCTCCGCGCCAGCGTCGGAGGCCATGCCGATAGCCTCACCGCGGGCGCCCGAGGGCGCCGTGGTCGCGCGGTAAATATGCCCCACGCCACCGGTAGCCAGCAGAGTTGCACCTGCGCGAATAGCGCCGCCACCGCGGGGATCCGCTACCAGCGCCCCCAGCACGCGGCCGTCTTTGCCAACGATGAGCTGGCGCGCTGTAGCGTTCTGCAGTACTCGCACGCCGGTAACTGAGGCTTCTAGGGCGCGCTCAATTTCAGCACCAGTGGCGTCACCACCGGCATGAATGATGCGCCGCGCGTGGTGTCCGCCCTCTTTGGTGCGGGAATATACGGCCGGGTTATCCGGCGCCGGGTCAAATGTGCCGCCTAGCCCAATCAGCCACTCGGTCGCCGCAGCGCCGGCACGGATGATAGAAGCCACGGCCCCTTCATCGCAGTGGCCGGCACCGGCATCGATGGTGTCCGCGATATGGGAATCAGTGGTGTCGTCGAACCCATTGGCCACACGGCCGCTGGGGTCGTCGTCAAGCCCGACGACCGCGAGCCCGCCCTGTGCGAGATTCGTGGCGGCATCGGCGAAACGCAGCTGTTTGCGGGCACCGACCCGCCACTCGACGCTGTCGATAACCAGCACGTCGAGGCCGAGCTCAAGGGCCCTACGCGCAGCACTGAGCCCTGCGACTCCCCCGCCGATGACGAGGAAGTCACACGTCAGTGTCCAACTGTCGAATGATGGGCGCAGACCAAACGTGTTACTCGCCCCCGCCTGGATTACCGATGGCGATCATGCGCTCGACCGAGGCGCGCGCCTTGTCGGCGACCTCAGGGGCGACGTCGACCTCATCGGTGCCCTCAACGAGGCAGCGCAGCAGAGCCGCCGGGGTGATGAGCTTCATGTACGAGCAGGAAGCGCGGTCGTTGACTGGCTCAAAGTCGACATCCGGTGCGGCCTTGCGCAGCTGGTGGAGCATGCCCACCTCAGTGGCCACGAGCACCTTGCCGTTGGGCTCGTTCTCCTTCAGCTTCTGCGCCTCGGTCAGCATCTCGCCGGTGGAGAGCATCTGCACGCGCTCCGGCTCAATAGTGCCTTCACCCGCGAGGTAAATCGCAGAGTTCGCGCAACCGCACTCCGGGTGGATGAACAGCTGCGAATCGGCGTTCTCTTCCGCGCGGTGCGCGAGTTCCTCACCGTTGATGTTGGCGTGGACGTGGCACTCACCAGCCCATACCTTGATGTTGTCGCGGCCGGTCTCACGGCGAACGTGTGCGCCGAGGAACTGATCCGGGTTGAACAGGATCTCTTGGTCTTCCGGGATGGACTTGACCACGTCGACGGCGTTGGAGGAAGTACAGCAGATGTCGGTCAGAGCCTTTACGTCTGCCGTGGTGTTGACGTAGCTGACCACCAGTGCGCCGGGATTCTCAGCCTTCCACTCGGCCAGTTCGTCTGCAGTGATGGAGTCCGCCAGGGAGCAGCCGGCGCGCTCGTCCGGAATAAGGACAGTCTTCTCAGGGCTCAGAATTTTGGCGGTTTCCGCCATGAAGTGGACACCACAGAAAACGATGACATCGGCATCGGTTTCCGCAGCGATGCGGGAAAGCCCGAGGGAATCGCCGGTGTAATCGGCAATATCCTGAATCTCCGGCAGCTGGTAGTTGTGCGCAAGAATTACGGCATTGCGTTCGCGGGCGAGGCGCTTAATCTCCTGAGCCCAGCGCTCATCTGCAATTACGCCACCGTAGCGGCCATCTTTATCGACTACCGATTCGTACAGATCCGATTCAAGGCGCGGCAGGCTGGAAGCATTGGCCGCAAGGCTGGTATTCACGGAAAACTACGTCCTTACTTCAATGGGCTGTGGCTACGACCGGAGAAAACGCCGTCACCGTTACCGGCAACGATCCCCGGAGGCATTCGCAGCGGACTCAAACGGGCAAGTGCAAGAGACCTAAGCTCGCCACACAATATCGAAAATGCCCCTAAAACGGGGCGAATACCGGCATCGAGGACGAGCCTATTTCCCAAAATTGTAAGGCTTGTATAAGCCTATTTCCCAATAACTACCCCTGTTCAGTAGGAAGTAGTGCTTTACGACGGCCCCCGCGCAGAACCTCACTGTCTCACTTAGTGACCGAATCTGCGTCCGTAGCATTGTCCGCAGCGCTCTCGTTGCCTTCCGTGAAGTCCGTTTGGAACAACACCCGGGACCACAGTGCGAGCATGGCAACCAGTGGCGCGACCAGCAGTGCTACATAGGTTTTGAAGTCCGGAATCACCGCGAACTTATCGCCCGGCTGCATTCCCGCCAGATCCGGCTGGAGCAATGCCGCAACCGACTGACCGACAAGGTACGTCACTGCTGCGCTCATCAACGCGGAGAAACCTGCCCATCCAATTGCTGTGAGCATCTGTGCAGGGGTCGTGATGGCACGGTTTCGGAAGGTAGTGATTCCCAGCACCAGGCCGCTGAGGGCAGTGACAGCAACAAACCAGAGCAGCCCAATAAAACCAGCGTCAACGGTTTCCTGAATAATCGCTAGTTGGTTATTGGGGAGCATTTGCACTTGCTGCTTGGGTCGCAGAAACGCCCAGGCCACTCCCGTTATCGCTCCCGTTACAACGGAGAAGAGAACAATACCCGAGGCCATTGCCACGCTCTGCTTTTCAACGTGTGGGACTCGGGTATTTTTCATAGTCATAGTTGACAAACTTACCTCACGGCGCGCATCCAGTACTAGCGCGCCTGAACGGCGCACTTGCACAACCAGCACCTTTTATCGCTGCTCCAACATAACGGAGTCCACTTCGCCGTGGCGCGAGCACTTTGCAGTCCAGCCGTCCGGACGCACCTGCACCACCATCCGGCGCCCACAGAGCTGGCAGAACCGAGGCGCCTCCAGTCCAGCTTTTGCACCATAGGAGCGTTCGCGCACTTCACCAGCTTCGAGGTCGGCGCCGGTAAAAGGATCGAACTTGGGCTCATCTCCCAGCACCATGGCCTGGAGCAGCTCTGTGGAGTCGACTTTCTTACTCCGCGGCGAGCGCGGGCTAGATGTCCGAGGCTTAGACAGTTGCATTGAGGGCCTTAATTGGGAGTCGTACCTTGCCAAGCATGTCCAGATCCTGCTCCGCCGGACGGCCCAGAGTGGTCAGGTAATTACCGACAATGACAGCGTTGATACCGCCGAGCAGCCCCTTTTCTGCGCCCAGGTCGCCCAGGGTGAGCTCACGACCGCCAGCAAAACGCAGGATGGTCTTCGGCAGTGCCAGACGGAAGGCACCGATGGCACGCAGTGCGTCCTTGGCTGGCATCGGCTCGCGACCGGCGAACGGAGTGCCCGGGCGCGGGTCGAGGAAGTTCATCGGCACCTCGGTCGGGTTGAGGGCTGCCAGGTCCTGAGCGAACTCGGCACGCTGCTCAAGGGTCTCTCCCATACCCAGGATGCCGCCACAGCAGACCTCCATACCGGCTTCGCCGACCATGCGCAGGGTGTCATGGCGCTCTTCCCAAGTGTGGGTGGTCACGACCTGCGGGAAGTAGCTCTTGGCGGTCTCGAGGTTGTGGTTGTAGCGGTGAATACCAGCCTTGGCCAGGCGATCCACCTGCTCCTGCGTCAGAATGCCCATAGAGGCGGCCACATTAATGTCCACCTCTGCCTGAATGGCGGCGACAGCCTGTTCCATCTGGCTGAGCAGTCGCTCGTCCGGCCCCTTTACTGCAGCAACGATGCAGAACTCAGTCGCACCCGACTTTGCGGTCTGCTTAGCGGCGTCCACCAGCGCCGGGATATCCAGCCATGCCGAACGCACCGGGGACTCGAACAGACCCGACTGCGAACAGAAGTGGCAGTCCTCTGGGCAGCCGCCAGTCTTCAGCGAGATAATGCCTTCAACCTCGACCTCTTCGCCGCACCACTTCAAGCGCACCTCGTGAGCCAGCGCCAGCAGATCCTCGATGCTGTCGTCATCGAGATTGAGAACTGCCAGGGTCTCCTCATAGTTCAGCCCCTCACCGCGGCCGAGCACCTTTTCTCGGGCGAGTTCCAAAATGTCCTGCTGCTGTTGAGTCATGGGGGTGACGCTCCTTGAGGCTGGGGATAAAACTTGAACACCGTTTCAGAAGTTGTTCAGTTATCAAACTTAATACCGCAGCTACAGAATGTCGAACAGGGTTCAATTCCCGTCGTGTCGCGGATTTACGCTCCGCATCTCAGCCTTAAGGCATCTTCCAGATGATTCTTCTTTCGTCTACGGTAGGCAGTGTGCAATTGACCAAGGACATCATTGTCGACGCAGCTCTTACCATTCTCAACGAGTACGGACTCGGCGATCTCACGATCCGCCGCCTGACTCGCCACTTGGGTACCGCCGCTGGCGCAATGTACTGGCACTACCCTTCCAAGCAGGCACTGCTGGGTGCCGTCGCTGACCGCATCTTGGCTCCCTGCACAGAGTTTTCCGCCACCGGCGATTGGCGTGCCGACATCGAAGCCGTCGCCGAGCTGCTCTACTCCTGCCTCACCGCTCATCGGGATGGCGCCGAGGTCGTCTCGGCCGCACTCGCTACGGGCACCGCCACGATTCGCCCCGAACAACTGCTTGCCGACGCCCTGGAGAATGCACCCGAAACCTCCATTAACACCCCCTCAGCGGCTGATACCGCGTCTGTCCTCGTGTACTTCATTCTCGGTGCGACAGTCGACCAGCAGACAGCCATCGCGCTTGACCTGAACGGCGCCAAGGGCGTTTCCAACAAGGGCGACACCAGTGGCGAGAACGCCGATGATAAGGATCTTGAGGTCGAGACTTCCTCTGAAGATGCTGCTGCACAGGCAAAAGAGCTCGGCCGCCAGCGCATTGCACTGGGAACCGAGCTCTTTATCGCCGGAATTGCGGGGGTTGCGGGGACTAAGGGAATCGCAGGTCATTAAGCCCCGCTGGAGCAATCACACTCACGGTCAAGCCGCGGCGCTAGAGCACCAGAGCTGCTACCCAACCAGCTGCCAGCAGCGGCAGGTTGAAGTGCAGGAAGGTCGGAATAACCGAATCGCGAATGTGGTCGTGCTGCCCGTCGGCATTGAGACCCATCGTCGGGCCGAGCGTCGAGTCCGATGCCGGCGAACCAGCATCGCCCAGAGCACCTGCAGTACCAATGATGGCGACGGTAGCCATCGGCGAGAAGCCCAGCGATACACACAACGGCACATAGATGATGGCGATAATCGGCAGCGTCGAGAAGGACGAACCAATACCCATCGTGACCACCAGACCAACGACCAGCATGGCGAATGCAGCGGCAGGCTTGTTGCCCGCAAACAGCTCTGCAGTAGCGGTCACCAGCGGCTCGATCTGGCCGGACTCCGACATCACCGAGGCGAAGCCCTGTGCGGAAATCATGATGAAACCAATCAGGGCCATCATCTTCATACCGGCGGTGAACACGTCGTCCGCCTCACGCCAGCGCACGGCACCGGTGAGCATGAAGATTGCCAGACCAGTGAGTGCACCAATCAGCAACGGATCGGCATCGGTCTCCATAGAATTCATCACAATCTGGACGACGAAAGTCACCACGATTGCAACGAGAGCAACGATAACTCGGTACTTCGACACCGGTTCGTCAGACTGGGTTTCTGCGTGTGAGGACTGGGCAATCGGCCGATCTTCGTAATGCCGTGGCTTCCGGTAGGAGAAAAATACGGCAATGGCCAGACCGGCCAGCATGCCGAGAGCCGGGATGCCCATCGTCATCATGATGTTGATATTGGAAACATCAAGGCCAGCATTCTCGATGTTCCCCAGCAGGATGTCGTTCAGGAAGATAGAACCGAATCCGACCGGAACCCACATGTAGGTGGTGACCAAACCGAAGGTCATCACACTGGTAATCATTCGACGGTCGATGTTGAGGCGGTTAAATACCGGCAACAGCGGCGGAATAATCAGCGGGATAAACGCAATGTGAACTGGGATGAGGTTCTGCGACATGATCGCCATGGCCAAAATGCCGGCGACCATGCCCCACTTGGTCCATGCCTCTGCCTTAGATTTAGCGCCTTCATCCTCTGTGCCGATCTTGGCAATCAGCCAATCGGCCAGCAGTTTGGGCAGCCCGGAGGATGCCACTGCCATGGCAAAGGCACCCAGCATGGCATAGCTCAGGGCAATCTTCGCACCACCAGAGAGGCCTTCCTGGAAGGCAACCATTGTGGCATCGAGCCCCATACCGGCGGAAAGACCACCGACTAAGGCGCCAATAAACAGCGCTAGCACAACGTGTACCCGGCAGACTGCCAGGATTAGCATCACCAAAACGGCGAGAAGAACGGCATTCATAAGGAAAATATTAAGGCAACCTTAAGTATTTCCAGCAACCGGGGCTAGAAAGACTTCACCCCAAAATCTTTACCCCCGGCTAATGCGGCTAATCAATCGAGACGAGTCCCTGGCCGCCCTGCACTGCGTCGCCGACTTCAACATGAATAGAGCCGACGGTGCCTGCAGCCGGGGCCGTAATCTCGGTTTCCATCTTCATTGCCTCGAGAATGAGCAGCACCTCCCCAGCCTCAATCTTCTGGCCTTCCTCGACCAAAATCTTGCTGACCGAACCTGCCAGTGGCGCCACCACCGAATTGGCGGAGACACCCGAGACACTAGCGGTGGCCGGCTCAACGGAAGCGCTCGACGATCCACCCAACACGATGGGCGAAAGACGCTTGGGCTCCTCAACTACTTCAACGTCGACATCGTAGGCAATGCCGCCGACAGTCACTTTCAATTTCATGGCTCAACAATCCTCACGTAGCAAAAGTCAATGAGTCAGACTCAATTAAGTCGGTTATCGAAAATTTCCAACTAACGCAGGTTGCGCTGCTGCTGGATCTGGCGTCCCTGCGCAGCCCACGTCTTATGGCGGTTGTATCGAATTGCCTTCACCTTGCCGCGATTGCCCAGGTACGCAGACACCGCTGCCGAAATGGCGATGACAGTATCCTCGGGGATATCTGCGTCCACGCGTTTGCGCAGTTCAGCCAACTCGCTCTCTGCCTGATTCAGTCGTGCCGTGGCCTTCTGCAAGCTTGTCGAGGTCGCATCCAACCGGTCGGTCAGTTCAGCGACGAGCGCTCGCAGCTCCTTAATCTCACCGATGCCGTCAGACATTACTGTGGCCCCAATCCGTGCTTCTTGGCCGGGCGAACCTCGCGCTTGTTACGCAGAACCGACAGTGCGTCAGCCACACGCAGGCGGGTTTCCGCCGGGTCAATCACGTCGTCGACCAGTCCGCGCGAGGCGGCGACATACGGCGTCGAGAAGCGTGTCTTGTATTCGGCGATACGCTCGTCGCGCACGCGCGCCTGCTCTTCCTCGTCGCCCGCGGCGGCAATTTCCTTTCGGAAGACCACGTTGACCGCACCCTCTGCGCCCATCACCGCAATTTCCGCAGTCGGCCATGCGAATACGTAGTCCGCGCCGAGGTCCTTCGAGCACATCGCCAGGTACGCACCGCCGTAGGCCTTACGCATGACGACGGTCACCTTGGGCACAGACGCTGCGGAGTATGCGTAAAGCATCTTTGCGCCGTGGCGGATGATGCCGCCATGCTCCTGGGTGACGCCCGGCATAAAGCCAGGAACGTCAACCAGGGTGACCAGCGGGATGTTAAAGGCATTGCAGAAGCGGATGAACTTTGCGCCCTTGTCCGAGGAATTGATGTCCAGCACACCGGACATCACGTTCGGCTGGTTGGCGACAAAGCCCACGGTACGGCCCAAAACTCGACCAAAGCCGACAACCAGGTTGGTGGCAAAACCCGCCTGGCACTCGAGGAAATCGCCATTGTCGGCGATACGGATGATGACCTCGCGGACATCGTAGCCCTTCTTGCCATCGACGAGGACGATGTCGCGGAGCTCTGGATCCGGCTCGGCGTCGAATACCGGATCCACGATTGGTGGCTCTTCCGTGTTGTTCTGTGGCAGGAAGCTTAATAGCTTCTGCGCAATCAGGATGGCCTGCTCGTCATCGTCGGCAACGAAGTCAATATTGCCGGCCTTGGCCATGTGCGCATCAGCGCCACCGAGCTGCTCGGAGGTGACTTCCTCGCCGGTCACAGACTTAATAACGCCCGGGCCGGTGATGAACATCTGTGCCTTGCGAGTCTGAATGATGAAGTCGGTCAGCGCTGGCGAGTAGGCAGCGCCTCCAGCACATGGGCCTGCAATGATGGAAATCTGCGGCACCAGACCGGAAAGCCAGACATTGTTGTAGAAGACCTGGCCGTAGCCCGACAGAGAGTCAATCCCCTCTTGAATGCGAGCACCACCGGAGTCGTTGATAAACACGAACGGAGTGCCGTTGTCGGCAGCAGCGCGCATGGTGGCCGCAACCTTGCGGGACTGCGTTTCACCAGCGGAGCCACCCATGACCGTGAAGTCCTGGGAGGCCACGTGCACTGCCCGGCCGAGAACCGCGGCAGTGCCGGTGACCACGCCGTCGGCAGGCGCGTCGGCAGTATCCATGCCGAAGTCGGTGGTGCGGTGAGTCATGAACATCCCGGTTTCACGGAAAGTGCCCTCGTCGACGAAGTTGTCGATACGCTCGCGGGCAGTCATCTTCCCACGTTCGTGCTGCTTGGCCTGGCGGGCTTCACCGCCACCGGACTCAACACGGCGACGCTGAGCATCCAAATAATCCAGGCGCTCCGCCATCGAGGCATCGACGCCCGGCGCGACGGCATCCGCCGAATTCGGCTGGTTTGCTGAACTTTGCGACATTGCTATCTCTTCTCCCGATGTTCCTAGGCGGGTTCCACCTGGACGGTCTGCGAACGACCGCCAACGGTGACCTTGTAGCGAATTGGCTCGCGAATGGCATTGGCAGCACCTGAGGCCTGCTCCGCCTCGCGCTTGAGCTGTTCGGCAGTCTTACCGACGTTCTTCGGCCCTTCGCCGCGCGTGGTGAAGAATCCCGGTGCGACGGATGGGAACAGTGCGTTGGTCAGGACGTCCTCGGCGGTGCCGTTGTAACCGTCGAGCTCCTTGGCCTGCTCGACCAGGTCGTCCCACTCTGGCTCGAGGAGATCAGCCGGACGAACAGTGATTTCTTCCTTCTTAGTCTGTTCCGCTGCCTGCTTAATCAGCTCTGGGTTGCGCTCACCCGGGCACTGCCCGTAATAGCCGAGCATGAGGTCAGCGAACTCAGCCGTCATAACCTTGTAGCGTCCCATCAGCACGTTAAACACAGCTTGCGTGCCGACGATCTGCGAGCTCGGAGTCACCAGCGGCGGGTAACCGGCGTCCTTTCGGACAATCGGTACCTCACGCATAACCTCTTCGACGCGGTCACCCGCGCCTTGGGCCTTGAGCTGGTTTTCCATGTTCGACAACATGCCACCAGGAATCTGCGACATGAAAATGTCGGTATTGACCAGGGTTTTCGACTCGAACTCTGCGTACTTCGGACGCACCTTGCGGAAGTGGTCACGAATGGTGATCAGGTTATCCATGTTCAGGTCGGTGGTGTAGTCGGTTCCCTCCAACATTTCCACCAGCGACTCGGTCGGGTTGTGCCCCGGGCCCAGCGACATCGACGAAATTGCCGTGTCCACGACATCCGCACCAGCTTCGATGGCTTTCATCAAAGTCACCATCGTGACACCGGTGGTCGAGTGACAGTGGACGTTAATCTGGGTGTCCTCGCCGTAAGCTTCCTTGATGCCGCGGATGATGTCGTAAGCCGGCTGAGGTTTCAGCAGCGCTGCCATGTCCTTCAACGCAATGGAGTCCGCCCCCATATCCAGTAGACGACCAGCGAGCTTAACGTACCCGTCGACGTCGTGAAGCGGAGACGTCGTATAGCAGATCGTGCCCTGCGCGTGCTTGTCGACGTTCTTGACCGCGCGCATGGCGTGCTCGAGATTGCGTGGATCGTTGAGGGCGTCGAAAACACGGAATACGTCCATGCCGTTTTCAGCGGACTTTTCGACGAACTTGTCAACCACCATGTCCTCGTAGTGGCGGTAGCCGAGGAGATTCTGACCGCGCAGCAGCATCTGCAGGCGGCTGTTCGGCATCAGTTTGCGGAATGTCCGCAGTCGCTCCCAGGGGTCTTCGTTGAGGAAGCGAATGCAAGCGTCGAAGGTTGCGCCACCCCAGCACTCCACACTCCAAAAACCGGCCTTGTCCATTTCTTCACAGACATCGACCATGTCTTCCATAGCCATTCGCGTTGCCATGAGGCTCTGATGAGCGTCTCGGAACGCTACTTCCGTTACACCAATGGTTCGTGGACTCATAATTCCAAAAGTAAAGGCCTTTGGGAATCTTCGCGCGTTGGTGACCGCGAATATTGGTGATTCGGCGCCCGCCAAGGTGCGTTTAGAGTGTCAAATTGCCCACTTGCAGGGTTAAATACTTATTTTCACGCGAAGTTTATGCTCTTAATCGTTCGACTCGAATTTTTCCTTGGGGGTCGTTTTTGCGAAGTGCGCTCGACAGATGGGACGGATGGCGCGCCCACACGGGACCGAAAAAGGCTCATGTTTTTTACAAAACGGTTAAGGTAGTCACATGAACCAAGCAAATACAGTCGGCGATTATCAAGTATGGCCGGGTGAGCCTTACCCGCTCGGATCTACCTACGACGGCGCTGGCACCAACTTTGCACTCTTTTCCGACGTTGCGGAAAAGGTTGAGCTTTGTCTGATTAGCGCCGAAGGCGAAGAAACACGCATTGAGTTGGAAGAAGTCGATGCGCATATCTGGCACTGCTACATCCCGTCCATCATGCCGGGCCAGCGCTACGCCTACCGCGTACACGGCCCATTCGATCCGGCCAACGGTAAGCGTTGCGACCCCAACAAGCTGCTGGTCGACCCATACGCCAAGGCTTTCGACGGCGAATTCGACGGTCACCCATCACTGTTCAACTATGACATTCATGACCACTCGAAGCGCAACACCGAGGACAGCCTGGGACACACCATGACCTCCGTGGTCATCAACCCATTCTTCGACTGGGGCGCTGACCGCGCACCTCGCACGCCGTACAACGAGACCGTGATTTACGAAGCCCACGTCAAGGGCATGACCATGACTCACCCGGATATCCCGGAGGAGCTACGTGGTACCTATGCCGGTCTCGCGCATCCGGCGATTATTGACTACCTCAAGGACCTTGGTGTCACGGCTATCGAACTGATGCCGGTCCACCAGTTCCTCCAGGACGACCACCTGCGCGAAAAGGGGCTGCGCAACTACTGGGGCTACAACACCTTCGGCTTCCTGGCACCGCACCAGGACTACTCGGCTTCCCAAAAGCCAGGTGGCGCAGTCAGCGAGTTCAAGGGCATGGTGCGCGCATTTCACGATGCGGGCATTGAGGTCATCCTCGACGTGGTCTACAACCACACCGCCGAGGGCAACCACATGGGCCCAACCATCTGCTTCCGAGGCATCGACAACGAGGCCTACTACCGCCTGGTCGAAGGCGATCGCCAGCACTACATGGACTACACCGGTACCGGTAACTCCCTCAATGTGCGCCACCCGCACTCCCTGCAGCTGATTATGGATTCGCTGCGTTACTGGGTCTCCGAGATGCATGTCGACGGCTTCCGCTTCGATTTGGCCTCCACCTTGGCTCGAGAATTCCACGATGTCGATCGCCTCTCCGCCTTCTTTGACTTGGTGCAGCAGGATCCGATTGTCAGCCAGGTCAAGCTCATCGCAGAGCCGTGGGATGTCGGCGAAGGCGGCTACCAGGTCGGCAACTTCCCACCGCAGTGGACTGAATGGAACGGTAAGTACCGTGACACTATTCGCGACTTCTGGCGCGGTGAGCCATCCACGCTCGGCGAGTTCGCTTCACGTATCACCGGTTCCTCGGACCTGTATGCAAACAATGACCGCCGCCCAACTGCGTCGATTAACTTCGTGACCGCGCATGACGGTTTCACCCTCAACGACTTGGTCAGCTACAACGAGAAGCACAATATGTCCAACGGCGAGGACAACCGCGATGGCGAGTCCCACAACCGTTCGTGGAACTGCGGTGTGGAAGGCCCGACCGACGACGAGCGCATCATTTCGCTGCGCGCCCGCCAGCGTCGTAACTTCCTGACCACTCTCCTGCTGTCCCAGGGCACTCCGATGATTAGCCACGGTGACGAAATGGGACGTGGCCAGAAGGGCAACAACAACGTCTACTGCCAGGACAACCGTTTGGCCTGGGTCGACTGGAATCAGACTCGTACCAACTCTGAACTGGTCGAATACACCCAGTTCCTGACTGAGCTGCGTGCGGAGCACCCAGTCTTCCGACGCCGCCGGTTCCTGCGCGGTGGCCCGCTCGGTGCGGAAACCGACGATCGTGACATTGCCTGGCTGACCTATGAGGGTCGTGTCATGACGACCGATGACTGGAACTTCGACTTCGGCAAGTCGTTGATGGTCTGGCTCAACGGCGATGCCATCACTGAGCCTGATCGCCGAGGTCACAGGATTGAAGATGACTCCTTCCTGCTGTGCTTCAACGCCCACCACGAAGACATCATGTTCCAAATTCCGGGCACCGAATACGCACACAGCTGGGAAGTCATCATCGACACCACAGAGATCACGGGTCGCCCGACCCGCGAGCGCATCGTTGAGCCAGAAGGCGAGCTCCGCGTGCCAGCCCGTTCTACCATCGTGCTGATCGAGCGGCACTAGCCGCATCCGCGTTGGGTGTAGGGGCCTGGGCCTGGGTTTGTTCCTACACAAAAATCCCCTGTCGGCGGAAGACTTTTCTTCCACTGACAGGGGATTTTTCGGCTCTGAGTTCAACTCAAAACAGGGTTTGGGTCAACACAGCACCGCGGGAGCCGAGCTGGCGTGAAGTCTTCTTACGCAGATGCGCGCATATTGAACTCCGCCTGAGAGTTCAACCAGTACTCCGGCTCGGTGTCAAAGTAGTCGGACAGTCGATTTGCGAGGTCAGTAGTGACCGCAGTGCGGCCGGTGCGAAAGCGCTCCAGAGTTGAGCTTGGCACGCCGATGGCAAGAGCCAGTCGGTAGATAGAGAGGTGTCGCGGCTCGAGGAAATTATCGTTCAAGATAGAACCAGGGTGCACAGGATGCGTGCTCAAAATGTTTACTCCTTATTTCATCGCTTCACTGGCATACGTTGTTTCCGCTTTGCCCTTCGCTTGAGCTCGAAAGCTCGAACGACCAGTTACCGCCGTTCGTCGAAAAGTATAAGGAGCGCCCGCTCAAAATGCATCCGGACATTTAATCTCCCAAAACATGTGGTTTTCAGGGGTACAGACACCCCCACTGTCCGAACACTCCATAAATATTCCTATTTCTGTGGACATTTCCACATTGTCGGAAGCCACATGTACTCGGCGACAGCCGCAGGTACCGCAGCCTCTATGGGGCTCAATCCGCCATCGGCGCTACCATCTAGTGCATGACTACGACCACGCCATCCTCCGAGCCCGCCGTCGTCTTCGAGCTCACCGGCGACACGGTGACTATTACCGCAGATGGGCTCCACCTTACCCACACCATCAACACGGCTAGCACCGCCCCCGCGAAGCCCCTCCCGCTTGCCGACGTTGCCGAGGTCGCATCGGCAAGTAAAAACGGTGTCTACACTCCGGCCAACCGCTTCTTCCCCGGCACGGTAGACCTCGGAGTAGCTTTGCCAAAGGCCCGTGTGATGTCTCATCGTCAGGCAGCAGCGCAGTTGCTGGCAGACCTCGTGGCGGAGATGGCCAAGAATCCGGAGTTCTACAACTCAGCAGATGCTTTTACTTCCACGTTGATGCCGTGGGTGGCACAGCGCGCGGCGGTCACCGAAGGCGTGAGTGTGGTTGAGGGCGCGGGCGACGTCGTAAAGCACTCTGTGCCTTTTGCACCGCTTCCTACTGGGGATGAGGTTGCGGTGTCAGACATCGCACCGTTTGCGGCGTTCGATGTAGAGACAGCGAACGAAGACACCGGCTCGATTATTCAGCTTGGTGTTGCGGTCGTGCGTGGCGGGAAGGTGACGGATCGTTATTCCTGGATGTGCCGTCCGCCAAAGGGGCTGGAGTATTTTGATGAAGCCAATGTCGCGATTCATGGCATCACAGCGGCGGATGTGGCCGGTGAGCCGTCATTTCCGGAGCAGCTGGCGAAGTTTGTTGACGTCGTTGGGGATTTGGACGTAGTTGCTCACAATGCGCGGTTTGATTTCACAGCCCTGTCGCGGGCGTGCTGGGCGGAAGGCATTCCAGCACCGAAGTTGAATTTTGCGTGTACTTATATGTGGGCTCGGCAGATGCAGTTGGGGCTGCCCAACTTGAAGCTGCCGACATTGGCGGAGGCCGCGGGGACGTCGCTGGAGAATCATCATGATGCGACGGCCGATGCGGTCGCATGTGCTGAGGTAGCGCTGTGGTTGATGGAGCAGCAGCGCGCAACATCGGTGGCTGATTTGAGCCAGAAGGTCTCGCTGAGCTTGGGCCAGATTGGCAGTGGACGAGTGCGGATGGTGCGCTATGACCCGGCTGGTGTCGCCAGCACTGGTGCCGGGACCAACGCGGGAACTGGTGCTGGTGCTGGTGCGCAGTCCGGCAGTTCCGCGCCGTCACGACGGCCGCGTCGCAATGCGAAATGGGATGCGGCCAAGACACCGGACACCATTCCAGACCCGAATCCGGACGCGGATCCAAGCGGCCTGTTGTACCAGCAGCGGGTGACACTGACCGGTGATTTTGCACCGTATGACAAGGGCTTTCTGTGGGACAAGATTGCCTTTGCAGGTGCGAATATCAATAAGGGTGTCACGAAGAAAACGACCATTTTGGTCGCCGGTCCGTGGGATTCGGTGACGTCGAAGGAGAAGAGGGCTCGACAGCTGCAGGCCGAAGGCCAGGAAATCCAGATCTGGACTGAGAAGGAGCTCTTCACCGCACTCGGGCTGAATCCGGAAGAGGATGGCGCGTCCGAAGCGGGAGACACTGCGGAAGGAACACCTAGCGCCAGCACCGGGGACAACTCCAGTGAGTCGGTTCCAATGTTTGGTTCCACTTCCCTGCCGGGCGATGACGGAATGCCACCCTTCTAGGCCACGTTCACGAGAAAAAATTCGCATTCGGACGGCGGGTGCAGACTCTGGGGCTAGCTGCTGCCACAGCGGTCAGGCAGCAGCTTTTCCTGGTGGGCGGTATAAAGGGGAACATGAGTCGCCGACCAATTACGTCCACCTACCGTCTCCAACTCCGTGGCCCCAAGGCCGACCCAAACGGGCGCGCTTTCACGTTCGCTGACGCGGCTGAACAGGTCGGCTACTTGGCAGACCTCGGAATTTCACACCTGTATCTGTCGCCTATCCTCACCGCCGTACCGGAGTCTAACCATGGCTACGATGTCATCGATCCGACGACAGTGAACCCGGAGCTCGGCGGCATGGAAGAGCTGCAGAAGCTCGCGCAGGTGGCGCACAAGGCCGGTCTGGGCATCATTATCGACCTGGTACCGAACCACCTCGGTGTTGAGGAGCCCAAGCTCAATGCCTGGTGGTGGGACGTTCTGACCTATGGCAAGGATTCTCAGTTCGAGCCATACTTCGATATCGACTGGCACGAGGACAACGGTGCCAACGGCAAGATGGGGTTGCCGATTCTGGGATCCCCGGAGGATATCGACAAGCTGGAGCTCGACACCTCTGGCGACGAGCCACTTCTGCGTTACTACGACAACACATTCCCGGTGCGCCCCGGCACCGAGGACGGCACCCCGCAGGAAGTACATGATCGCCAGGCCTATCGTCTGATGTACTGGAAGGACGGGGTCATTGGCTACCGTCGATTCTTCAGCGTCAACGGTCTGGCCGGCATCCGCCAGGAAAACCCGGTGGTATTCGAGCACACACACCGCATCATCCGCGAGCTGCTAGCTGCGGACATCATTGACGGTGTCCGCATTGACCACCCGGATGGCCTCAGCAACCCATTCGGATACCTCAGTGAGCTGCGCCGTCTACTCGGCGATGACAAGTGGCTGGTTATCGAGAAGATTCTGGGTGCCGAAGAGCCACTGGATCCGAGGCTCCAGGTTGACGGCACCACGGGTTACGACGCCCTGCGTGAGTTCGACAATGTCTTCGTCAACCGCGACTCC
The DNA here is from genome assembly GCF_001807105.1 of Corynebacterium sp. HMSC14H10. NCBI lineage: Bacteria > Bacillati > Actinomycetota > Actinomycetes > Mycobacteriales > Corynebacteriaceae > Corynebacterium > Corynebacterium sp. HMSC14H10. The sequence continues at coordinate 31,141 of NZ_KV787435.1, read as the reverse complement.
CGAGACGCCATGAGCATGTTGGCTCTGCAGCAGTCCGGCTCAACCTGGGACAAGACTGCCGTGCAGGCAACTGCGCAGGCTCTCAAGCACGATGTCGCGGCTCACGAGCTGGCTGCGGAGGTCCGTCGTCTAGCGCGCGCCCTGCGCCGCGATAACTGGTCTATCAGCGGTACCAGCGTCAGCGATGAGGTACTTATCGACACCATCTGCAAGCTGGTCGCTGCCATGCCTGTCTACCGTTCGGACTATGTCTCCCTGTCGCGAGTGGCTTCCACGGTCATTGGCGAAATGGCAGCGCGTTTCCCCTCGCGCGTCTTTGCTCTCGACCTCATTTCGGCAGGTTTAGTAGCCGGTGGTGAGGCCGCCACGCGGTTCGCGCAGGTCTGTGGCGCGGTCATGGCAAAGGGTGTCGAAGACACCACCTTCTACCGCGCCTGTCGCCTGATCAGCCTGAACGAAGTTGGCGGTGATCTCGGTCGCTACGGTATGTCGGCAGCGGAATTCCACCTGTTGCAGTCGGAACGTGCTCGCCTCTGGCCACGAACCATGACCACGCTGTCCACGCACGACACCAAGCGCGGCGAAGATGTCCGAGCCCGCATTCTCCAGCTCTCCGATGTCTCCGGCGACTGGGCTGAAAATGTTCGCAACTGGATGGCCATCACCCCCGCCCCGGACGATGCCACCGGCTACTTCCTGCTGCAGAACATCATCGGAGTCTGGCCGACCGACGGCGTAATTACCGATGAACTGCGCGAACGCCTCCACGACTACGCCATCAAGGCTATCCGCGAGGCAGATGTGCACACCTCCTGGACGGAGCCGGTCGAGGAGTTCGAACTCGGCATCCGCAGCTGGATTGACGCGCTTCTCGACGGCCCCCTGACCGACTCCATCACAGAGTTCGTCCGCTCCATTGCGCCCGCTGCCCTGACCACGTCTCTGTCGCGCAAGCTCCTCCAGCTTGTCGGCCCCGGCATCCCCGATACCTACCAGGGGACGGAGTTCACCGAGGACTCCCTGGTTGATCCCGACAACCGCCGCTTCGTCGACTATGATGCGCGCGTCGCGGCGCTGGATAAGGTTGCCCGCGATGAGGTCACGTCGGTGACTAAGAGTCCAGAGCACCCAGCTGAGCTGCCGGAGGACTTTACGGATGCCGATGCGGACGTCGCAAAGCTGATGGTGACTCACCACGGCGTGAAGCTGCGTGCGGAACGCCCGGAGTCCTTCGTTGGCGGTGCCTACCAGCCAGTATTCGCCGTTGGTGTGGGCGAGCGTCATCTGGTCGGCGCGGCGCGTGGACCGAAGGGCGAGCCCGAAGATGTTATCGCGCTGGTGACGCGCCGTCCGCTGGGACTGCAGCGCGAAGGCGGTTGGGGCGACACTACAGTGACACTTCCCAAGGGATTTTGGACCGACCGTTTCACCGGCCATACCTGGTCGGGCACCATCGCCGTGGCTTCTCTGTTCAGCTCCTTCCCAGTAGCACTGCTGGTACGCGAGGACGATGACGACTAATCGAATGAAGGATTCGCTTGCCGACGGTTCCCGCGATCAGACCCGCAAGGCTCAGTTGGCGGAGGATCGAGAGGTTACACGTGCGCTGCAGTCGAAGTACGACTCGTGGGCAACTCGGCACCCCACCGCCGCGCAGGACTTTGTCGATGCGATTAAAGAGATTCTCTCCGATGCCGGTTTGGCGTTTGACAATGTCACGGCGCGGGTGAAGTCTTTCCGCTCATTGCGGCAGAAGGCCCTGCGTCGTGAAGCGGATGGCAGCTACGTCTACCCTGACCCGTGGCACGGTATCCACGACATCATCGGTGTGCGTGTAACCACGTACCATTCGACGGAGATTCCCGCGATTATGGATGCGCTGGGAGATTCGCTGACTGTGCTGCGTAGGATTGACAAAACCGCGGAGACACGAATCAGCGGCCGGTTGGGATACGGCTCCCAGCACTTGATCTGCAAGGTGTCGACGGCGGCGCCGTCAGAGCTAGCTCCATATGCGGATATGCAGTTTGAGGTGCAACTGCGCACTGTGCTGCAGCATGCGTGGGCGGAATTTGAGCACGATATTCGCTATAAGGCCCCTGAGGGAGCGACAGACCCGCGGATTGATCGAGCTTTTGCGCTGGCCGCTGGCCTTATTGAGCTCGCGGATCAGCAGTTCGACCAAGTCGTTGCCGTGCTGGAGGAATCCACGCCGGACGATTCCGCGCAGGGAGAGGGCAAACAGCCCTCAGCTCCGGCAAAGACCACAGCCGATGACATTGTGGTGACTGAGGAAACCCTACCCGGCGTGCTGACGATGCTGCTTCCAGATGCGCCCCGATCGAAATCAGAACATTACGGCTGGGCAGAAGAACTGCTGGAGCGCAATGGCATTCGCACTGTCGGGCAGCTGCGAGAGCTACTTAATCCACAGCGCCTCAGTGCGGTAAGCAAGGCCATGAAGTACCGCTTTAACCCAGGCCATGTGCGTGTTATCGATGACCTACTACTAGCGGCTCGCGGTGAAAAGCACATCAAGGCCACTGCAGATACCAGCCATAACCCGAAGCGTCGACCAGCCCGTTTGCGCGCACGGTTGCAGCAACTAGCGGAGGCCGGGATGCCTATGAGCGACGTCCCCGAAGACGATCGAGCTGACGGCGATCGCGCTTCGTAGGCCGCCCGGCACCGCGATCGCGCATCGGCATCGATGCGAGAATCTCCCTCGGAGGCGGTGGCGGAGAGTGGTCGATATAGCACTGCCTGGCCACCGGAGCTCCGACCCGCTTCTTCACCGTCTTGGTGACCTCAACAATGTGTTCGCGGTGGTTTGCCCACAGTCGCACTCTGTCCCCTGGGACGACCAGAACTGAGGGTTTCACGGCTTCGCCGTTGACTTTGACGTGGCCGCCACGGCACGCATCTGCGGCCAATGAGCGAGTTTTCAGCAACCTGACCGCCCAAATCCAGGCATCGATACGCACTGGTTCGGTAGACAATTGCTGCTGAGCAGGCATTTACTGCGGATCCTTGTAGTTCACAATCCGCTGAACCTTTTGCCAATTGAGAAAACCACCGACCAGGCCGACTACTGCCAGGATGAGGAATAGGGACATGCTTCCGGCTAGAAGTCCGAGCACTGCACCGCCGACGACACCGCTGCCTGCCCATACAACGGCATTGCGGGAGTACTTTCGCACCGCGTTCTTACGGAGCTCAATGGGGTTCTGAGGTTGGGGCTGAAGATAGCTCATGGAGTACATATTAGAGCGTTCTGGTCGCCCTGACGCATCGCATAGGTCGATAGGGCGTACAATTCGGGAAAAATTTCTACAGCTATAGCAAACCTGCTAGATATTCCTATTTGGGTAGGTAATTAACACAATGGCGTAGGTTGATTGCTAGTGTTAGTCCTATGACAGAAACTGTCCGCCCCCGCCACCGCATGGTCGACCGCGTTGCGGCGATCCTCGAACTCGTTGCGCGCTCTAACGAAGGTCTAACCCTCACTGACATCGCCCACACGCTGAACTATCCGCTCAGTACCACGCAGGGCCTTGTCAACGGTCTGACTGTGACAGGTTACCTTGACGAGTCCAACAAGCGTTACACGCTCGGCATGGCGCCGTTTCTGCTCAATGTCATGGCCGGTCGTCGCATGGTCAACGTTCCGACGGCTGAGCTCGAGGCGATTCACAACGAAACTGGCTTGATTACCGTGCTGGCACTGCCGGTTGGTGGCAAGCTTTTCTACCTCAAAACCGTCGGTGAATCCATGCGCTACCAGTACCTGACGGAGAACTTCCTGCCGCGCTCGCTGTTGCGCACCTCTGCAGGTTGGGTTTTGATGAGTCGGTTTGAAAAGCGCGAACTGTGGTCCTACCTGAACTCCGCGCGGCCGGAAGACCAGGTCTATGTGGATGATTTCCTCCGCCAGGCCGGGGAAATCGCAGAGACCGGCGTCTGTGCTGCCCCGGGTATTGCCGAAGGCGGTGGCGTTGACGGTGTCTCTATCGCAGTGGAGGAAGACGGTGCTACTGTCGCGGCAGTCTGCGTTTTCGGTCGGCCAGAAAAGATTGCGGAAAATAAGGACGAACTGGTGGAAATTCTCAAGCGCCATCGCGGCGCACACAACGGCGAGGAATCCCCGAACCAGGGTTAGCGGCTGTTAAGCGCGCAGCTCCCACCAGATTTCGCCACCGTCCGTAGACGGCTCGCTAGCTCCCTTAGTCAGCGCCTGCATTTCGCCGTCAAGCTGGGCAATCCCCTCGGCAGTCACCGCGATCGAAAACTCCACGTTCTGGCCCCACCGCGTTTCCACGATCTCATAACCACGAGCACGCAATTCCGCTTCGATGCGACCGGCATCTGCGGCGGAGACACTCACTACCCTCAAGGCTCTTTGCACGCGCCGCATGCGCGTGACTTTTTCTAGACACTCTAAGACCGAATCCGAATAGGCCCTCACAAGCCCACCCGTGCCCAATTTGATGCCGCCAAAATAGCGGATCACTACGGCGGTGACATTCGTCATTCCAGAGCCCTGGAGCACATCGAGCATCGGGCGCCCTGCCGTGCCACCAGGTTCACCGTCATCTGAAGATCGCTCCACCCGATTCCCTCCGACGACCTCATGAATGTATGCGCTGCAGTGGTGGCGAGCATCCGGGTACTCCGCCTTGGCCAAATTGATGACCTCTCGGGCGCTGTCTTCGTCGTCGGCACGCGCGATCCACGTAATGAAGCGAGATTTCTTAATCTCGATTTCATTCGTGACGATGTCACCGCCGGCGGGGACAATCAGCTCGATGTCACGCTGATTCTGCGTCGCTTCGGTCGAAGTGGATGGCTCGGTGGTCATAGTGTCCATTGTTGCCTATGGGCTTAGTGCACACCCAATCACCGCCGCTCGGTACTTTTCTCGACCTCACCTTTGACTCCCCTCGAATCCGCGGTGTTCGAAAACGGTTCCCCTGTGCCCATCCGCTGACTGACCTACCATGGTGCCCATGAGCAACTACCGAGTCTGGGCCCCGTACGCTTCCGAAGTCCGTCTGCTGTTGGGCAATCCTGACGCGCCAGCGATTTTGGATATGCATCCCATCGCTGACGCGACCGATGACTACGGCGCCAACTCTGGTTGGTTTGAAGCTGATGTGGCTCGCACACCGGGGGATCGCTACGCATTTTCGCTGCGGGCACATGCGGGATACGGCGCGCCTGACGACGAATCGGGGGACCACTCCTCCCCCGCTGTCGGTGACTGGACAATACCGCTGCCAGATCCGCGTTCCCAGTCGCAGCCGGATGGTCCGCATGGTTTCTCCGAGGTCGTTGACCTGGGTGCCTATAAGTGGAAGGACTCGGCCTGGTCGGGCCGGATTCTGCCAGGAGGTCTGATTTATGAGCTGCATGTGGGCACCTTCAGCGATTCTGGTGATTTCGAAGGTTTGGTGGAACATCTAGACCATCTGATTGAGCTGGGGGTAACACATATTGAGCTGATGCCAGTGCAGCCTTTCGGTGGTGACCGTAATTGGGGCTATGACGGTGTGTCCTGGCACAGCGTGCACGAGGGCTACGGTGGCCCGCGGGGTCTACAGAAGCTGATTGATACGTGCCACCGAAAGGGTTTGGCTGTCATCTTGGATGTGGTCTTTAACCACTTTGGTCCAGACGGCAACTATGTGGGATTTTTCGGCCCCTACACCGCTGGTGGCTCGACGGGTTGGGGTGAGGTTGTCAATCTCACTGGCGACAACTCTGATGAGGTGCGTGCGTATATTTTGGATGCAGTGCGCCAATGGCTGGTGGATTACCACGTCGACGGTCTTCGTCTGGACGCAGTCCATGCCCTGCATGACGAGGGGGCATTCCACATTCTGGAGCAGATGCAGGTTGTCGCAGACACTGTCGCAGCCGAGACTGGTATTCCGCGTTCTTTGATTGCAGAGTCCGACCAGAATGATCCGCGTTTGGTCCGCCCGCGCGCTGCCGGCGGCTTTGGCCTCAACGCTCAGTGGGATGATGACGTCCACCATGCACTGCACACGCTAGTATCTGGCGAGGACCACGCCTACTACTCAGACTTTGGGTCGGTGGAAGCGCTAGCTAGTGCTTTGGAAACTGGCTTCTGGCATACGGGCACAATGTCGACGTTCCGTGGTCGCACTCATGGTCGTCTCTTCGACCTGTCTGTACAGCCCATGCATGCTTTCGTAACGTACACGACCACACATGATCAAACGGGAAACCGCGCTGTCGGTGACCGTCCGTCGATGAACCTCACCCCGGCGCAGCAGGTTTTAAAGGCAGCAGTTATCGCCTGCAGTCCTTTCACCCCGATGCTCTTCCAAGGTGAGGAATGGGGCGCCTCTACCCCGTTTGCTTTCTTCTGTTCCCATGAAGATCCGGAGCTGCAGCGGCTCACGCGCGAGGGACGCCTACGTGAGTTTGCCCGTGCCGGGTGGGATCCGAAGGAGGTATCCGACCCATCGGATCCAGAGACCTTCCACCACTCGAAGCTCAATTGGCAGGAGGTCTCGGAGGACTCGCACGCCACTATTCTGGCGGCCTACCGCGATCTCTTCGCGCTGCGGAAGTCCCACCCGTCGCTTCGCACTCCCTGGTCGGCATCTGTGGTGACTGAGTATGACGAGGACAATCGTTGCCTCGTCGTTGTGCGCAGCCAGGATGAGCGCGAAATGGGTGCCCGAAACTCGGATGCCTTTGAAACTGTCGCTTTGGTTGCGAATTTCTCCGACGCCGAAACCAGCGTCAGCCTGGATTCCGAGTTCGGTTCCGCCCACCTGCTACACACTTTTGAAGACGCAGCAGCCAGCATCGTCAATGACGAAGCTGCCGGTCCCGAAATCTCGCTTCCAGCGTGGGGCTACGCTGTCGTCTCGCTCAGCTAGTCAGCCGGACTTTCAGCCTCGGTGCCGGACTCTTCCTCATCCGCCGCACCCAACTCGGGTGCTGGCCACGGCAACTCGGTAACGTCACCGTGGAGGACGTGAGCCACCAACGCGTCTGCGATGAGAATATCGCTCATCACCAACGTCGGAACCAGGTCCGCCAGCTGAGCCCACATCGGAATCAGCTCACGGACAACGGCGACACTGGCATCAGAGTTCTCAGCCTGAGTACGAGCCAATACGCGGGCAGCCACTGCAATAAGCAGTGACGTTCCCGGCACCAGAGTCCAGTGCAGCGAAGGATCATCCGCATCGATGCCGTCGAGCTTGTGGAAGCGCACATTGACCGCCTTGCGCAGTCGTGGAGACGCCTTCGACACCGTCTTAAACAACACCCGAGAGGCGGCGGCAAGCTGGGTCATCACACCGGATTCCACAATCTCAGCACGATTGCGTACCACCTCGTAGATTGCGGTGAAGCGAGCGTCATCGTCGGTCAGCGGACCCGGAACCATGCGGTAAGGATCGAAGACCTGCGACAAAATAGCGCTGGCCTGTGCTTCAGGCAGCGAGGTAATCTGCACCGAGCTCTGGTCGATAGTAGCGGACTCCAGAGTGGTGTCCTGGCCGCTGGCAGCAATGTCCAGCAGTCCCTGGCCACCAGTTGTGCGCAGATAATCCAGCTGACGAGAACGGTCCACGCTCTCATCAGTGAGATCCGCTAATGCTGCCAATGCACCGAGCCACGGCACACGGCGACGTCCTGGCACTGGCTTAGTAGCGCTGAAGTCTCCCAGCACGAGTCCGGAGGCGATAAACATACCCGGCTGATCGTCGAGCGCGATAACTGAACGGTTCAACGCTGCCAGTCCGGCGCGTGGTTCGGCACACAAGATCGCACCCAACCTAGGTGCGGCCAGCAGCGGATTCGCCTGCGCCATGTCGGTTGCACGACCAGCGCGCAAGGTCGCCAGTAGCGTCCACAAACGTGCGAGCTGATCCTGATTTAGCTCGCCCCACAGTTCCTGCGCGCGAGCAACGGAATCGGTGTCCTCGCCATCGAGGTCGATAGCCTCTGCATCATCGACATGATTCAGAATGGTCGACCCGGCCGCCGGCCACTGCGGGTGGCGTTCCTTTTCCACACCGAGAGTCACCTGCGCGACGAATGGGCCGAGGCCGCGGAGCTCGTCGGGAAGCTCGCATTCGCCCTCCACGACTTCCAAGGCGACGGGTTCGCGCCACGGCTGACCGGCGGCCCAGAGCCACAGGGTCATCGGCAAGTGCGAAACGTCGTCAGCGACATCAACCTCGATGATGTCGGTGGCTTCATCGTTGAAGGCAATCTGGCGGATGGCATCGCGGGAGGAAGCCTCCACCAGTGGTACAGACAGGCGCTTCCGTCCCGTCACACGTGTCCAGTCCAAACTGATGCGCAGAGCCTTCAGTAGGGAGATACGGTCTGCAAACTTGCCGAACTCCGCGTAGCCAGTATCGCCGAAACGCTTGATGGGGACGCGACAGATGTCGCGCTCACCGCTGGAAACTGCAACATGCGCATGGCGCAACTCGCCCGGGGCATTGACGACAATCTTGCCGAAGGCATCGACACGCTTCGGGCGGGTGACCAATGTAGTGGTGCGGCGGGCGACGGATTCGTCGGCAAGCGGAACCTCAAACTGCAGCGTGCCTGGCGTGACCTGCAACTGCAGCCATGCGCCCTCCTCGGTGGAAAGCTCGACGGTACCTGTGACTTCGTCCGCCCCGAGGCGCACGATAGCCGGCTCGGCGTCAAGCGGCTTGTCACCGGAAACAACGCGGATGTCAGCGGGGCTCAGCCCGTCGATGGTTGGGATGCGGAAGCCGTCTCCACCACCGCTGTAAGTAATCGTGAGGTCTGCCTGCTCCGCAATGGCGAAGTGCTTCTGGAAGCTGCGGCCACGCGGATTGACCAGACGAACCACGAACTCGCCGACCCACGGGTAATCGTCATCGGTAAGAATCTCAACCTCGCCACCCGCGGCGGGTACCTCGAGGTCATAGACCATGACGGAATCCGTGGTAAACGCACCATATCCACCAAAATCGGTGACGATAGCACGCCAGGACTCGTCCTTACCGGACAGCGTCGGCGGGAACACAGCGACCGGACCACCGGCGTAAACCGGGGTGCCGTAGGCAGACACCGTGCCGTCGAGACGCGCGTGAGGCATGGTCATTCGCGGTTGACGCTGCGGGGATGCCGACCGAACCTCGCCGGCCGCCCCGGACCGACGAACCTGAACTGCATGAACATCGCGGAGATCGATCTCAGCGACTTGCCACAGCTCCCAGTTAAATGGGCGCGGGTCCGATAGCAATGGCACCTCAGCGCCTGTGACGGGGTCAACGAGTGTGGCATCAACCGGGTAGACCACCGTAGCGGACGTCGAGTGTAGCGAGACCTTGTCTGTGACTGACTGACCGTCGGCACCGAAAATGAGAATCGGGTCCTCAGTGCTAATCGCGGGGACTCGCCAGTGCTTCTCATCGCCGATTTCCACCAGCACATCGCGCACCGGCTCATCGATGGTCACCACTGGACGCGGCAGCGAATCCTGCAGGCCCACCACCGGCGTCGTTGCTACCGTGCCGCCGAAGGTGACACGCCAGGTCCGTCCCGCCGGATCCAGCGGCGTCGGTAGCTGTACGCCAACGGTCTGCGTCAGCTCATCGAAGTACAGCTGCGGGCGGCCGGTCGTTGCCACCACGCCCACGGCTTCACGACGATTCGCAGTACCCGCCGGACGCATACGCAGCTCTTCACGCGCAGCGGCCACCAGCATGGGCGGCAGCCCCGCATCGAGCTGGCCGAGTTCTTCCCGGGCCTCCCAGTTGGCCGGATCGGCAGCGGTGGCAATGGCGTAGCCGAGGGTTGCTTTAAACAACTTGTGCGCCTGACGAGGTGCCGTCCTGGCCAACTGACGCAGCGCCAGTGGGTAGACACCATCTTCCGCCTCTGCGATTTCGGTCAGCAGCTCCTCGAGCAGCGGATGAACCTTCGACAGCGCCTGTACCAGGTCATTTGATGAAGGGTCGGATAGCTCCGATACGCCCGCAAGCTCCTCACAGCGCTCGATAATCAGTGGCATCACTGATAGCTGCACACCCGCGTGCAGAAGAAGCACCTGCGCTGCCCGCTGCAGCGGATCCGCGTCGGCCTGGCTGCTGTCGACGTCGTTAGGCAAACCAGCATTGGCCAGCATTGTCGGCACTGCGGCGGCGAGGTGCTCGATGAGCGCGCCGGTAGTGTCAGCGTCTGGATCCAGCTGCAGAGCGGCTGGCCAGTCCAGCCACATTTCGCTTGCCGACGCAACACGCGCGGCGCGTCCTACCAGCGAGGCAAGGGTGACCAGCGGGTGATTGTCAACGACACTCTTCGCAGCTTCAATATCGGCAGCAGTACCACCCACCAGATGATGGGCCAGGAGCGTTCCCAGGAAGCGGTCGATACGCTCAACCTCGTCCATCGCCAGCCCTGACCAGACAAACAGTGGCTCAACTTTGGCCTGTGTGGCGGATTCCAGCAGACCCGGAATCCGGGTGGCCAGGTCCTGCTCTGCGGCAGCCAGCCACATTTCGACAATCACGGTATTTTCCACTCGGACACCCTGGTCGACACTGCTTGCCCCAGTCATAGTGGGTGGACGCTCCCCTTCGCTACAAAGCTTGCTCGAAAAGATTCATTTAATTAACGAAGCTGGGAGGACTTCCTCGGAGGTTTCCCAGCTGGACCCAGCAAGTCTAGGTCAAAAAGTCATACTCTGGTGTGCCGGGTACCAGTCGGCGGCACTTCAGCGGCGAGGCATCCATGCGTGCCAGCAATTCCTCGAGGTCAGAGGCACGACGTAGCTCAATACCGACAAGAGCCGCGCCAGTTTCGCGGTTGTTGCGCTTGAGGTACTCGAACTGCGAGATGTCGTCATCCGGGCCGAGAACATCGCTGAGGAACATACGCAGCTGGCCGGGCTTCTGCGGGAAGTTGACCAGGAAGTAGTGCTTGAGGCCGCGGTAGACCAGCGAGCGCTCCATGATCTCGGCATAGCGCAGCACGTCGTTATTACCGCCCGAGATGATGCAGACAACAACCTCGTCCGGTTCAAACTGCATCTGCTCCAGAGCTGCCACAGACAGCGCACCGGCCGGCTCAGCGATGATCCCTTCGTTCTGATAGAGATCCAGCTGCGCCTCACAGACCGCGCCCTCCGGCGCAATCATCGGATGAACGCGGTTGCGGTTGGCCTCCAGGATGTGCCATGGCAGGTCACCGAAACGGGCCACCGCGGCGCCATCGACGAACGGATCGGTGTGCCCCAGCGTAATCGGGCCATTGTTCTCCAGGGCTGCGCGCATGCAGGCCGCACCCGCAGGTTCCACACCCATGACCTGGGTGTTCGGCGACATATCCGACAGGTAAGAGGTGACACCGCTGAGCAGACCACCGCCACCGACCGGTACGCAGATGGTATCCAGAGTCAACCCCTGACCGGAGAGCTGCGCAATAATTTCAGCTGCGACAGTGCCTTGTCCGACGATGGTGTTGAAGGAGTCGAATGGCTCCACCATGGTGGCACCAGTGCGCTGTGCGTCAGCACGCGCCGCAGCGGCGGCCTCATCGAAGGAGTCCCCGACAACGACAATCTCAACGGCATCGCGGCCGTGGTAAGCGATACGGTCGCGCTTCTGCTTCGGCGTGGCATTGGGCACATAGATGCGCCCCTTAATACCCAGCTGGCGGCAGGCATATGCCACGCCTTGAGCGTGGTTTCCTGCAGATGCCGCAACGACGCCTGCTGCTCGCTCTTCGTCGGTAACCTGAACCATGGCGTTGTAGGCACCGCGAATCTTGTACGAGCGCACGTCCTGGAGGTCTTCCCGCTTGAGGAATACCTTTGCACCGGTGATTTCGGAAAGACGTGGGCTGAACTGCAGCGGAGTGGCCGCAATAACCGAAGAAATTCGTGCCTGCGCAATCTGAATATCGGCCGCGTGAACAAGTCGGCGTTCGGTCTGGGAAGCAGGCACAGAATTCTCACTCATGAGCTATGACTCTACTCGGTCATACAACCGGTTGCGACAATCAGGGCCGCGATAAGCTACCCCAAAATGCTGGCCCCAATCGTCGCCTTCAGATCACCAATCAAGCTGGCGTCCCGGTCGACCCGCAAGTGCTCGCCGAGAACCAAAGTGGTGTGGGAATCGCCGTCGACAAGCTTGAGGTAAACGTCGGAGTCGCCTGGGTTGTCCAGCAGTACTGACTTCAGCTTGGCAATCATCTCCGGAGTGCACTGATCAGTGCGCATGGTCAGACGCAGCGGCGCCGAAGTGGAGCCATTGCGACCAAGGTCCGGCAGCTTCAGGTCATCACAGACCACACTCATGCGGTCATCGCGGTACTGAACGCGGGCACGAATAAGCACGATGGCGTCTTCAGCAATGCTGGTGGCAATCATCGCGTAGGTTCTCGCAAAAGCCATAACTTCCACGCGCGCGCCGTTGTGGTCCTCAATACCGATAATCGCCCAGGGCTGGCCGTTCTTATTCACGCGACGGTCAACGCTAGAGACAATGCCACCAATAGTGATTTCGGTGTTGTTAGCGACTTCCCCACCGACGACCGTGGTCAAAGCGGTATCGGTCTGCGCGGCCAGCGATTCTTCGAACCCATCGAGTGGATGACCGGAGACATAGAGGCCCAGCATTTCTCGTTCCAGGGTCAGCTCGTGCTTGCGATCCCACTTTTCATCCGGCACACGGATTTCAAAGATGCTCTCCGATCCGGTGTCCTCTTCCCCACCGAAGCCCGCAAACAGGTCGAACTGTCCCTTGTCTGCAGCCTTCTTGGTCGACAGCACCGAGTCAATGGCCTCTTCGTGAATGAGCGCAAGGCCCTTTCGTGGGTGCCCCAGCGAGTCGAAAGCGCCGGCCTTAATCAACGACTCGGTGATGCGCTTGTTACACGGCAGCGTCTCAATCTTGTCCAGGTAGTCCGAGAACGACGTGAACTTGCCCTTCTCCTCGCGCGTCTTCACAATCGACGCGACCACATCATGGCCGACGTTGCGGATAGCGCCAAGGCCGAAGCGAATATCCTCACCGACCGGCTCGAAGTCCATACCCGACTCATTGACATCCGGCGGCAGCACCTTAATGCCAAGGTGTCGACAGTCCGACAGATAAATAGCCAGCTTGTTCTTATCATCCGCCACCGAGGTCAACAGCGCCGCCATGTACTCAGCGGTGTAGTTGGCCTTCAGATACGCGGTCCAGTAGGACACCAGGCCGTAGCCCGCCGCGTGAGACTTGTTAAACGCGTACGAGGCGAAGGGCAGAATAATATCCCACAGCTTCTGGACAGCATCCTTAGAGAAACCATTTTCCAACATGCCGCCTTCGAAGTTCACGAACTCCTTGGCCAGCACCTCGGGCTTCTTCTTACCCATGGCCTTACGGAAACCATCTGCTTGGCCCGCGGTGTAATTCGCCAGCTTCTGCGAGATCTTCATGATCTGCTCCTGGTACACGATCAGGCCGTGTGTTTCTTCCAGGATTTCTTTCAGCTGCTCATCCAGTTCCGCGTGGATGGCGTTATAAGGCTTGCGACCATTCTTAATATCCGCGTAGTCAAAGTGCGCGTTCACACCCATCGGCCCCGGACGGTACAGCGCCAGCGATGCCACGATGTCGTCGAAGCCCGTTGGCTGCATGCGTTTGAGCAGCTCACGCATTCCGCCACCATCGAGCTGGAACACACCGAGGGTGTCACCGCGCGACAGCAGCTCATAGACCTTCGGATCATCGGTCTGAAGGTCATCGAGCAGAACTGTCTCGCCTCGGTTGGACTTGATGTGCTCAATACAGTCACCGATAACCGTCAGGTTTCGAAGACCCAGGAAGTCCATCTTCAACAGACCGATGGCCTCACACGCCGGATAGTCCCAGCCAGTGATAATCGCGCCGTCAGCCTGTCGCTTCCACATCGGGATGTGATCCAAGAGTGGCACCGACGCCATCACCACGGCACAGGCGTGCACGCCGGTCTGCCTAACGACGCCCTCGAGACCACGAGCTGTCTCGTAAATTCGAGCCACATCCGGGTCGGTTTCAATAAGCTGTCGGACCTCGGCTGCCTCGCCGTAGCGTGGGTGCTCCGGGTCGACGATGCCGCTCAGCGGAATGTCCTTAGCCATAATCGCAGGCGGCAGCGCCTTAGTAATGCGGTCTGCGATCTGGTAACCCGGCTGACCGAACTGCACACGCGCCGAGTCCTTCAGAGCCTGCTTGGTCTTCACCGTACCGAAGGTGACCACCTGCGCCACCTTGTCTTCGCCCCAGCGATCGGCCGCGTAGCGAATCATTTCATCGCGGCGGCGGTCGTCGAAGTCGATATCGATATCCGGTGCGGACGGACGTTCTGGGTTCAGGAATCGCTCGAAGAGCAAACCGTGTTCAATCGGGTCAATATTCGTAATCCACGTCGCATACGCGACCAGGGAACCGGCAGCGGAACCACGCCCCGGACCGACCTTGATGCCCACCTCGCGGGCATGGCGAATAAGCTCCGCCACGATGAGGAAGTACGACGGGTAGCCCTTACCGTCAATAACCTCAATTTCGTACTCCGCGCGCCGGATGTACTCCTCCGGTACTTCGCGCCCCTCAAAGCGCTTGCGCAGCCCCTCCATCACGTTGTGATGCAGCCATGTCGTCGGCGTTTCCCCTTCCGGAACGTCCGCCTTCGGCATGCGATCGTGCGGGTGCTCTTCCCACAGCTCGTCGTAATCCTCGACGCGTTCCGCGATGAGCAGCGTGTTATCACAGGCACCCGGGACTAGATGATCCCAGGTCGCGCGCATTTCTTCAGCGGACTTAATAAAGTAGCCGTCACCGTCGAACTTAAAACGGTCCGGGTCATTGAGCGTCTTACCCGTCTGCACACAGAGCATGGCCTCGTGAGCCTTGGCCTGGTCACGGGTGACATAGTGACAGTCATTCGTAACCAGTGGCGGCAGGTTCAGCTTCCGGCCAATCTCCAGTAACTCACTTCGCACACGGGTCTCAATATCCAGCCCGTGATCCATCAGCTCAAGGAAGTAGTTTTCCTTGCCGTAGATGTCCTGCCACATTCCGGCGGCCTGCAGAGCCTCGTCGAACTGCCCCAGACGCAGACGCGTCTGCACATCACCCGACGGGCAACCAGTGGTCGCGATAATGCCCTCGGCGCGTTCCGCCACCAACTCGGCATCCATACGCGGGTACTTACTAATCTGCCCCTCATACGACGCCATCGACGACAGGTAGAACAGGTTCCGCAGACCCTGCGCATTCGCAGCCAACATGGTCTGGTGCAAGTAGGAACCGCGACCCGAGACGTCATCTCGACGCTGATGCGGCTCACCCCACTGAATGCGCTTTTTATTAAAACGGCTCTCCGGCGCCATATATGCCTCAATGCCGATGATTGGCTTGATGCCCTTGGACTTCATCTGCCGATAGAACGCATTCGAGCCAAACATATTGCCGTGGTCGGTGACACCGACCGCAGGCATTCCCTGTCGCGCAACCTCGTCGGCAAGCAAATCAATCTTCGCCATACCGTCGAGCATGGAGTACTCGGTGTGATTGTGGAGGTGCACGAAGGAGGAGTTAGCCATGAGTCCAGATTGTAGACAATCCCCCGGATTGAACACGATTCCATCGAACACCCAAAATGAAGCAGCCCCTTATGCCTGCACAGTTATAGCTAAAGACGTGTGCAACATCACTCTTACTTTTCCTTTACTTTTCAAAACCAGTTGACAATACTCGACATCACAGTTCGTGAGGAAGTCCTCATATTTCCTCGCGACCATAGAGAAACACACTGCCCTCGAGCAAAGAACCAAAGGAGCAATACAGTGTTCGCACCACTTTCCGATGGCCACTTCACCTACTTCCCCAAGCCCGAGCTTGACGAGGTTCTTGCAACCATCGACCGCCGCCCAGTTGCCGCCGGCTACCTCATCGATGGCGATGTCATCACCTCCAACATGGATGCCGCCCGCTACAGCTGGCTGGTCTAAAAGGGCGCAGACCTGGAAAATTCTGACTTTCTTTTCAAAATCAAAGACAGTACAGGTTTTCAATGATTACGTTTTAGGGCATGAAACTTTCTCGAGCTTCTGCCCCGGAGTCCTCGGACACATCCCGCCCGGCTCCGACATCGATGTCTCACCTGCCTGAAGCGCTGCCGCCACAGACGCCCCAGACAGCCCGCCCGCCACTAGCTACCGACACGCTGCTTAACTGCACTTCCCTTCCTGCAGTCGTCGTCGACCTCGCGGCGGTCGAAGCCAATGCCCGCGATATGCTCCGCCGTGCAAACGGGATGCCTATCCGCGTGGCCTCGAAATCGATTCGCATTCCACAGCTTATTTCGCACGTCCTGGCCTTCCCCGGTTTCCAGGGCGTGCTGGCATATTCACTGGCAGAGGCGCTGTACCTATTCCGAGAAGGCATTAGCGACGACATCGTCGTCGCCTACCCAACACTTGACGCCCGCGCTATCTCAGAGCTTGCCGACGATGATGCAGCGCGTGCCGCCATCTGCGTCATGGTTGACCGTCCCGAGCATCTGGAGGCGCTGGCGTCGTCGGCAAGCGAAAATGCGCCAATCCGCGTGTGCATGGACGTCGACGCATCCTTTCGTCCCCTCCCCGGCGTGCATATCGGTACGCTGCGCTCAAGCCTGTTCTCGCCGAAGCAGGCAGCGGCGTTTGCCAAGCAGATCATTGCCCACCCGGAGCTGCAGCTGGCCGGAATCATGATGTATGAGGGACACATTGCCGGAGTGGGCGATGCCGGAAACTCCCTGCGTGCGCGCGCAATTCGAGTGATGCAGGCCGTCTCAAAGAAGGAATTGGCAAAGCGCCGCGCGAAGGTTGTCGCTGCAGTCGAGAAAGTGGCGGGGCCGCTGGAGTTTGTCAACGGTGGTGGCACGGGGTCGCTGGAGTCGACGTGCGCCGAGGCCGCAGTCACCGAGGCAGCGGCGGGGTCGGGGGTCCTGGCACCAACCCTCTTCGATAACTATCGCGCATTCAATCTGCGCCCGGCGTCCTGGTTTGTGTTGCCGGCGACGCGACGCCCTAAGAAGGGCGTGGTCACGGTGTCCGGCGGTGGTCGAATTGCCTCTGGACCGGCGGGAGCTGACCGGCTGCCAACCCCCTGGTACCCCACTGGCCTGCGCTACGCGGCAGAGGAAGGACCAGGTGAGGTGCAGACTCCGCTGCTCGGCAAGACCGCCGACGCAATTTCGCTGGGAGATCCCGTGTGGTTCCGCCACGCCAAGGCCGGCGAAATAGCCGAGCACACACAAGAAGTCATTGCAGTTCGAGATGGCGCCATCATCGCCCACTGGCCCACGTACCGAGGAAAGGGATTGATCTTCACATGAGCAATTCACGCAACAACGCCCGCTTCACAGTCTCTACAGTTGAGTCCCGCGTACCACGCGTACGTCGGCGTGCGCAGGCAAAAGCCGTCGCCAACTCTCATTGGAGCAATTGGGCGCACACGCAATCGTGCACCCCGTCCTACACTCATCAGCCGCACGATGATGAGGGCGTTATCTCGGTAATTAAAGCGGCGAAGACCGAAGGAACTACGGTGCGCCCGCTAGGGGCCGGTCATTCTTTTACTTCCGTGGCCACCACCGATGGGCACCGCATTCAACTCGACCGCTGCTCTGGTCTGGTCGAACTCGACGCCGCCAACCAGACCGCCACGCTGCGTGCCGGCACTCGCCTGCGCGACACTCCAGGTATTCTGCGCCCGCTCGGTTGGGCACTTCCCAACCAGGGCGATGTCGATCCGCAGTCGCTGGCCGGTGCTATCTCTACTGGCACACACGGCACCGGGCTTGGATTCACCGGCTTCGCAGGCACCGTGAAAGGATTCAAGATTGTCACCGCGGATGGCGTCGTCAGGCACTGCCATCCGGACGCTGAGGGAATCGACGGCGAGCTCTACCGCCTCGGACGGCTGGGACTGGGTGTCTTCGGCGTGCTTACGGAGGTCACGATGTCCGTCGTGCCAGCGTTTGATCTGCACGCCGACGAGCACCGCGAAGAGTTTGATTCCCTGCGCAAGAGTTTCGCCGAGCGCTGCAAAGAAGCTGACCACCTGGAGTTTTTCTGGTTCCCGGGACAGCGCGAGACGCTGGTCAAGCACAATACTCGCATTGAACCGCAGCGCCACCGCCGCCCGAGCCGCAATAGCCTGAAGCAGCGCCTGGGCAGCGCGCGTACGTATCTTAACGACGAAGTCGTCAACAACATGGGACTCTTGGCGTGCTGCGAGATTGCTAAGGCCATTCCCGCTACGACCGATACCATCAACCGGATTGCCACCAACACCGTGCCAGAGCGCAGCTACTCCAATGAGGCGCACAAGGTCTTTGTCTCGCCGCGCCGAGTGCGTTTTTCCGAGATGGAGTACTCCGTCCCGCTCGAGGCCGCTTCCGATGTCCTCGGGGAAATCCGCGACGCGATTGCCCGCAAGAGGATGAAAGTCTCCTTCCCCATCGAGGTGCGCTCCGCGAAAGCCGATGATGTGGCCCTATCCACTGCGTACGGTCGCGACAGTGCCTACATCGCCATCCACCGCTACTGGAAGGAAAATTATCGAGAGTACTTCAACCTCATCGAGCCGATTTTCAAGGCCCACGAAGGTCGCCCGCACTGGGGCAAATTGCACACGCTTCGCGCGGAGGATTTCGCGGAACGTTATCCGCTGTTCGGCGAGGTCCAGGCACTACGGGAAAAGGTCGACCCGCAGGGAATCTTCCTCAACGAGCACCTGCGCGAACTTTTCTGCTAATTATCTGCCGGCTTTACGACGTCCCGGGTAACCGCCCCATCCGTCTGGTCGGCGGCATCGGCGGAAACCGGGGCCGGTTCAACACCGGCCTTGTGGAGTTCCCGGCGTACCCGACGCTGCCGGCGCATCTTCAGGATGAGGTCGCAGATGAACAGCGCGACGGCACCCCAGATGATGAAGAATCCGATCCAGCGCTCCGGTTCGAGCTCCTCGCCCAGCACAGTGACTGCCAGGGTGATTTGGAGAACCGGAGTGAGGTACTGCATCAGACCCAAGGTGGCCAGCGGCAGGCGTTTGGCACCTTCGCCGAAGAGCAGCAACGGAATGGCGGTAGCAACACCGGCGCTCATCATGAGCAGCGTGTGGCCTGTTCCTTCGGAGCTAAACGTGCTCTGCCCGTTGTAGGTCAACCAGAGGATGTAGGCCAGAGCAATCGGTGTGATTACGGCGGACTCGGCCGTCAGCGAAGCTGCGGAGGAAAGCGATACCCGCTTCTTCATTAGTCCGTAAAAACCGAAACTGAACGCCAGCGCCAGCGCACCCAACGGCGGATGTCCCACACCAATTGTGAGAACAATGACCGCAATGGTTGCCAGGATGACACTGCCGAGCTGCAACCGCGAGATGCTTTCACGGAAGAAAATCATCGCCAACAAAACGCTGACCAGCGGGTTGATGAAGTAGCCGAGCGCGGCCTCCGCCACCTGCCCATTGTTGACCAGGTAGACGTACACACCCCAGTTGACGGAGATCAACAGTGCGGCAATAAAAATAGTGCCCCAGGTCTTGGCACTCGCGGCCTTCAGCTCTGGCCATGCGCGCATGAAGCTGAGGGCAATGACCATAAAGACAAGGGTCCAGACGAATCGGTGCGCCAAAATCTCTACGGCCCCTGCTGGTTCCAGCAAGGGGAAATAGAGCGGAAACAGCGCCCACAAAAGGTACGCACCGAATGCCTGAATCACTGTTGACTGACTCCTTTTCGTTCTTGTTGAAACTGACTGCGTACTGGCGGCAGAGTTCTAGCCGCTTCATCCTAGTCGTTTGGATTTAGGACACTTAGTTCTGGTTTCTATTAGTTCTGGCCGCTTAGTTCTGGCTCAGCCCTGGCGCAAAGAGCGGATCTTTATCCGTGAAGCCGGAACTCAGCACCGGGCGAATACCAAAGCGGCCACGCGCCGCATCTGATGGCAGCGCCTCGACAGCTTTCACATCGGGCATTTTTTTGACATCCATCAACGATTCAGCGTCACCATAGACCAGTAACCCGTTGAAGCCGAGCCGTTCGTCGTCAATCGCGACGTCCGCGTAAGCAGCCGCTAACTCCAGCTGATCTTGCAGCAGCTTTTCTTCGCTAGCTGTTTTACTCGGCTGCGGCAAATACCGGGTGCTCACACCGCCGATGATTGCAGTCGATACTCGCAGAGAGGGCTCTTTTTCATAGACCTGTGCCGCTTCTTGCGCATCAAGCAGCCGATCAAAAGTCACCATCGCCCAGAACTTCGGGTCCTCCACGACTGGCTGGCCTGTCTTTAGCCGGTGGTCCTCTTTCTTCATATTCTCGAGGGACTTGTCGGCACGCTCTACGTACTGCTCGGTTGCTTCCCACGGGTCCGGGCCGAGCGCATCGCCGTTGAGGTTCTGCGGCTTGCTTACCCGATCGGAGGTCGAAGCGACTGCTAACACAATCACCAATACGACAACACAGAAACCAGAGATTAGTGCCATCACTGGCGAAATACTGCCGTCACCAGTGCTTTTCGCACGAGTTTCACGGCGTGGTGGGGTCTTGGATCCCGATGGGGTCTGCGTCATGCGCTCTGCCTCAAAACTTCCAATGCGTGGTTCAAATCATCTGGGTATGGACATTCGATTTCCATCCAGCGACCATCTGCCGGATGGTGGAAACCAAGCGAGACCGCGTGAAGCCACTGGCGGTTGAGCCCCAGCCGCTTGGCCAATGCCGGATCAGAACCGTACATGGGATCGCCGCAGCATGGGTGATTCAGCGCAGAGAAGTGCACGCGAATCTGGTGCGTACGCCCAGTTTCTAGATTCACCTTCAGCAGCGTTGCTGGGGCGAAGGCCTCAAGCGTTTCGTAGTGCGTCACAGCATGCTTGCCATCCTGGCGGACGGCAAAGCGCCAACCCGCCGACGGATGACGGCCAATCGGCGCATCAATTGTCCCGGACAGCGGATCCGGATGCCCCTGAACCAGAGCGTGATAGGTCTTGGACACCTCACGGTTTTTGAACGCCCGCTTGAGCACGGAGTAGCCCCGTTCGGAGCAGGCGACAACCATCACGCCAGAGGTGCCAACATCGAGGCGATGCACGATGCCTTTTCGCTCGGGCGGACCGGAGGTAGAAATGCGGAAACCAGCAGCCGCCAGTCCGCCGATAACCGTTGGGCCTTCCCAACCGACTGACGGATGTGCGGCCACACCGACAGGCTTGTGAACAGCCACCAAATCGGAGTCGTGGTAGAGCACGTCCATGCCCTCGACGAGTTCCTCTTTGGGAACCAATGGCTTTTCCACCGGCGGCAACAACACAGAGAGGAAAGCGTTTTCTTCCAATCGGTCGGACTTGCCAACGCTCACGCCATCGACCGTGATGTCCCCAGCCGCTGCCAAATCAGCCACCGCTGTGCGCGAGAGCCCCAACAACTTAGCCACACCGGCGTCTACCCGCATACCAGCCAAGCCCGGTGGAACGGGCATCTGCCGGGTTTCTCGGTCGGGCTGGTGCGCTCCCCCGAGTGCTGCACCACCATTTACTGCATTGTCGTTCACTGCTGTCCTCCCTCCGCCGACTGCTTCTGATCCTGCTGAGCAGATTTCTTCTCCGCTGCAATCTGATCAGCGAAGAGATCCGGCTCCTTGGAAAAAACCATCCAGATAACGAGGATAATAACGCCCACAGTAATCGCGGAGTCCGCGATATTAAATACGGCAAAACCCTTAACCGACAGGAAATCGACGACGTGGCCGACGTAGAAACCGGGTTCCCGAAACAGCCTATCGATGAGGTTGCCCAGCGCACCACCAGCAATAAGCCCCGCTGCAGTCGCCGATATAGGACTGCGCAGCCAATGGGAAAAGCACATCACAGCCAGGATGTAAACCAGCTGCAACGTGGTAAAAACCCAGGTGGCGTTCGTGCCAAAGGAAAAGGCTGCACCGGGGTTAAAAACGAGCCGCAACTCGAAGAGATCGCCAATGACCTGCACCGCAGGACGGCCATCGAGAGTCTTCAAAGCGATAATCTTGGTCAGCTGATCAATGATCGCAACTGACACAATAACCGCAGCGAGAATCCCCCGCCGCGGGAAATATGTCCTCGTTTCCTTCTTAGTCACTGTCCCATAATGGCCTAACAAACCCATATTCAGCCAACTGACACCGCCCGGGTGGTTCATATCCACCACGAAACCGGTACGCTAACCGGTGTGACTCGACGTTTCCAATCTCAGTTTGTTCCGGCCTCCTCTGCTTTACGACGTGCAGGAGGCACCACCTCCTCGTGGTTCCGTCGACCTAGCCGCAGCGACCAGCCTGGTCACACCAAGCGTGGCCTGCTGGAGAGGGTCGGCACCGCTGTTGTTGCCGCTACCACTGTGGTGTCATTGGCCGCGTGCTCGTCGGAAAGCTCGGTGGAAACGCAACCCGTGGACGTTGCACAACCCAAGGTCGAATTGACCAGTGCTGGTAGCGGTGAGCTGGCGAGCGTGCGCTGGAAGGACGACGGTGCAGAGCAGGAGTCGACCGTGGCGGTGACGCAGGGCTTCGCGCAGCGTGGCGGAAACGCCGATAGCGACCAGACGTTCCCGGACACCCGCCTGGAAATCCCCCTGACCAGCACTGTTACCAGCGATAACGATACTCGTGTGGTGACGTCAGAGGTGGGTAAACCCCACGGCTCCAACGATGAGCTGAATGAGGATATCGCTACCGCACAGGGCTTTATCTCTGATTGGTCAACAACAGCCACTGGTGAGGTCAAGGAACTCAAGCTGGGAGCGCCGGAGAAGGCGACCGACACCGCTCGCGCTGGTGTGGAGATGGCGCTGCAGCAGCTGCATTCCGTACCTATCGTCTTCCCTTCCGAGGACATCGGAAAGGATGCGACCTGGACGGTCGAAAGCGAGGTCGAAGGCCAGACCACGATGACGCAGAAGGTGACCTATACCCTGCTCAGCCGTGCGGGCGACATTGTTAATTTGAAGGTCGATGTCAAGCAGGTGCCGACCGTCACGGAGTTGGACACTGGCGGAGAGGGTGCACTGAAGGTTGTCGAGGCCACGACTGACATGCTTGCCGACCGCGTCACCATCGACCTGACTAAGCCCCTTCCGATGAAGGGCAACATCGACTTTGTGACCTCCGTGACCTACGGCGACGGCAACTCCGATGTGCGCATCACTCAGCAGACGCACCGCGGGCTGGAGTTTAAGGACGGCAGCGAGTCGAAGAAGTAGCCCAGAGCCCAGAAGAAATAGCTCTGGCCAGCGCAAGGTTAGAAGACGAGAAAGTGTCTAGGTTTATGTCACTTTTCTTCCCAAAAAATGGGCGGAACTGTCATAAACCTAGACACTTTCTTTTGTCTGCCCCAGTGCACCCGACCGGGCTAGGCTGTGATGCCTGGGCCAACGGCACCTAAGCCGGTGGAGGCGGAGGAGGCGCGTCCTCCGCCGGAGCCGGAGCTGGCGGTGGCGGGACCTCCTCAGCCGGCGGTTCAGGCGCGGGTGGCGGAACTTCCTCAGCGGGTGGTTCGGGCGCCGGAGCCGGGGCTGGCTCCTCGACCGGTGCTGGGGCCTCCTCAACCGGAGCCTCTTCAACTGGGGCTTCTTCCTCCGGCTCAGGTGGCGGCGGAGGGGTTTCGCCCGGCGCGAGGCAGAACCCAGGCTTGTGCTCCGGATCAAGCGTCGATGCCAGGTTGCAGGCCCATTCCTTGCTCAGCATCCAACGGCCATCCCTGTAAATGAAGTCCACCTGATCCACGAGCATCGGATCTTCCTCCGGGCGGAGGATATTGACACCGGCTACGGCCTGCTTCGTCGTGAAGCCGGGCGTAATCGGATCAATGACATCAAAGCTGATTTCCTGCTCATTGGCACTATTGGTGACAATGTCGAAGAAATCGCCGGCAGTATCGCCGTCCTCAATGGTCAGCGCCTTTTCCTCGATAGGTAAATCGGGGTTGATAAGGCGTGCGAGGACGTCGTTAAGCTCTGCGCGCGTCGGCAGCATGATGACGGGTTCCGCCGAGCTGGATGTCTTCGATTCAGTCGTCGGCGCTGCAGTATTGCCACCACCGCAGGCAGCTAGCCCAAGTGCGCTGACCGAGACCATCGCCGCTACTGTCACACCACGCGCTGTGCGCCAACGCATTCCGCTAACGCGCTGGTTGCAGGGGACTTTCATATGTGCACTACTCCAATAAAATCTGCATGAAGATTCGCTGGCTTCACGCCTTCCATAATCCTACACAAGGCCAAAACATCGCCTGGGTAAGATGGTGGACATGTCGACTCAGGATTATTCCCCGGCTAGCTCGACCTCGTCTAGCACGGCCTCCCCTCGCCGAATCGTTGTCATCACCACCGGCGGCACCATCGCCTGCACCACGGATCGCAACGGTGCGCTAACCCCGACCATCTCGGGCACGGAGCTCGTCGCCGCGGTCGCGCAGCGTTATCCAGAGGGCATGTTAGAGCTAGAGGTTCGTGAGCTTGGGATGCTGGACTCGTCGAATCTCGCGTTCACCGACGTTGACCGTATTCTCGCCACTATTCACGAAGTGCTTGACGACGACTCCGTGGACGGTGTCGTCGTAACTCATGGCACGGACACGATGGAGGAAACGGCCATGGCTGCCGATATTTTCCATGCTGACTCGCGTCCGGTTGTCTTTACTGGTGCACAACTTCCCTATGATCATCCGGAAACCGACGGACCGGGGAACCTCTTTGAGGCCGTGACCATTGCTTCCGATGCCTCTGCGCAGGGAATTGGCGTTCTTATTGTCTTTGGCCACGCAGTCTTGCCGGTACGAGGTGCGACGAAGTGGCACACAACCGATCCTTTGGCTTTTGCCACTAATGCACCGGAGGAGCCGGTTCGTCCAGATCCGCTGCCTCTGGCGGCTTTGGCGGGCTCGAAGGTAGAGATTATCCCCGCCTACTTGGGTGCAGATGGATCACTGCTGGATTCGGCAGTCGCCGCCGGTGCACGCGGCATTGTCGTAGAGGGCCTGGGGTCGGGCAATGTCTCCGATGAGTTTGCCGCTGCCATTGACCGGGCCATTGCCGCTGATGTGACCGTCGTGATGGCAACGCGCGTCCCGCGTGGTGATGTCCACGCCGCCTACGGCGGTGCCGGTGGCGGTGCGACGCTAGCTCGGCACGGTGTGATTAGCGCTGGTTGCGTGCATGCACCGCAGGCGCGCATCATTCTCGCCGCCGCGCTGGCTGCGAATGTGCATCCGCAGACGCTGTTCTAATTCACGCCTCGATGATGCGGATGATTTTCGCCGGGTTTCCAGCCACGACTACGCCCGCGGGAACGTCCTTAGTCACCACGGCACCCGCGGCGACCACGGAATTGTCGCCGACGTGTACACCGCCCAGGATGATGGCTCCGCCACCGATCCAGGCATTGCGTCCGATGATGATTTCATCTCCAGACTCTAGATAAGCGGCGCGGGCCTCAGCTCCCAGTGGGTGTACTGGTGGAAGAAGCTGCACGTTGGGCCCGAGCTGCGCGTAGTCGCAGATTGTCACCTTCACCACGTCAAGTGCGGTGAGCCCAAAGTTGATGAAAACGTTGTCGCCGATGTGGATGTTATCGCCGTAGTCCAGGTAAATGGGCGGGCGAACGGTGCTGCTCTCTCCGAAAGACCCCAATGCCGGTGCCAGCACTTGCTGTGCTGCCTGCTGGTTTTCGCGGAACGCGACCTCAAATTCAGCAGCCACCTGGCCAATTCGCACGTTCAGAGCCTGCGATTCCGGATGGTCCGCGATATACCACTGACCGTTTAACATGCGCTGGCGGTTATCCAGACCGTCGTCGGGAAGTGTGGTCGACGGATTCGGATCTCGATCGGTGTTGCGCAACGAGGCGCGGCGAGCTGCCTCGAGCTCTGCAATGCGGGATTCGGTAGTCATAGTGCCCCAATTTACGGACAGCGCATAAACAGAGCGCCGCGAACGGCATCGAGGCAGGCAACCGCATCACGCATCCGCGTCGGGGCCGAGTTCGTCTTCGCTTTCCCGCTCAGGTTGCGGCAAGTCGAGAGCTGCTGCTTCGTCGGATGCCAGCCACTCCGGCCAGTCCAAACTGCACACCGCAGAGCACGGGCGCAGCTCCGGGTCGTCTTCCTTCAGCGTGATCATGCGCCCGGGGCCGCTGGTGCGGCTTTCAAAGCGGACAGTCACAATCCCGTGGCCCGACCCCTGCACCCAACCATGTCCATACTCGCTGTGGTGTACGTCCGAGGTGGGTGCCCACTTGGAGTCGGAAAGCCGAACGGTCGGCAACGCACCGGTTCCAGATAGCTCGACCAGGCCGGCGGGAGCGTCGGAAAGCGCAGGTGCTGGCACTCGATCTTCGACGGTGATTGCGCGGTCGAGCTCAGGAAACAGGACTTCTTGTATGTGCGAATCCAGCCCGGAGAAACCGACGCCCACCAATCGCACTGGGCCGACCTCCGCGGGCGTGAACGCGATTCGGTGCGCCACCGCCATGAGGGTGTCGAAATCCTGTGTGGCGTAGGCGAGCGTCTCAGATCGGGTATGGATGCTCAGGTCAGACAGACGCACCTTGCAAGTGATGGTGCGAGCACCACGGCCATCTTTTTTGAGCCGTCGAAATGCGGACTCACCTGCGCGATCGACGGCGGTGTGGAGCTGGGCCTGCGACTCCAAATCCTCAGGATAGGTGTACTCCGCCGATACAGACTTGGCGACATCGCGCTCCTTAACCGGCCGATCGTCCGTCCCCTGCGCCAGCTGCCACAGCATCACACCGGTTTTGGATGTCAGCGAAACCTCGACATCGCGCTGGGACATGGCGGCAAAATCACCGATCGTCTCCACGCCCAGCGTGTGCAGTTTCGCAGCGGTGACAGGGCCAATACCCCAGAGCTTCTCTACCGGCAATGGGTGTAGAAGCTCGTGATTGCGTGCGGGGTCCAGCACGTACACGCCATCGGGTTTCGCCAGGCCGGAAGCAATTTTCGCGAACTGCTTGCCCGCGCCCGCGCCTATCGACGAGGCCAAGCCGGTCTCCCGCCGGATATCTGTCCGCAGCTGCTCCGCCCAGGCAATGACCTGCTCCTTCGAGGCTCCCTGAAGCTCTTCGGGTTCCATGAAAGCCTCGTCGACGCTGAGCTGCTCGACCACGGGCACGCGCTCGCGGATTACAGAGAACACGCGGCGCGACACCGGCCCGTAGATGCCCTTGCGCGCGCTGACCGTCACTGCGGTCGGTGGCATGAGACGACGTGCGCGAGCCATCGGCATAGCCGAGTGCGCGCCGTACGCGCGGGCCTCATAGGAGGCACCGGCGACCACACCTCGACCGCCCAGTCCGCCGACGAGGACTGGCCGCCCGCGCAGAGTCGGGCGGGTGAGCTGCTCGACGGACGCGAAGAACGCGTCCATGTCGATGTGCAGAACCCACCGCCCGGAAGTCGGCATAGAGATTACTCTCCCCTACTGCTTGGCAATATCCGCCGAGCAGCCGTCCGCCACGTCGTAGCTCAGCGACTCTCCGCCAGCGACGACCTCGAAAGCGGTTGCGAGAACCTCGCGGGCGATGAGGTCAGCGTGGCGGTTGGCCCACTCCTCACGCTCGGCCGGCACCTGCAACTTCACCGAAATGCGGTCGGTGACCTCAAGGCCAGCGTTCTTGCGGGCATCCTGCAGACCACGGATGCGGTCAGCGGCCCAACCGCGGGACTCCAGGTCCTCGTCGAGCTCAGTGTCGAGCACAACCAGGCCATTGACGCCGTCGACCTCAGCGGTGGAATCCGGCGAGATCGCGACCAGGTTGCGGGTGTACTCGCCCTCCTGCAGCGGAATGCCATCGGCGACAACCGCGCCGTCGACAACCTCATAGTTGCCAGACTTCACAGCCTTAATGACCTTCTGGACGTCCTTACCCAGGCGCGGACCGGCCACGCGAGCGTTGACGGAGACCTCGAATCGTCCCACCGAGTCCACGTCGGAGGTGAACTCCACCTTGTCGACGTTGACCTCGGAGGAAACGATGTCGGTGTACTCACGCAGACGCTCGGCATCCGGGAATGCCAGGGTCAGCTTCTTCAGCGGCAGGCGGTTACGCAGCTGGTTGGCCTTGCGGATGCGCGATGTTGCCGAGCAGACATTGCGGACAATATCCATGGACTCAACGAGTTCGTCATCGGTCGGCAGCTTGTCGACGTCCGGCCAATCCTCCAGGTGCACCGAGCGGCCGCCAGTGAGCGAGCGCCAGATGACCTCGGTGGCCATCGGCAGCAGCGGAGCAGCCACGCGGGTGAGAACCTCCAGCACCGCGTACAAGGTATTGAAGGCCTCTGGGTGCTTGACATCGCCGGCCCAGAAGCGGTCGCGGGAGCGACGCACGTACCAGTTGGTCAGTGCGTCACAGAACTGACGGACCTCATCGGTGGCAGCAGCAATGTCAGTGTTGTCCAGGCATTCAGTGACAGCACGGACGGTTGCTGCAAGCTTGGCCAGGATGTACTTGTCCAGGATGTTGTCGGAGTCTACCGACCACTCGGCCGGTTTGGAAGCGTAGAGCTGCAGGAACGAGTATGCGTTCCACATCGGGAGCAGCGCCTGGCGCACGCCCTCACGAATGCCCTGCTCGGTGACAATCAGGTTGCCGCCGCGCAGAATCGGGCTGGACATGAGGAACCAGCGCATGGCGTCGGAGCCGTCGCGGTCGAAGACCTCGTTGACGTCCGGGTAGTTGCGCTTGGACTTACTCATCTTGTTGCCGTCATCGCCCAACACGATGCCGTGGGCGACGACCTTCTTGAACGCCGGGCGGTCGAACAGTGCAACCGACAGGACGTGAAGCAGGTAGAACCAGCCGCGGGACTGGCCGATGTATTCCACAATGAAGTCGGCCGGTGCGTGGGACTCGAACCACTCCTTGTTCTCGAACGGGTAGTGGAACTGCGCAAACGGCATGGAACCGGAGTCGAACCAGACATCCAGGACATCCGGGACGCGGCGCATCATGGACTTACCTGTCGGGTCGTCCGGGTTCGGGCGCACCAGCTCGTCAATCTCCGGGCGGTGCAGTGTGGTCGGGCGAACGCCGAAGTCCGCCTCCAGCTCATCGAGGGAACCGTAGACGTCGACACGCGGGTACTCGTCGTTGTCGGAAACCCACACCGGAATAGGCGATCCCCAGTAGCGGGTACGGGAGATGTTCCAGTCACGTGCGCCCTCGAGCCACTTGCCGAACTGACCGTCGCGGACGTGCTCCGGCATCCACTCAATCTCGTTGTGGTTGAGCTCCACCATGCGCTCGCGGATCTTGGTAACGGACACAAACCAGCTCGGCAGTGCCATGTAGATCAGCGGCTCGCCCGAACGCCAGGAGTGCGGGTAGGAGTGCTCGATGGTGCGGTGCTGGACGACGCGGCCAGCGGCCTTCAGGTCACGGATGATGTCCTTGTTGGCGTCAAAGACCAACTTGCCCTGGTACTCCGGCACCTGTGAAGTGAACTTACCGTCCATGTCCACCGGAATGATGACATCAATGCCGTATTCATTACAGGTGTTCATATCGTCTTCACCGAAGGCCGGCGCCTGGTGGACCACACCAGTACCGTCCTCGGTGGTGACATAGTCCGCCACCATAATCTGGAAAGCGTTCGGGTGATCTGCGAAGTAGTCGAAGATCGGCTGATAGGTCAGGCCTTCCAGGTCAGCACCAGCGAAGGTAGCCACGACCTCGTGTTCCTTGCCCAATTCCTTGGCGTAGGCACCAATCAGTGCTTCTGCCAGCAGGAAGGTCTTACCTGCAAACTCCGGCACGGAGGAATCCTCGCCGACCTTAACTACGGCGTAGGTGACCTTCGGGTTCACGGCCAGACCAAGGTTGGACGGCAGCGTCCACGGCGTGGTGGTCCAAGCGATAGCCGCAGTGTCAGCGAGCACCGGGTTGTCCGCCAGCGTCTTCTCCGCTGCCGAGCCTGCCTTGGCGCCGGTGAACGGGAAGGTCACGGTCAGGGTCGGGTCCTGCCGCATCTTGTAGGAGTCATCCAGGCGGGTCTCCTGGTTGGACAGCGGGGTGTGCTCTGCCCAGGAGTACGGCAGCACGCGGAATCCCTGGTAGACCAGGCCCTTGTTGTAGAGCTCCTTGAAGGCCCAAATCACGGACTCCATGTAACTCATGTCCATGGTCTTGTATCCGCCGTCAAAATCAACCCAACGCGCTTGACGAGTGACATATTCCTTCCACTCGCCCGCGTACCGCAACACCGACTCAGCGCAGTACTTGTTGAAGTTAGCCAGACCCATTTCCTCGATCTGGCCCTTGTCCTTAATACCGAGCTGCTTCTCTGCCTCCAGCTCAGCCGGAAGACCGTGGCAGTCCCAGCCGAAGACGCGACCAACCTGGTAGCCACGCATGGTCTTGTAACGAGGGACGATGTCCTTGACGTAACCGGTCAGCAGGTGACCGTAGTGCGGTAGACCGTTGGCGAACGGCGGGCCATCATAAAAGACGTATTCGTCAGCACCATCACGCTGATCGATAGAGGCCTGGAAAGTGCTGTCCTTGCCCCAGTACTCCAGAACCTTTTCCTCCAGTTCCGGAAACTTCGGGCTGGAGGTGTACTTACCAAAGTCAGCAGTGCGCGGATACGCGCCACCTGCCGGAGTGGCCTCAGCAGAGGCATTTACATCGTTCGAATTAGACACCGTTTCTACGTCACTTCCGTGGTCGAACATCATTAATACTCACCACGGGGACGCATGCCTAGCCCCTTCAGCGTTGTTACTGGTGACGCTGAAAAGGAGTCTCGCGCGGTACCACCCCGCTTGGCATCACGCTTTACGACGGTTCTTGCGAACAAGAACCATGCGGCTTCACGCGATAGCCCGCTTATTTAATAAGGCTTTGTAACGGTGCCAAACCGTTCGGTTCTACTGGGCCCATTTTCTACTGGACTGTTCTTCCGAAACGCTCCCCGGTGATGGCCGGCTCATTGCGCGTATGGGTGTCAGTATAGCAGTGTCTCAGGCAACTACTACAACCCTGACCGGAACAAAGAATGCGGGTTAAGTAAAGAAAAGTGTGTCCGCA
>NZ_KV787434.1:0-1508 GCF_001807105.1 Corynebacterium sp. HMSC14H10 | reverse complement strand
TGTTTTTGTCAGGTTTTTGGGCCTTTCATTGTTTTTGTGATTCTTCTGATTTGAAGGGTTTTTGATGGAGGGTTTGATCCTGGCTCAGGACGAACGCTGGCGGCGTGCTTAACACATGCAAGTCGAACGGTAAGGCTCCAGCTTGCTGGGGTACACGAGTGGCGAACGGGTGAGTAACACGTGGGTGACCTGCCCTGCACTTCGGGATAAGCCTGGGAAACTGGGTCTAATACCGGATAGGACCGCACCGTGAGGGTGTGGTGGAAAGTTTTTTCGGTGTGGGATGGGCCCGCGGCCTATCAGCTTGTTGGTGGGGTAATGGCCTACCAAGGCGGCGACGGGTAGCCGGCCTGAGAGGGTGGACGGCCACATTGGGACTGAGACACGGCCCAGACTCCTACGGGAGGCAGCAGTGGGGAATATTGCACAATGGGCGGAAGCCTGATGCAGCGACGCCGCGTGGGGGATGACGGCCTTCGGGTTGTAAACTCCTTTCACCATCGACGAAGGGTTTCTGACGGTAGATGGAGAAGAAGCACCGGCTAACTACGTGCCAGCAGCCGCGGTAATACGTAGGGTGCGAGCGTTGTCCGGAATTACTGGGCGTAAAGAGCTCGTAGGTGGTTTGTCGCGTCGTCTGTGAAATTCCGGGGCTTAACTCCGGGCGTGCAGGCGATACGGGCATAACTTGAGTACTGTAGGGGAGACTGGAATTCCTGGTGTAGCGGTGAAATGCGCAGATATCAGGAGGAACACCGGTGGCGAAGGCGGGTCTCTGGGCAGTAACTGACGCTGAGGAGCGAAAGCATGGGGAGCGAACAGGATTAGATACCCTGGTAGTCCATGCCGTAAACGGTGGGCGCTAGGTGTGGGTTTCCTTCCACGGGATCCGTGCCGTAGCTAACGCATTAAGCGCCCCGCCTGGGGAGTACGGCCGCAAGGCTAAAACTCAAAGGAATTGACGGGGGCCCGCACAAGCGGCGGAGCATGTGGATTAATTCGATGCAACGCGAAGAACCTTACCTGGGCTTGACATATACAGGATCGCGCCAGAGATGGTGTTTCCCTTGTGGCTTGTATACAGGTGGTGCATGGTTGTCGTCAGCTCGTGTCGTGAGATGTTGGGTTAAGTCCCGCAACGAGCGCAACCCTTGTCTTATGTTGCCAGCACGTTGTGGTGGGGACTCGTAAGAAACTGCCGGGGTTAACTCGGAGGAAGGTGGGGATGACGTCAAATCATCATGCCCCTTATGTCCAGGGCTTCACACATGCTACAATGGTCGGTACAGTGGGTTGCCAGTCCGTGAGGGCGAGCTAATCCCGCAAAGCCGGTCTCAGTTCGGATCGGGGTCTGCAACTCGACCCCGTGAAGTCGGAGTCGCTAGTAATCGCAGATCAGCAACGCTGCGGTGAATACGTTCCCGGGCCTTGTACACACCGCCCGTCACGTCATGAAAGTCGGTAACACACCCGAAGCCTGGCCTAACACATTTTTTGTGGGGGCGCTG
>NZ_KV787433.1:0-26632 GCF_001807105.1 Corynebacterium sp. HMSC14H10 | reverse complement strand
AGACACACTTTTTGTCACTTAACCCCCGAAATCCGTCACAGGCATGTCACGACCGCGTGCGCGCGTCACGGTTTCATACAGCGTCGGTAACAAGTCGGTGGCACTGTCATGTCGGGTCTTTTGCCGTCGTCACGCACAACTAGTCCCGGCGGCATGAATCCTCGCATCATCGACAAGGACACCGGCGTCGAGCTGTGGACCGTCGCCGAATGCGCGGAGTTCACCGGTACCGCGCGCGGCACGTTCACCAGCTATGCGGGCCGTGGCAAAGCGCCGGTGCCGGCGGCGAAGCTCCACGGGCTGAACCCGCGGAACTCCGACGACGTGCGCGAGTGGCAGAAAGGCCACGAGGCGAAGGGCAAGTAGCCGGCCCAATCTCGGACCGGTCAGCCCGGCATGACCGGTCAGCCCAAGTAGTGGGCGGCGACGACGTTGGCGATCTCGTCGGCGTCGTTGGGGGCGACGAGCACGCCGTGGCCGTGGCCCGGCAGCTCGATGAGCTCGCCGCCCATGACCGCCTGCATCGCGCGGCCGCCCGTGCCGGTCACCGCCGCATCGCGGTCGTAGTGGAGCAGCAGCGGCTTCGACTCGAGGGCGTCGCCGCTGAGTTCCACGGCAGCGCCCTGCCCCGGCCAGCCGAGGCATAGCTGCCCCGACGACAGCGCATCGGCGTTGAGGCGGAAGATGTCGCCGCCGGTGAACTGGTCGAGGTACGTGCGGGGAATGCGGGACGGGTCGGCGGCGGTGACGTTGTCGTTGCAGATGATCGCCCGCTCGATGGTTCCCATCGCCTCGGTCTGCGCCATCATGTCTTCCGGGGTCACGCCCTCGGGTAGTTCGGGGGTCTCCACCTCGCCGGTGACCACGGCGTCGGCGATGTCGGGCCACATGCTCTCCGAGTACGTCGCCGCGAAGGTCTGCTGCAGCAGCACCGACTGATTGCCGGCGCCGGGGCGCATCAGGTTCGCCGCGAAGGAATGGCTGCGCCACGCGACGGGCAGAACGCCGTCGGCCAGCTGCATGAACGCCTCCGGGTCGTCGGCGAAGGCGGCGGGCACGTCGCCCACCTGCGTCGGCGGCGGGTAGACCTGACCCGGCGCGCCAACCTCCTCGTTGATGCGCTGCGACCAGCGCGCGTACACCTGCAGGGCGGTGGTGCCCAGGCCGTACTCGTCGTCACGGTCGGCGATCCACTGGAACATCGCGTTGAGAGCCTCGCGGCGCCACGGCTCGCGCGAGTCTCCGAGCCGAAAGTAACGGTCGGCAGGATCGACCGAGGAATCCAGCACCATCCGGCCCGTCTTGTCCGGGAACAGGGTCGCGTACGTGCTCACAGATCCGTGCCGTAGGACAGGCCGTAGAGGTGCATGACGTCCTGGCCGAGCACGTCGCGGACATGGTTGAGATCGCGAGCGGTGTTCTCCGTGGTGATGGTCGCCGCGTATCCCGGTTCATTGGCTTCGCAGGAGGCGTACATCGCGCCGACCTGCCCGGAGAGCAGACCCGTCATCGGGATGTCCGCCACGTTGCAGTTCAGCGGGGTGCCCCAGGCCAGGCCGCGCGGCTCGACGGCGATGAGGTCGAAGTGCTCCCGGACGGCGGTCGGCATCCTCACGGCCTCGTCGGAGAACATTCCCAACGCGTCGCCGCCGGGGCCGCCCGGATTGCCTGCGATGACGCCACGGCGCTCCCCCGTCGCCGGAACCCGGCTGACAGTGAGGGAAATCGTCGCGCCCTCCGGGTCGGAATAATCACGTGGCACGTCGATGTCCGCGCACACGGTGCCCGGCGCGGTCATCGCCGCGGTCGGGCACGCGCCCCAGTCCAACCCGCCGAGATCGGCCGGACCGGCGGAGCCGCCGGCCGACGCCTGCGGCACCGACAGCAACGTGCCCGCCAGCGCGAGCGCCGTGACCGGGGCCAACGCCCTGCGGACGAAGGACGTCCGGGACGACGGGGCCGCTGAGACTCGGCTCGCGGACCGGGCCTCGGCACCGGTCTCCACAGAGGAGACGGCGGGGGACGCTGCGCCGAATGCGGCGGGGGACAACTTCTTCGTGGGGCGCACGGGGATAAACACCTTTCATCGACTGCAACGAACGGTATCAAACCGTAACGCCGACCGCACGCCGTTCAAGGCACGAAGATTAAGGCACCGGCCGCACGCTGTTCAACGCACGGAGATCAGGGCACGGACCGCACCCGGTACACCAGCACCGCACCGACGGCGGTGAGCGCGCCCGCGAAAACGTACAGGCCGGGGTACCCGCCGAGGTTCGCCAACGCGAAGGCGGCGAGCACCGGGGCGGCCATGTTCGGGCCGGCGACGGCGAGGTTCATGACGCCCACGTCACGCCCGCGCTCATCGGCCTTGGGCAGCACCTGGTTGATCAGGGCCTGATCGACGGCCATGAACACGCCCCACGACAGACCCAACAGCACCGCCGCGCCGACGACCATGGCGAAGCTCCCGGCGAACGCCATGATCGCGCAGGCCCCGGCGACGCCCATCGACGACAACGCCACGAACACCCGGCGCTTGCCCATCTTGTCGGACACTTTGCCCGACAGGATCGCGGTGACGATGACGCACAGGGCATACGCGCCGGTGAGGACGAGTACGCCGGCATCCGGATCGGGGTGGCCGATGTGATCGCGCAGGTAATAGAACAGGTAGAACAACGCGACCGAGTTGCCCGTGGTCACCAGGAACCGGGCGATGAACACCCACGTGAAGTCGCGGTAGAGCCCTCCGGGCACCTCGGCGACGGCGGGCACCACGGCGTCAGCGTCCCCGCCGGCGTCGTCAAGCACCGGAGATGCGGCCGCCTGCGACCGCACCCGGGACACGTCGCGGAAGCCCGGCAGGAACTGGCCGATGAGCACCAGCAGCAGCGCCGCGGTGACGATGTACGCCAGCCCCAGGTCGAACACCGTGGCCACGACGGTGCCCAGCACCACGCCGAGGGTGTACGTCAGCCCCAGCACACCCGAGACCACGCCGTACTGATTGTCCGGCACCGTATCCGGCGCCACCGCCTGGGCCGCGTTGATTGACGCCGCGATGGCCAGCTGGAACACCGCCCACCCGATGGTCAACGCCATGAAGCCCGGCGCGGCGCCCAGGAACACCAGCGACCCGGCCGCCGCCAGCCCGCCGAAGAGGATCCACGGGGCGCGGCGGCCCCAGCGCGTGTCCGTGCGGTCCGACAACCACCCGGCCAGCGGATGCCCGATGATGGAGAAGAACCCGCCGACCGCCATGAGGAGCGCGAACTTCTCCTCCTTCTCCCCCGGATGCCAGATGAGGATCTGCTGCGCCAACAACAGCTGCGTCGGCGCTGCCCACGAGATGTTCTGCCCCAGGTACAGCAGGCCGTACCGCACGATCCAGCCGGTGGTCACCGGCGTGCGCTGGGCGGGGTCGGCGGTGAAACGCCCGACGTCGGAGATGGCGCGTTCGGAGGAGCCGGCGTGTTCGGAGGAGCTCATCCCTGCACCCCATCCGGCTCCGGCGGCTGCGCCCGCACGTTGGGGTCGGTGTGTTCGTCCGCGACGGGGTAACGACGGCCTGCGGTGTAGCGCCGGTGCAGCTCCGGGGTGATCCGCCCGGTGCGGGCCAGCTCGGCCAGCAGGTGGCCCGACGGCTTCATCGTCCGTTCCTGCGTCTCGTAGTCCAGGTGGACGATGCCGAATCGCGGCTCTTCGCCGTCGGCCCATTCCCAGTTGTCCACGAAGCACCAGTGGTACCAGCGCTCGATGGGCACGTCCGACTCGGCGATGGCCCGCAGGTGCTCCAGGATGAACCGCGGCCGGAACGACTCCAGCCTGCGGTCGGCAGCCCCGGCGTCCGGGTTGGCGTAGTCCCCGGCCGGATTCGGCTTTTCGACGCCCGCGTCCACGCCACCGACCGACAGCTCCAGATCGCCGAGATCGCAGGTGCCGTTTTCGGTGATCCAGACCGGTCCGCCGAAACGCTCGTTCAGGTCGCGGGCGCATTCGACCAGGCCCTCGGGGTGGATTTCCCACCCGAGGTCGTTGACCGGAGCCCCGACGAAGGTGCCGTCGTCGAACTTGTCGACGGCCGTGCGCGAGTAGTAGTTCAGGCCCAGGAAGTCGTGGTGGCGGCCCGACGGCAACCCGCGGCCGACCTTCGCCCCGCCCAGCAGCGGATGGAACTTCCCCGCCAGATGCGCGTCGGCGACGATGTCCTGGAACAGATGCCGATTGATCCGCGCCAGGCCGCGGTGGATGGGGTTGCGCGGATTGCGCGGCGCGAACGCCCGTGCGTGGTGGGCGATGCCGACCTTCGCCCGATCCCCCTGGATGCCGTGGATGACCTCGTAACCGCGGATGTGGGACACCGCCATGTTGCGCAGCACGGCCATCGTGTCGCCCCACGAGCGGTTGCCCGGCGGGCCCGAGCGGAACATGTGCGCCTGGGTGGCGTACACGTTCGGCTCGTTGACGGTGATCCACTCGTCGACGAGGTCGTCGAGCGCCCGCACGGTCGTCTCCGCATAGCGCAGGAAAGCCGCCGGCGATTCATCGGAGGTGAAGCCGCCGCGCCGAGCGAACCAGAGCGGATTGACGAAGTGATGGAGCGTCACCAGCGGACGAATCCCCTTGTCCCGCAGGTCGGCAATCTCCTCACGGTAGCGATCCAGCACCGCATGGTCGAACTCCCCCGGCCGCGGTTCGATACGCGCCCACTCCACGCCGATGCGAGCGATGGGCAGACCCAGCGACGCCATGAGCTCGTTGTCCTCCCGCCACCGGTTCCAGTGGTCGGTGGCGCGCAGCGGGGTCGAACCATCGGCGATGTTGCCGGGCTCGCGGGCCCAATCGAACCAGTCGTTGTTCTCGTCACCGCCCTCGATCTGCCCGGCGGCCGACGCCGTGCCGATCAGCAGACCCCGCAGATCGACGTCGTGATGCAACGGCTTCGCGAGCGGCGACGTGCGCGGCTGAGGATGGAGAGTTCGGTCATTGGCAGGCACATTGGTTGACATGCCGACATCCTATGTCACACATCACGCCTAGTTTTTGGTTTTCAAACAAAATATTATGGGTTTCGCGCGTCGACGGGGTCGTCGTAAAGCAACCGAGTAGAGCAACCGGATCGTTCGCGAAAAATCCGCTCCCCCTGGAACGAATCGGAGCCCCGGCCCGTTGTTGACGATGTCCCCCCCCCAAAAAATAATCAAAAATCACGTTAGGAACCCCACTTGTCAGCCTTCTAAGCTGAAGACGCGGGTTCGATTCCCGTCATCCCCTCCACGCAACCGGGCGCATTGCTCCCGGTTTTTACTTTCTGAGCCGACGTCCGGGGACCAGAAATTCTTCTGACCTCTGTTCAGGATCCAGTGCTACGGGTACTCTGGGCACCATGAAGCCCACCATTATCGATGCCGATACTGGACACGAACTATGGACCGCGGTCGAATGCGCTGCTTTTTCCGGCACCGCACGTGGCACTTTCACCAGCTACGCTGGCCGCAAGAAGGCTCCTGACCCCGTCGCGAAGCTTCATGGGTTGACCCTGTGGGATTCCGAAGAAGTTCGCGCATGGCACGCCAATCGGAAGAGCCGCACCAAGAGCACCGACTCCGCCGAATCATAGATACCTACCCATACCCAATCATTTCCTGGTTCCCGAGCTACATCTGTCGGACAGATATGTAAGCTCGGGAACTTTTTTCGCTCTACATGCGTTATCTCAAGTAATTACAAGCAGTACCCGCAATTTCCTTTTTGGAGGCCTAGCCCATGGGGGCTTTAATCCTGATCGCGATCACCGTCGGCGGCGCAATTATCATCGCGTCGATGGCTCAAAACCGCTCTAACAGGGCCTTTGATGCTCGCCAGAACAATCAATTGGAAGACGCCGTCGCAGACGCCCGCCGATGGATTGAGCGACTGGGCTCACAGGTATTGAACCTGGCTGGCACCGATTCGGCTTCCACGCAGGCTCTTGCTGACGCATCCGAGCGCTACAATGCCGCTTCCTCGCAGATTTCTACTGCGCGCACCCCGGCACAGGCGCGAATGGCCCGCGAATCGGCGCTGGAGGGCCTGCACTACATCAATGCGGCTCGCGAAATTATGGGCCTGCCGGCGGGGCCGACACTGCCACCGCTGGAGGGGCAGAAGGCCGCTGGTTCTGTGACCGAAACTCGCACCATTGAGCACGAAGGCCACTCGGTTACCGCCTCTCCATACGCCACCCCGGAAACTCCGAACTACTACCCCGGTGGTCGTGTCGCTGGCCGTCCGGTTCCGGCCGGTTGGTACTCCGAGCCATGGTGGAAGTCCGCGCTCCGCACCGGTGTCTGGACCGCAGGCTCGATGCTGCTGTTCTCTACCCTCTTCCACGGTATGGCCGGTGTTGCCTACGGCGCTGATGAGTTCGCCAGCGGCATGGGCACCGGCGCTGACGACTTCGGCGGCACCGAGGACTTTGGAGCCGAAGACTTCGGTGGCGACGATTTCGGTGGAGATGACCTTGGCGGCGACTTCGGTGGCGGCGGTGCAGATGCCGGTGACGCAGGCGACGGCGGAGGCTTCTTCGACGGCCTCTTCGGTGGCGGCGACGGCGGCGGCGACGGCGGCGGATTTTTCGACGGCGGATTCGACGGTTTCGATATTTAGAAAAAGCCCGGCGCCGCTATTTCGCTAAATCCGCAAAAGGATCGACAGTGCCGTCTGTCTGAGGCCGATACTCAATTTTTCTGGCGGCGAATCGACCAGCTTCCTTGCCAAGGATGCTGCTAATTAAAGCAACAGCCATATCCATACCTGCTGCGACTCCTGATGAGCTCCAGCGATCTCCGTCTTCAACCCATCGAGCCGCTTTCACCCACGTCACTTCGTTTCCGAACGAGGTAGCCCAATCAAAAGCCAACTTATTACTAGTTGCCCGCTTTCCTTCAAGAAGCCCAGCCGCAGCAAGCAGTGCGGAACCTGTGCAAACCGATGCCACTAACCGCGCCCGGGATCCGAGGTTGTTGAGCCAGTCCAAAAACCTCTGCATCGTCAACTAGTGTTCTACTCCCGGCTCCACCAGGAACTAGAAGAATATCGACCGTTTCGAGGTCAGTGGCACAACGTGTGGCGATAACCTGCGCCCCCTGAGCGCTGGTTATCGGACCAGCAATGTTGGCGACATATTCGACCTCAATCTCTGGGACATGGCCAAAAAGGCCAACCGGTCCAAATACGTCCAAGAGCTCGAACCCGGGGAATAGCACAACAGTTACTCGGCGATGCGCTTCTTGATTTGTCATACGACAATTCCTACTCCGTCTACACATGAAAAAAGGTCTGGTCCCAGAGTTTTCTGGAACCAGACCCCTTTTTTATTCCTATCAACAGATAGCGAACAGCAATCCCTTTAAGCTTCTGGCAGCTCCGGGGCAACGCCAGTCTTTTCGTACTCTGCCAGAATGTCGATGCGGCGCTGGTGACGCTCCTCCTCGCTCCACGGCTGGGAGACGAAAGCATCGACGATAGCCAGGGCCTCTTCCTCAGAGTGCATACGACCGCCGAGGCCGATCAGCTGAGCATTGTTGTGCTCGCGGGCGAGCTTTGCGGTCTCCACCGACCAAGCCAGCGCACAACGAGCGCCCTTGACCTTGTTAGCAGCAATCTGCTCGCCGTTGCCGGAACCGCCGAGCACGATGCCCAGGCTGCCCGGATCAGCGACGGTACGGGAAGCCGCCTCAATGCAGAATGCTGGGTAATCATCTGCAGGGTCGTAGGTGTGAGCGCCGCAATCAACGACGTCGTGGCCAGCCTTCTCCAGGTGGGCCTTAATCAGGTTCTTCATCTCAAAACCGGCGTGGTCTGCACCAAGGTAAATACGCATGGCAGCAAGTTTAGCGGTTCCCACGGATTCCACGGCGCCTGCACCCGTTTTAGGTATTGCTTGACGACGTCTCCTGCGCAGCCGAATAGGGTGAAAAGTGACTGTATTTGCGTT
Organism: Corynebacterium sp. HMSC14H10; assembly: GCF_001807105.1. Classification (NCBI taxonomy): domain Bacteria; kingdom Bacillati; phylum Actinomycetota; class Actinomycetes; order Mycobacteriales; family Corynebacteriaceae; genus Corynebacterium; species Corynebacterium sp. HMSC14H10. Next base: position 18,651 of record NZ_KV787433.1, on the reverse strand, counting down.
TCAGCACGCCTTCGAAACCGGAAATTGGGTGCTTTTACCGTGTCTCCTGCGCCGCAAGCTCACTTCCAAGTCGATCCTGAAGCCCATGGCTCCCATGGGAATCATCACGCACCGGTGGTGCGAACGGTTCGGCATGACATCAACAAGAAACCATTTATTGTCATTTGGGAGGTCACGCGGGCTTGTGGCTTAGTCTGCAAGCACTGCCGTGCAGATGCGCAGCACGAGCCGCATCCTCACCAGCTTTCGACCACCGAGGGCAAGATGCTGCTGGAGACCTTGGCGTCGTATAGCAAGCCGAAGCCGCTTGTAGTGCTCACCGGCGGTGATCCTTTTGAGCGTGATGACCTGGAAGAATTGGTGCGATTCGGCACGGAGCAGGGCCTGAATATGTCGCTATCTCCATCGGTGACGCCGCGGCTCACGCCAGAGCGGATTCAGTCACTGCGTGAGGCCGGTGGCAAGGCGATGTCCATGTCGCTCGATGGCGCGACTGCCCAGACCCATGACAAGTTCCGTGGATTTTCGGGCACTTTTGAAAAGACGCTCGAAATGGCTCCGCACATCAACGAGGCCGGTTACCGGCTGCAGATTAACTCGACCCTGACCAAGGGAAATATTCATGAGGCGCCAGCGCTGCTGAAGACCGTCATGGAGATGCAGGCCAAGATGTGGTACGTCTTTTTCCTCGTTCCCACTGGTCGCGGTGCGGATTTGGGCGCATTGTCACCGGAGGAACGCGAGGATGTTCTGCACTGGTTGTCTGATGTGTCCAACCGAATTGCCATTAAGACGACGGAGGCGCCGCAGTATCGGCGCGTCGTCATGCAGCAGGAGGAAGCGAAGGAAAAGGGGCTGCCACCCTATGAGGGCGGCGAGCTCTACCGTTACTTGACCGAGGAAACGACAAAGCTGCTCGGTGCTGTGCCGGAAAAGCCACGTCGCCCGCGCTCCCCCATGGCCGTCAATTCCGGGTCAGGTTTTGCCTTCATTGACCACATCGGCGACGTCTACCCCAATGGCTTCCTGCCGCTTCACTGCGGAAATGTGAAGGCCACGCCATTCCAGGAAATCTATTCGAACTCGCCGGCGTTCAAGGCCCTTCGCGATCCGGACAATTGGCATGGAAAGTGCAGCGTCTGTGAATACCACAGCGTATGCGGTGGGTCCCGGTCGACCGCGTACGCGTTGACCGGGGATTACACGGCATCCGATCCAACCTGCGTCTACATTCCGCCGCGGTGGGCTGCGATGAGCGAAGAAGAACGGCAGGCCTCTACCGGGCAGAATGCTGGAGCCGGAGCGGGTTAGCTCTCCTAACTGCGCGCCCCAGCTGCTACTGCTTTCTTAGTCGAAGCGCGGGCTCTCAGTCCGGGAGCGCTTAATCTCGAAGAAGTACGGGTAGCTGGCAAGGGCGACCGAGCCGTCGAAGATCTTGCCCGCTTCTTCGCCGCGTGGGATACGGGTAAGCACTGGACCGAAGAAGGCAACGTCGTTAAGCTTGACCACCGGAGTGCCGACGTCGTTGCCGACCTCCTTCATGGCCTCTGCGTGGTTTTCACGCATGAGCTCATCGAACTCAGTGGTCAAGGCCTGGGCCAGTCGCTCTTCCGGCAGTCCAACCTCTGCGAGGGCTTCCTTAATCAGCTCGTCGAATGCGTGCTCCGGCTCGTCGACATGCGCGTGGCGATCGATGCGGTTTTCGTTGTGGACCTTCGTGCCCAGCGCGGTGTAGAGCTTGTCGACGGCCTCCTGGCCATCCTGGGAGAACACGGCGTTGAACAGGCGTGCCGGGGTCCAGTTGCACTGCATCATGAACTTGTAATCTTCCGGCAGTTCATCGCGGCCTTCATTGAGCACCGACAGGCTCATCGGCTTCCACTCGATCTCGATGTCGCGGACCTTTTCGACTTCCTTAATCCAGCGCGACGTCACCCAGCAAAACGGGCAGGAAACGTCGAAGTAAAAAGTGACCTTGTCTCGATTGCTCATGTGAAAGTCCTCCTAAAGCATTGATTGACTTATCAACGACTATAGGGCGGATTTTTTCGGCTCGCATTCATGAATTCGGATGGGTCCGAAGTTCTACCGGACCTGGTGTTAACTGGCTCCCCCATCGGGCGCCGTCTAAATCGCCTACCTAACCGTTCCAGGGCAAGCCCGTAGCCTCCAGGGAATCAGCGGCAGCCTCCAGGTAGGCAGGCCAGTCGGCGTAGTCCAGGAACTCCGAGCCCACCTCGTGGTCCATGGAGACCATCTTCCCCGAGCGCATGTCCAGACAGTAGTTGTTTCCGCCGAAGTCCATGACCAGTGGAATCCATGCCTCGTGATACCACTTGCCATCCGAGTCGGCGCTGTCCATGCTTTCGGCTTCAAAGTCATCGAACTCGCCGTCGGCCTGCAGCTGAGTCCACAGCTTGTAGTCATTCAGAATCGACTTAGGCGGTGCAATCCAGCCACCGTCCCACGGCTCACCGTCCACAGACGCGTGCCGCAGCCACGAAGCTCGCACGTAGTCTGGCAGCTTTACTCCGAGGTCAGCCTCAAGCTGATCCAGTTCCGCTTCTGTCGCCGGGGCCTCCAAAGCATCGTCGCCAAGCTTTGCTTCAATGCGATCCCACGCCGCGTTGACCCGTTCAACCTTGCTTGCATCATCACTGAGTTCGTACATGAAACGAAGTGTATTCACGTTCGGCTTTGCTCGCATGCCAAAGAAGCCAAAATCTCGCTCAATCGACCGCCAATCGACCGCCCGAATCGACACGCAATGAGCGAGGAAGTCGAGGTCACCCCGCCCACCACGCTACTGCCCGATTCCCAATCCGGGGTCGTGGTTACACTTGTCGCATGACTTCCACGAACCTAACCAGGACCGAGGCCGCCGACCGTGCGGCCATGCTCGAGGTGTCCCACTACGACATCTCCCTCGACCTTACGACCGCACCGGTCGGTGGGCAGCACAGCGCACCAACATTCGCTTCCAAGACCACAATTTCTCTGAAAGCGAAGCGCGCTGGTTCCACCTTTATTGACCTGCGTGATGCGGTTGTCAAGAGTGTGACCATCGACGGCGTCGATGCCACGGAGGCCGCTCGCTATGACAGCGAGACCGGCATTAACGTAGACCTGACCGAAGGTGACCACACCGTCGTTATCGATGCGGACTGTCGTTACACCAATAACGGCCAGGGCATTCACCGCTTCCAGGATCCCGCCGATGGCGAAACCTACCTGTACTCGCAGTTTGAAACTGCCGATGCCAAGCGCGTGTTCGCCTGCTTTGACCAGCCGGATTTGAAGGCGACGTACTCCATCCACGTCGTGGCGCCGAAGGGCTGGAAGGTTATTTCCAACTCGGTAGCCAAGACCGGCACCACCACCGATGTCCACGGCAATGAGGCCGACACCTTCGACTTCTCAGTGGATGTTCCGCTGTCGACGTACCTCGTCGCAGTCTGTGCGGGCCCGTGGCACGAGGTCACTGACTCGTGGACCGGCACTGTCGCACCGCACCCGGAAACCCCTGCCGAGCACCAGCCGGACGGCGAGCTGACCATTCCGCTAGGAATCTACTGCCGCCAGTCCATCGCCGAGTACCTCGATGCCGACACTCTGTTCAAGGAGACCAAGGAAGGCTTCGACTTCTACGCCAAGCACTTCGGCGAGCCCTACCCGTTCGGCAAGTACGACCAGATCTTCTGCCCGGAATACAACATGGGTGCGATGGAAAACGCCGGCTGCGTGACCATCCGCGACGAGTACGTCTTTCGTTCCAAGCCCACCCATTACCTCTACGAGCGCCGCAACGACACCATCCTGCACGAGATGGCTCACATGTGGTTCGGCGATTTGGTCACCATGCAGTGGTGGGATGATCTCTGGCTCAACGAGTCCTTCGCTACCTGGTCGGCTGCCGCCGCACAGGTTGAGGTTTCCGATTACAGCCACGCCTGGACCACCTTCGCCAACGTAGAGAAGGCCTGGGCCTACAAGCAGGATCAGCTGCCGTCGACGCACCCGATTGCCGCCGATGCCAGCGACATTGACACCGTCGAGCAGAACTTCGACGGCATCACCTACGCCAAGGGCGCGTCCACCCTCAAGCAGCTGGCCGCCTACGTTGGTCAGGACGCCTTCCTCGCCGGTGCTCGTCTTCACTTTTCCCGCCACCGCTTTGGCAACGCCACCTTCGCGGATCTGTTGGAGGCGCTCTCCGAGGCCTCCGGTCGCGATCTGTCTGGCTGGGCCGATCAGTGGCTGACCACCACCGGCATCACCACCCTGGCGCCAGAGTTCCATCAAGAGGACGGCAAGTACACCTCCTTCGCAGTCACGCAGGAAGGCGCCGAGCCGGGTGCCGGTGAACTCCGTGATCACCGAATCGCAGTGGGCATCTACAACCTGCGCGGCACCGGCGCGGACGCTGTACTTGAGCGCACCAAGCGCGTGGAAATCGACGTCCGCGGTGCCCGCACCGATGTCCCAGATCTGGTCGACACACCAGTTGGCGACGTCGTGCTGGTTAACGACGACGACCTCACCTACAGCATGATTCGCCTGGACGAAGGCTCGCTTGCCACCGTCATCGACAACATCGGCGCTTTCACCGATTCGATGGCGCGCACACTGTGCTGGTCCGCCACCTGGCAGATGGTTCGCGCAGGCCAGATGCGCGCTCGCGACTTCGTCAACCTGGTGCTTCGCGGCATCCCGGGCGAGGATAAGCTCTCCGTCTTGGAGCGCGTCATCGCTCAGGCGGTCAGCGCCGTCAACGTCTACGCCGATCCACAGTGGGCTGATTCCACCGGCCGCGACCTGCTGGCTCAGGGCCTGTTGGACTACGCGAAGAAGGAAACCGACGCCGACCGCGCCCTGGTTTTCGTTAACGCTTTGACCACCGTGGGCTCGTCGAATAGCGACGTCGTTGACGCACTGCGCGCCATCTACACTGGCGACGCAGACAAGGCTGGTTTCCCAGCTGTCACGGTAGACACCGACATGCAGTGGCGCGCCCTGAAGCCGCTGGTTTCCGCCGGTCTCGAGGGCGAGGAAGCCATCGCAAAGCTTGAAAAGACCGACAACTCGGCACTCGGTGCGCAGGCCGCCATCGCCTGCCGCGCCTCCGTGCCGACGCTCGCCAACAAGTCCCGCGTCTGGGCAGAGGCGACGGTCTCCGGCAACGATGCCCCGTCGAACCTTGTCATTCGCCACTTGCTGGCCGGCTTCAACGCGCCGGGCTCGGGTGAGGTGCTCGCACAGGCGCTTGACGACGACTCCCGCGCCACCATCAACGCGGAGCAGTCGGCGACCTCGCTGTCGGAGCACTTCTTCGCCGTTGCCAACAGCTGGTGGAAGCAGTTCTCCTCCGAGACGGCACAGACGCTGCTCGAGGGCTTCTACCCAACCTGGGAGATCAGCGATGATGCAATTGCAGCCGCTCAACGTCTGCTCGACAGCGACGAGACTGCATCGCCGGTCAAGCGCATCATCTCTGAGCAGCAGTTCCTGGTGAAGCTCGCTCTCCGCGCCCGCGAGTTCGACGCGAAGTAACAAGTGATTTCGGCCGGCACTTTGGCCGTTATCGTTTTCGTGGCATCAAGTCGATAGACTTGGTGCCATGACAACTTCTCAGACGCTCTTTGACTCCGTCGGCGGCGAGGATGTCTTCAATCGCATCGTCCATGGTTTTTACACGCGCATGCGTTCCGATGACCTCATCGGCCCGATGTACCCCAGCGATGACTGGGAGGGCGCCGAGGATCGACTACGTATGTTTCTCGTCCAGTACTGGGGCGGGCCGCACACCTACAGCGAACAGCGTGGTCATCCGCGCCTGCGCATGCGCCACATGCCGTTTTCCATCGGCGAGGCCGAACGCGACCGCTGGCTGGAAATCATGAGCGCCTCACTCGCAGACATTTCCGATGACGAGCTCCCCCGCCCCCAGCGCGAAGCCATGTGGAACCACATGGTGCAGGTTGCTGACATGCTCATCAACCGCTTCGACGCGCAGTAGGAATTAGGCCCTGCGCCGCTAGTTCAGCAGCGGCAGTACGCCAAAGGACTCGAGCGTAAAGATCGAGCCAAACCGCCCATCCAGCCGGTGCCACCGTCCCTTTGCGGACACGCGCACCGGCTCTTTTTCATCCGGTTGCTCCGGGATGAAGCCCATCGTGCACAGCGCAAACACGTCCCGCATGGTCACGTCCACGACGCTTTTCGACGTCGCCTGCGACTGCCCCTCCCCTGTATCAACAGTGGCTTCACCGGTACCGCCGCTGACAGTGAGAACCTTTTGGTCCAGCAGAGACGGTGGCATGCCCATCGGGCCGGAAGATTCGACGGCGACCGCGCGCCCCTGCTTCTCGAGAGTCCGGAAAGCAGTGGCCGGAACATAGTCGACAACCTGCCATCCTTCCGGAACTGGCAAGAATCCCGGCCAGGAGGACGCCGACTGCGCATGCACCCGATACGGCAGCGCGGTGAGCGAAGCTTCTTTGTCCTCCGCATTGTCGGATGATTTTGCCTGCGCAAAGGCACGCACTGCGATGTCTTTAATCTCCGCGGCAGTGACGATGATGTCGTCGGGAAGCGCGTGTAGCGCAATTGTGCGCATGGCGAGCGGGCCGATCGGGGTCTTCACCCATACCTGTGACATTGCTGGCGCAGCGGTGGGCTCGGGCGATGAACTGATACCGGCGGCGGCGGTCTTTCGTGCGCGGATGCGAAGCAACGTGTTCTCGTCGAGGGCGTAGGCCTTATGGGCTAGGACGCCCAGGTTCTTCAGGGCATCGGGAGTGCCGAAGGTCAGCTCGGCAGCGGGATGAGAAGTGGTCACGGCGAATTACTTGTCCTGGTCTTCCTTGTTGTCTTCGATTGCGGGAGCTGCAAAACGCTCCAGTTCACGGCGGGCAGACGGGGAGAGCTCGACTGCCTTCGCAGTCTTGAGATCAAACATCACCATCACGGTTTCGAGCACAGCCACGATGTGACCATGCTGGTCGGAGATAGTCTGGCGGAGTGTGAAAGAGGTGCGACCGAAGTTGATGATCTCGGTCTCAACCACAACTTCCTGGGTGTCCGGCAAGATAGCGCGGACGTAGTCAATCTCCAGGCGACGCACCACTGCCGCAGGCATACCTGCCCCGCCGCCGAGGCCGCGCATCACAAAGTCGAGACGAGCCTGCTGGGCGTATTCCAGGAATGCGGTGTTGTTAGCGTGACCATACTGATCAAAATCAGACCAGCGGATAGCGACGTTGGTACGAAATGGTGCTGATTCAGTCATACCCAGAACTATAGGCGTTTTCTGGAGCTACGAACCTGCAAATAACGCGAAAGCCCGGGACCTGTGCACTGGTGCGAGCCAGTCCACACGGTTCCGGGCGTTGCCGTTGGCAAAGATCAGATTCGCGGGAAACTGATTAGCGGGTCAGGCGACGGTGAGTGACACGCGACGGGCGTGCAGCCTCCTCGCCGTAACGCTCAATCTTGTTCTTCTCGTAGCCCTCGAAGTTGCCTTCGAACCAGAACCACTTGCCCTCTTCGAAGTTGCCTTCCCATGCGAGGATGTGGGTACAGGTGCGGTCCAGGAACCAACGGTCGTGGGAAATGACCACGGCACAGCCCGGGAAGTTCTGCAGTGCGTTTTCCAGCGAAGACAGGGTTTCGACGTCAAGGTCGTTAGTCGGCTCATCCAGGAGGATAAGGTTTCCTCCCTGCTTGAGGGTCAGCGCGAGGTTCAGACGGTTGCGCTCACCACCGGAGAGAACCTTCGACGGCTTCTGCTGATCCGCGCCCTTGAAACCGAAAGCAGATAGGTATGCACGAGACGGCATCTCGTTCTGGCCGACCACGATGTAGTCGAGACCATCAGAGACAACCTCCCAAACGGTCTTTTCCGGATCGATGTTTTCACGGCCCTGGTCAACGTAGCTGAGCTGAACAGTCTGACCGACCTTGACCTCACCGGAATCCGGCTGCTCCAGCCCCACGATGGTCTTAAACAGGGTGGACTTACCAACACCGTTCGGGCCAATCACACCGACGATGCCGTTACGCGGCAGGGTGAACGACAGATCCTTGATCAGGACGCGGCCATCAAAGCCCTTCTCCAGGTCCTTGACCTCAACAACCTGGTTACCCAGGCGCGGCGGGGTCGGAATCTGAATTTCTTCGAAGTCGAGCTTCTTGTACTGCTCGGCTTCCTCCACCATCTGCTCGTAGCGCTCCAGACGGGCCTTGTTCTTGGCCTGGCGAGCCTTCTGCCCCGAGCGGACCCACGCCAGCTCATCCTTCAGGCGCTTCTGCAGCTTGGCGTCCTTCTTACCTGCAACCTCAAGGCGCTCAGCCTTCTTCTCCAGGTAAGTCGAGTAATTGCCCTCGTACGGGTAGAGCTTGCCGCGGTCGACCTCACAAATCCAGCCAGCGACGTGATCCAGGAAGTAACGGTCGTGAGTCACGGCCAGGACAGCGCCCGGGTACTTAGCCAGGTGCTGCTCGAGCCACAGCACAGACTCGGCGTCCAGGTGGTTAGTCGGCTCGTCGAGAAGCAGCAGGTCCGGCTCGGAGAGCAGCAGCTTTGCCAGTGCTACACGACGACGCTCACCACCGGAGAGGTGAGTAACCGGCTCGTCCGCCGGCGGGCAGCGAAGCGCATCCATTGCCTGCTCAATCTTGGAATCCAGCTCCCAAGCATCAGCGGCGTCGAGCTCCTCCTGGAGCTTGCCCATTTCTTCCATGAGCTCGTCGGTGTAATTGGTGGCCATCTCCTCGGCGATGGCTTCAAAACGAGCCTTCTTCTCGAAGATGTCGCCGAGGCCCTCCTCGACGTTGCCGCGAACGGTCTTCTCCTCATTCAGCGGAGGCTCCTGCAGCAGGATGCCGACAGTGGCGCCCGGCTCCAGGAAAGCTTCACCGTTACTCGGCTGATCAAGGCCAGCCATAATCTTCAGAATCGACGACTTACCTGCGCCGTTCGGACCGACCACGCCGATCTTTGCGCCCGGGTAAAACGCCATGGTGACGTTGTCGAGAATAACCTTATCGCCGTGCGCCTTGCGCACGTTTTTCATCTGGTAGATGAACTCACCCATGGTGGAATTTCGTCCCCTCGTAGAAAGGAAATAAGCAATCCCTGTAGAGGTTACGCATAGGAACCAAAAGGCACAATCTACATGGGCGTACCCGCAATCCTTTCCCACCAAAATCTCTGCCAGGCTCCTAGCAAAACTAGCTGCGAGATAACGCTGCCGAATCGTATGCGATCCCTCCCCTTTCTCAGCAGCGTCACCTCACGTGCAGTAATTACCCCTCCCCTCTTTCCGCTCTTTCAGCGGCTCCCCCTCATTCCGCTCTACAACGATGTACTGGCTCCTGGGTTAGAACGGCGCACTGACTCCTGCATCAGCCATTTCTCGCTGCTCCGAACTAGCTGCACCTGTGTTCCCCGCCTCACCAGCGCCGCCCGTACTAGCAGTGAAGGTGCGCACGGCCCCGGCCTGAGACGCAACTGTCTCAGTAACCGAAGCTTCCGAATCCCCAGTCGATGACTCACCAAGACCAGTCGGCGACTCATGCGGCTTCTCAGTCATAGTCTTCACCGTTGCCAGGTGACGGCGCAGATTCGGACCTACCGCCTTAGCAATGATCTTCTGGCGCTGATGCTTCGTACCATCATCGCCCTCCCAGCGATCCGTACGAACGTGACCGTGGACAATGACGGCTTGGCCCTTCCACACCGTGTTATTCACGTTCTCGGCGAGCTTGCCCCAACATTCAACATCAAAATATGACGTCTCCGACTGCTCCCAACCATTCTCCCCCTTCCATGACTTGCTGGATGCCACAGAAAACTTGCAGACCTTTGCCCCAGAATTGGTATTTCGATTTTCCACATGATGGACCACATTGCCCACCACGGTAATAACTGCCTCAGACATCGGGCTCCTCCCCCAAAGAAAGCGTTTACCTACTGCGGCCGAATAATTCGAAGGTGTCTCATTCGTGCCGTGCCAATTACTTTTCCGGCTTCGAGAAACAAATGAAAGAGGTACATAAAAAGCCTGTGGATAAGTTTGTCGAAAAGACAACTATCCACAGGCTACGTATGAAGTTGAGGGGCGAAGTCGCGGCAATCCTCGTCGTCAAGCATGCAAAATCAGCTTAACGACGCTACCTTCCGCGCCTCTTCGAGGCATCAATCGGATTATCCATGTGCACCGGATGCTGCGCGTCAACCTCCGAGGTGTAGTAATCGCGCTCATCCTCGCCGCCAACACCGACCTGCTGGCTCATGCGAGCGAGCATTTCGTTGTAAGCGGCCAACTCCTCATCATTGTTGCGGTCCGCGACGCGGTCGTAGCGGGCTGCATCCTTTTCATCGGAACGCCGCCACTGTACAAACAGCGCAACGGTGACGATGTAGAGCGGAACCTCACCGGCAGCCCACGCGACGGCACCACCAACGTTCTGATCTTCCAGGAGATTCACTGCCCAAGGGAGATCCAGGCTGGCGTAGTAGGTCTCGGCAAGCACCTGCTGCGACTGCATCAGCGAAATACCGAACCAAGCGTGGAACGGCAACGACCCCATCAGCGTGACCAGCTTGACCGACGGCTCAATCTGCTGTGGTGCAGCATCGACACCGATAATGACCCAGTAGAAGATGTAACCGGAGATCAAGAAGTGGATGTTCATGAACACGTGGCCCGCGTGCTCATCAGCCAGGAAGTCGTAAATCGGTGTCATGTAGAGCAGGTAAAAGCCCGCGACGAACTGCACCGTTGCCACAACCGGGTGCGTGAGGAAACGCGACACCGGGTTGTTGATGAAGACCCCCAGCCACTCACGAATACCAGGCAGACCATCGCGGCCGGCCGGCTTCAGCGCACGCAGCGCGAGCGTAACTGGGCCGCCCAGGACCAGCATGACCGGAATGCCCATGGAGTAAAGCATGTGGGCGATCATGTGAACCGAGAACAGAGCCGGCATGTACACGCCCAGCGCGCTGCACGAAGTAAACAGCAGCGTGGCACAGCCGGCGAGCCACCACAGGGTGTTGGACAGCGGCCAGGTACCGCCGCGCTTCTTCAGCAAGTAGAGCCAGTACAAGTAAATCCACGCGGCAATGATGGCGGCAGAGCCGAAGAAGATGTCAAAGCGCCACTGCGTGAACATGGCCTCCCAACCGAATGGGATCTCCAGGTTGTAACCTAGCTTGACCTGCATCTGCGTAATCGACGGCAGGCCCTCACCGCCGGCCTGCTCAGAGAAATTCGGTGGCGGCGGAGTACGGCCCAGAGCTACGGCAACGCCGATTGTCAGCGCCATGATGATGACCTCGACAATGGCCAGACGCCAGAATGGACGATTCGACTGAGCGCGCTCAATCTCCGGAATGGTGATCTTGCGGTGCACATAGCCGCATAGGCCCAGCAAGATAGTGAGAACGGCCTTGACCAGCACCATGATGCCGTAGTTGTTGCTGACCAGGTCAGACCAGTCAATGTTGATGGCTGCGTTAATGAAGCCGGAGGCAGACATGGCGATGAAAGCCACCAACGCCACGAAAGAATAGCGCTTCACTACCTCTGGCATCCATTCACCGCGACGACGCGCGTGGCCAACCAGCGCCATCAAACCGCCGACCCAAAACACAGTGAAGGTCAAGTGCCAGATGTAGGAGTTAGTGCCGTAGTCATGGGCACCACCGGAGGCATTGTGGCTTACAACCGCCAGCGGCATCATCGACACCAAGCTGATGGCGAAGAACACCGGCTGCCAAATCCACTTACGAGTCAGCGATGAACCAAGCGCCACAATGCCCGCAAAAATAGCTACCCACAGCCACGCCAAGCCCTCCTTGGTCTGCTCCAACGACACAGCCCAGTTACTCAGCTGAATCGTCGTCGACAGCGGCTGGCCCGACACATCGGAGAGCACCAGCGGAATCTCCATCAGCGCCATGAGGCCCCAGCCGAGCATGGCCCACATACCCGTGCGGGATGCCGTGTAGCCGTCGAGGCCCAAAGTGCCGTCGGCACGCTGCTTCGTACCGAAAGCGGCGAGCATAAACGAACCGACACCGAGGCAGGCGAGCAGCTCACCGGCCGCCTTCGCGAACGGGAACCCGAAGGTGGTGATTGTGCCGGGATCGGGAATACCCAACGTGGCGCGCGAATCCATGTTGAACGCCATCGAGAGCAAACCAGCTAGAACGCCGCCGATAAGTACAAAAACAACGTACCAACCAGCAGATTTACGGACTTTCTTATCCTTGCTAACAGGCGGAGAGGTCTCGGCCTTGGTCGTGGCAGTCATAGCCCTAAGCTTAGCGACCAAAGTCCCTAGAACAGAACCGGTTGTGATTGGCTACATTAGAGACGCTACAATGCTTTTCTTAGCTAGCCTCCATAGCTCAGTGGACAGAGCAGTCGGCTTCTACCCGATTGGTCGAGGGTTCGAATCCTTCTGGGGGCGCGTTTTCTACCCCCGTCTTGAACTGGTGTTTTACGAGTTCAGGCGGGGGTTTACCCTATCTAACTACCCCCGCTAATGTAGGCTCAGATTGGCTCTTGTTGGTTTAAATGCAGCGGAAATGCAGCGGATTTTGGGCATGAAAAAGGTGCCCCACCGGCCAGCTGTTCGGAAATCCCGAACAGCTCAAACCAGCGGGGCAACGGCTCTTCATTAGTTCTCGGTCGGTGGATTCCTGGCTGTCGGTAGCGCCTGCGAATCTCCCACACTTGGTGCCGCAAACCGGCGCTACATCCGAGCCCGTGAACTGGCTCAAGCACCCCGCTCTGGTAACCCGCATTCGACACCAGAGCAGAATATTCCGCAGCCCAGATAGCTGCCGGGCTACTCATCTCCCATACCAAGTACGCTGCAGCGGAAGCAATCTACGAACCAGCCACTGGGGCCATAGCCCGGGAATTTGATGTCGCCACTCAGCTACTGCCAGTGTGGCGAGAACTGCTCGAGAGAACACGAACATGCGGCGGGCGACGTATCGGGGGGGGTTTACACTAGGTTTTGAGGTCAAATTTACCCCCGTCGTGTGGTCAAAGATTGAAAACCATTCACCTTAACGCAGAATAAGGGCAGTCATAAAGAACGCCAAGAAAGGAATCATGCGATGGCCGCCCACACCGCCAAACGAGTCCTCATCATCGCAGCCTGTGTTGCAATTCCGTTCGCCGCTGCCTGCGGATCAAACAACGACCCCTCCCCATCAAGCAGCAACATGTCGACCAGCTCGACATCAACGCCCTCGCCGTCAAGCACCACGTCCACTGAATCCACCACTGATTCTCCGTCTGAATCATCAAGCCCAAAGAACAGCCCCAACCCCACCCTCGAGCACACCACCGAACCTACCTCTTCGCCCCGTGGAGGTGAGTCCACGTCCGCACGCCCAACCGGGTATACCGAAGCCCCAGGCCAAGCAGAACCATCTGAAATGAACAAAACCGTGGCATCCTGCGGCGACCCCGCTTTGCATGAGACCGGGACAACATTCTTCACCGACGGTTCAAGCGGCTGGACGCAGCAGTGCGCCTCCCAGATGATGGCGCAGCAGCCGGCGGCGACACCAGAACCAGCTCCGGCTCCCGCCGCGCCGGCTCCTGAACAGCAAGAATACTACGTAACCCCAGGCGCTTACTGTTCAGGAGGAGGAACAGGAGTCAGTAAGAACGGCACACCTATGACCTGCTCCGCCGGCCCGGACGGCCAAGCCCGCTGGCGCTCTCAATAAACAAAGGAAACGCAATGACTTTCGAAGACCGCACTACGCAAGCCGCCGCAAGGAAGCCGTTCTATAAGCGCTGGTGGTTCATCTTACTGACGGTGCTAATCGTTCTCGCCCTCGTATTTTTCGGTGTGGTGTTATACGAGGCAAAGCGCATCGCCGGTGATATCGACGCCTCAGTTGATGATTGCAAGGAGCAGGTCATCAACCGCGCTAAATACCCTGGGGGCGCGAGAATCGTTGACTACGACGTGGAACATTCTCCTGTAGAAAATTCCAACCACGCTGTTCGTGTAACTGGTGAAGCTGACTTCCCAAATGGATTCGGGACACCGGTGCGGATGACGTTTGAATGTCCAAACATCATCGTATTCGGCTCCGACGGATACAAAGTGCTCGATGTATATGTCCACGAAAAGTAAGGCCGTCTCTCTCTCTCCCCCCCCCTTCCCTTATCTAGAATGACGATTCACATGAATAAGAAATTCCTCGCAGGCGCATTATTAACCACGATTCTCGTCAGCGCCTGTGGCACTGACGAATGGGCAAGCGCTGAAGACGAACGCGATGCATACGCATCTCTTCTATGCAGCCGGGCACTTAAGGATGACGCGGCAGCACAGCAGGTGTTTACAGAGATCCTTACTAACAAAGATGATTACTCGCATGCAGATTACAAGGCTGCGATGAAGGGGATGCTGCATCTGGAGGGCGCCGAGGCTATCGGCGGAGAGAACCTGGAGATTGACGCTGCGGGTGACGGGTCATGCAGTGGGTGGCTGTGGAATAAGTACCGGGAGCAGAATTGGGATGACGAGCAGATGCGGAATTTTAAGCCGTCTGATGCTCGTGAATTGGGTTTGCTTGAGGATTAACGGTAATGGGAAGAGGCGCTCAATCCGATACAGCATCAGGGAGCGCCCCACTCCTACGCCCCCGCAGTATCGACGGAAACAAATAGTGCGCTCAACAAGGTGAGATCCCATTGGCAAAACGTGTCTATCTTTACGCTGACGAAACAGGAAACCTCGACTACACAGGAACACCTAACCCCCAGGGTGGTGGCGCCTCAACATACTTCGGTTTCGGCACCGCAACCTTCAGCACAGATCATCACGGCGACAATCTGCTCCAGGGGCTTCATCTAAGGGCTCAGTGCGCAAAACAAAATATGAAGCTCACTAGGGGCTTCCACGCTGTCGATGATTCCGCGCGGACCCGCAATGAAATGTTTCAAGAAATCAAAAGACAAGCGCCACGGTTCGACACAACCTTTCTCTACAAATCCAACGCTTACGAATCTGTTAAGCAAGCAGGACCTATGCGTTTATACAAGATGGCGTGGTACCTGCACTTAAAGGAGATTGCACTACAGGTATCCCGACCTGAGGATGAGCTTTTCGTAATCGTGGCCGAGTTCGGAACCAAAGGAATTCGAAAGGCCGCATTCGAGGCGGTCCACGACGTCTGCCAACAAATTAAACGAAACATCACCTTGTGTGTATGGACATCACAATCAGCCTGGGGGCTCCAAGTTGCTGATTACGGATTATGGGCAGTGCAGCGACATCTTGAAGGCAAAAAATGCTCTTGGTACAAGCCGTGTATCGAGCCAACTCTTGCTAGTACTTTCACGCCCTGGGGAATGCCTTAGACATGCTGAAACCGGCTATCTCACCTATCAGGGTGGGAAGTCCTCCCCTGGAGGACTTATCGCCGGTTTCAACCTCATTTTACCCACACCAGAAAAACTACGCAAAGGACACCACCTAACGCGCCCCAACATGACCGATGCAGACTCCGCCTGCGAACCCTGGCGCGTAACAGACTGAGCCCCAGTAGTGACATCAGTCCGCGCACGGATCAACTACGTAGCGAACGGACGCACCTCAAGAACCATCCCACTGCCCTCGGCAAGCGTGAACAATACAGAAAGCAAAAAGGCTCAGTGCCGAAGGACCACTACCGCGCACCAGACGGCACTACCCAGCCAGATCAAGGCTTCCGCAAGAGATGAACGCGTCGCGTGTTCATGTGGAGCCGTACTGAGGTTTAGCAGTTTGGCCAGATTAAACGCTCGGATGTGCAAAACCTGCCGTCAACTTTCAGCGTTGGGGCGGCCACGGTGAGGAAAGCTCATAGCTGTCTGCAAAAAGTTCTCGATGTCGCAGCCGGTGAAATGGCGCTGGCCGTGGTGTGGGCCTGCCGAGCAAACCGGAAGCTGCCAAGATGTACCTGGCCGCTGAGCGGGTCAAGAAACTAGACAAAGACTCCAAGCGCGCTGAGCCCATCTCGCTTCTGGCAACCGCCGGACTGTAGTAGAGCAAGGTGACGGTACTGCGAGTACGTGACGTTTTTGTTCTGCGCGGTCGTATGCATGTGGAGCGAAGCGCCGTGACAGTTCGGTGAGAGGTCATTACCGGCACGCCGAAGATCTATGAGCAGCTGATGGTGGCGGCGCCGAAGCGGATCACGCGGAGGCTAAAGCCACATTTGAAGGATGAGTTTCCGGATGCGTTTCTGTGGCTTGCGATTGATGGTGACCCGTTGCCGACGCCGAGTGAGCCGGATTGGTATTACTGAGATCTTGAGCGGGTGATGAAGGAATACGGAACGCGTATGTGATGCCGCACGGCCTGCGGGGGACTGACGAAAGGCAGCGGCGCTAACCCAAGGATTGAACAGCGCCAGCCCGGCCACCACTCTGCCGCAATGAGCCTAGATATCTACGTAGAACTCAAGGAAGACAACCTCGATACTGTCGCATAAGGTATCGAATCTGCTTGGTGATAGCCAGGTAGGTTAAATCTGCCCGTCGCTTTCTAGTTCAGGTGTCGTGGGAATGTCGTGGGGTGGCGCCTATTTGCCCTGTTCATACAGGTAGTTGGGGTTTTCCAGGTGGGTTCGAATCCTTCTGGGGGCGCAAAAATAACCCGCCTGAACTGGTTTTATACCAGATGCAGGCGGGTTTTTACTTCTTAGTTCTTCTTGTTATCCGCAGGATCCGGGCGCAAGTAGCGGTCAACCATGTCGACGACCTCTTCGACAGATTCCTTGTCTAGCGTCGCGTCCTTGCCATCCGGGCGCCACACCAGCACCATCGTCTGAATCAGACGGTAAATGTTGCGCGCCAGCAGATATGGATCGTGCTCGCGAATAGTGCCGTCTTCCTGCCCGTGACGGACACCGGGGAGAATGAATTTCTCCACAATTTCCAGCTGTGTATCGCTCATCTCTCCAGTGAGCGCTTCTAAGACACGGTCGGGATCTGTCTTGACCAGGCCAGGGAAAAAGTCACTTTCGATGATGCGTTGAACGACGATTCGAATACGCAGCAACATGCGAGCGCGCGAATCGCCAGGGACATAGCGGAGCCCCTCAAGCATGTGCAGGATTTCGCGGTTGGTCACTTCCCCCAGAAGCTCACCAATGTCAGCGTATCGACGATATACGGTCGGACGCGAAACTCCTGCCTTGCGAGCAATTTCTGCAATCGAAGTCCTACGCAAGCCCACAGTCATTACGCTTTCGCGCGCAGCGGCAATGATGACATCATCGACGGATGGTTTCTGTGCCGCAGTGGTGCTTTGAGCAGCGTCGCCAACACGCCTCGTCTCATCCATGTAACTATTTCTCCCGTTGGAATCCGAACTCAGAAGTAATTTTATCAGGCAAATAGGTCGATTTAGTTCATGCCCCGTTGTCCAATTCTAAGATCTTACTTTCCAGTTAATTTCGTTTCCCCCACAATTCGCTCCACAAACCACACGGCAATCCACACGCCCGACCACAGCACAATCCACATCGCTAAGCTGGGCGTAGTCAGCGTGTGCCCCACAGCCCAGTCCGGGCACAAAATAAGGCGCACTGCAGAATCATGCCGAATCTCAGCGAAAGGTGAAATCATGGCTCAGCCCGATCCCGACCTCCAGCTCTCCCCTGAGCTCGACCGCATCGTGTGGATTGACTGTGAGATGACGGGCCTCGAACCCGAGCGCCACGTCATTGTCGAAATCGCGGCTCTCGTCACCGATGCCAACCTCAACGTCCTCGGGGAAGGCGTGGACATCGTCGTGCACGCGTCCGAGACCGAATTGGCGCAGATGGATGATTTCGTCACCAAGATGCATGCGAAGTCCGGCCTGGATCAGGAAATTCGCGACAGCAAGACTAATGTCGCCGACGCCGAACAGGCTGTTTTGGACTACATCCGTCAGTGGGTTCCCGAGTCGCGCACCGCCCCACTGGCAGGCAACTCGATTGCCTCCGACCGCAAGTTCATCCACCGCTACATGCCAGAGCTCGACCAGCACCTGCACTACCGCATGATTGATGTCTCTTCCTTCAAGGAACTTGCCCGCCGCTGGTACCCCCAGGTCCTCAAGGGCGCTCCAGAAAAGGGTCTCGCTCACCGAGCTCTTGCAGATATCAAGGAGTCGATCCGCGAGCTGGACTACTACCGCCGCGCCATGCTTCTGCCCCACCCCGGCCCCGAAGGCGACGCTATTTCTGCCGCAAGCAAGGAATCGACGGAAAAGTACGGTGAGATTCGCGGCTAGCTCGCTTTACGACGACCCAAACCCCACCCTTTCCCAAATTTATCCGGGTTGACCTGCTGTTTTTGTTTCCAGCCCACTGTGGGCTACCATATAGTTCGCTGCAGAGATGAGCTGAGAATACAGCTCCTTTAATGCGGTAATGGTGACTGTAGTTCAGTTGGTAGAGCACCAGGTTGTGATCCTGGGTGTCGCGGGTTCGAGTCCCGTCAGTCACCCCAAGTAGAACCCTCGGCCAGGTTTTTCCGGGCCGAGGGTTTTTGTGTTTCCGCCTTAGCAACTGCGTTTATGGTTGGCGGCGGCGGGCCAATCCAAGTTACTGACTGCGTTTATGACAAAAAT
>NZ_KV787432.1:0-1104 GCF_001807105.1 Corynebacterium sp. HMSC14H10 | reverse complement strand
CCATCCCCACCACAATGGGTGGGTGGTGTCATGCCAGACACTGAATAACGGACGCGAGCAAAAACCCTGTAATTCACACTTTGTGTGTTGAATGTTTGGTCTATTAGTACCGGTCACCTCCACACCTTACGATGCTTCCAGATCCGGCCTATCAACCCCATCATCTATAGCGGACCTCAAAAGAAACCTAATCTTGGAACAGGCTTCCCGCTTAGATGCTTTCAGCGGTTATCCCTTCCGTACGTAGCCAACCAGCCATGCCCCAGGCGGGACAACTGGCACACCAGAGGTACGTCCATCCCGGTCCTCTCGTACTAGGGACAGCCTTCCTCAAGTTTCTACGCGCGCGGCGGATAGAGACCGAACTGTCTCACGACGTTCTAAACCCAGCTCGCGTGCCGCTTTAATGGGCGAACAGCCCAACCCTTGGGACCTACTCCAGCCCCAGGATGCGACGAGCCGACATCGAGGTGCCAAACCATCCCGTCGATATGGACTCTTGGGGAAGATCAGCCTGTTATCCCCGGGGTACCTTTTATCCGTTGAGCGACACCGCTTCCACAAGCCGGTGCCGGATCACTAGTCCCTAGTTTCCTACCTGCTCGACCTGTCAGTCTCACAGTCAAGCTCCCTTGTGCACTTACACTCAACACCTGATTGCCAACCAGGCTGAGGGAACCTTTGGGCGCCTCCGTTACTCTTTGGGAGGCAACCGCCCCAGTTAAACTACCCACCAGGCACTGTCCCTAACCCGGATCACGGGCCGAGGTTGAGATGTCCAATACGATCAGAGTGGTATTTCAACAACGACTCCACCCCAACTGGCGTTGAGGCATCACAGTCTCCCACCTATCCTACACAAACCGAACCGAACACCAATACCAAGCTATAGTGAAGGTCCCGGGGTCTTTTCGTCCTGCCGCGCGTAACGAGCATCTTTACTCGTACTGCAATTTCGCCGGGTCTGTGGTTGAGACAGCAGGGAAGTCGTTACGCCATTCGTGCAGGTCGGAACTTACCCGACAAGGAATTTCGCTACCTTAGGATGGTTATAGTTACCACCGCCGTTTACTGGGGCTTAAATTCTCCGCTTCGACCCGCAAA
>NZ_KV787431.1:0-9741 GCF_001807105.1 Corynebacterium sp. HMSC14H10 | reverse complement strand
GCGGCAAAGCCGGGTGCCAAGCCAGCTGCACCGTCCCGTTCGCCGAAGCCGGGACAAGAAATGCCACGCCCGCCGAAGCCTGCTGGCCCGAAGCCAGGGCCGAAGCCAGGCGCACGCGCACCGCGTGTGGCGAACAACCCATTCTCGACCGGCGGATCCTCCCGTCCGGCACCGCGGCCGTCCAACATGCCGCGTCCGCAGGGTGGAAACGGCCGTCCGGGCCCGAAACCGGGAGCACGCCAGGGTGGCCCTCGCCCGCAGGGTGGACAGGGCCGCGGTAATAAGCCGAGCGGCAATCGTCCGACTCCGGCAATGATGCCTTCGCACCCGAACCCGGGGCAGATGCCTGCAAAGGCAAGCCGCGGTGGCGGTGGCGGTGGCTTCGGCGGCCGTGGTCGCGGCCCGGGTGGCCCGGGTGGCGGACCGCGCGGTGGTCGCGGCGGACGTCGCGGTGGAACTGCAGGTGCATTCGGGCGACCAGGAGGCGCCCCGCGTCGCGGACGTAAGTCGAAGCGTCAGAAGCGCAACGAGTACGAGGCAATGCAGGCACCATCCGTGGTAGGCGGCGTTAAGCTGCCCAACGGTAAGGGCACGACCATTCGCCTCGCACGTGGTGCATCCCTGTCTGACTTCGCTGAGAAGATTAACGCCGATGCAGCATCGCTGGTCCAGGCGTTGTTCAACCTCGGCGAAATGGTGACGGCAACTGCATCGGTCTCCGACGAGACCCTGCAGCTGCTCGGCGACGAGATGGATTACAAGGTCCAGGTCGTCTCGCCTGAGGATGAGGACCGCGAGCTCCTCGAGTCCTTCGACCTCCAGTTCGGTGAGGACGAGGGCGACGATGAGGACCTGGAGCAGCGCCCGCCAGTGGTAACTGTGATGGGTCACGTCGACCACGGTAAGACGCGCCTGTTGGACACGATTCGTAAGGCCAACGTCGGTGGCCACGAGTCCGGTGGTATTACCCAGCACATCGGTGCCTACCAGGTGCCGGTGGAGCTCGACGGTGAGAAGCGCAAGGTTACCTTCTTGGATACCCCGGGTCACGAGGCGTTTACCGCCATGCGTGCTCGTGGTGCCAAGTCGACCGATATCGCGATTCTGGTTGTTGCAGCTGATGACGGCGTCATGCCGCAGACGGTTGAGGCTATTAACCACGCCAAGGCCGCTGATGTGCCGATTGTCGTTGCAGTCAACAAGATTGATAAAGAAACTGCAGATCCGCAGAAAATTCGTGGTCAGCTGACTGAATACGGTCTCACTGACGAAGAGTGGGGCGGCGACACTATGTTCGTCGATATCTCCGCTAAGCAAGGTCTCAACATCGATCAGCTTCTCGAAGCAGTGCTGTTGACTGCCGATGCTTCGCTGGATCTGCGCGCCAATCCGGATATGGACGCTCAGGGTGTCGCCATTGAGGCTCACCTTGACCGTGGCCGTGGTCCGGTGGCAACCGTTATCGTTCAGCGCGGTACGTTGCGCGTCGGTGATTCCATCGTTGTCGGTGACGCATATGGTCGTGTTCGCCGCATGGTCGATGAGTACGGCAACGACGTCGATGAGGCCGGTCCTTCCCGTCCGGTTCAGGTGCTCGGCCTGACCTCCGTACCGGGTGCTGGTGACAACCTCCTGGTTGTTGACGAGGATCGTACGGCCCGCCAGATTGCAGACCGCCGCGACGCACGTCGTCGTAATGCGCTGCAAGCACGTCGTCGCAAGCGCGTCTCCCTGGAGAACCTGGACGAGATCCTGAAGGAGACCAACACCCTCAACCTGATCCTGAAGGGCGACAACGCCGGTACCGTCGAGGCACTGGAAGAAGCCCTGCTCAAGATCGAGGTCGACGACGAGGTCGCACTGAACATCATCGACCGTGGTGTCGGTGCTGTTACTCAGACCAACGTCACGCTGGCTGCTGCGTCTGACGCCGTCATCATCGGCTTCAACGTTCGCTCCGAGGGTAAGGCCACAGAGGTTGCCAACGCTGAGGGCGTTGACATCCGCTACTACACGGTGATTTACCGTGCTATCGAGGATGTTGAGGCTGCTCTGAAGGGCATGCTCAAGCCGGTCTACGAGGAGAAGGAGATTGGTCGTGCAGAGATTCGCGCCATCTTCAAGTCCTCCGCAGTTGGCCTCATCGCCGGCTGTATGGTCGAGTCCGGCAAGGTCCGCCGCAACGCGAAGGCTCGCCTGGTTCGTGACGGCAACGTCATTACGGATTCGGCGACTATCGAGTCGCTGAAGCGAGAGAAGGACGATGCTACCGAGGTCGCAGCCGGTTACGAGTGCGGTATGGTGCTGTCTTACCCGGACATCCAGGTGGACGACGTTATCGAGGTCTACGAGATGGTCGAGGTTCCGCGCACGTAGCAACGTAAGCTAAACACTGCGTGAACTTTGATAAGGCGCTCCCTTCGGGGAGCGCCTTTTTGCGTATCGTGTTCGTTATGGGCTTCAAAACTAATCTCTTTGCACTCTCAGATGAACTGCCGCGAACGAATATTTTGAATTATCCTCCTGCGAGCGCAGAGGAGACTCTTGCGCAATTGGACAAGATTTGGCCAGGGAAATTCGCCTTTGATTCCGAAGAAACCATTGAGGATGGTCATAATTGGTACTTCCACGCGGTAGCGTTTGGGCCAACGCTGCTTTTCGGGACCGACGACGTATACGACCTTATTGAGGACCCAGCGTTGGCGAACGATCCTCGCGAAAGTTGGTCACTGTGCATCAATAGTGTTGTCGATTTCTGCCACTATAAGACTCCTACCAGGGAATTAGAAGCAAGCTGCGAAGACTATGATTTTGACATGCAGCGGTTTTTCAGCTCTGGACGACTGTTGGATTTTGAGGTACCGTTCGCTAACGGTGAACACGTCGAGGTACTACATCCGACGGATGTGGCTGAATGGGAACAAACCCATGGCAGTGTGGCGCCCAAGGATAAAAATGGTGAGGTAAGTTACCTTTTCCATCCGCTGGAGCTAGGTAATGCTGCGGTTAAATGGATTTTCGGCATCGAGGGAGAAACACCATTGCAGGATAGTGTGATGGATTCACTGCCTGACTGCTCCCATGTTAATGGGTTACCGATGTACAACTTCGTGGAGCGCCGTTAAGAGCGTACGGGTAGGCTGCGTTTCAGCTGCGCAATTCCGTAGTAGCGACTCCCCATGCCGTCGATGACATCGATGGTGGTGGCAGTGTTGTCGTGATGATTAATGGGTTAATAACAAAGGGCGAGCGTGCGGCGAAGCAATTGACTGCACTCGGTAAACGGGTGCGGGCGAAGTCGCGAAACATGCGGTTCGAAGTTGAGTAGTGTTTTGCGTGTTAGTATTAGCAGTCCTTTGTATTGAACCGTTTTGCCGGATCCCAAATGGGTCTTTGTCAGCGAAGGGGCACTTCAGGCCCCACGCTAAATGGGGTCTAGCTACGAATCGTTACGCACAGGTAGAGATAGATAGGGAGTAGCCAAAAATGGCAGATCCAGCACGCGCGCGCAGGCTGTCCAAGCGTATTCAGGAGATTGTCGCCAGCGCAATTGAGCGTGAGATTAAGGACCGGCGGCTGGAGTTTGTGACTATCACCGACTGCCGCGTCACCGGCGATTTGCACGACGCCACAGTTTTCTACACTGTGCGCGGACGTACGCTCGACGAGGAACCGGACTACGAGTCGGCAGCAGCAGCGCTGGAAAAGGCGAAGGGGCAGCTACGTTCCCTGGTCGGTCGTGGCACCGGTGTGCGCTACACACCGACGCTGGCTTTTGAGGTTGACACGGTGCCGGAGATTTCCGCGCACCTTGAGGAGCTGCTCGATAAGACTCGCGCGCGCGACGCGGAATTGGCTGAGCAGGCTAGAAACGCAAAGCCCGCAGGCGATGCCAACCCATACCGCGACGAGGAGTAAAACTCTCCACCGGCCACATCTATCGATGAAAGGGGCACCCACGTGACCACTTCTCCGCAGGCTCAGGAGCAGGCAGCTCACCAGCTTTCCCAGGCGATTAATCGCCGCATGTCCAAGCCGATTCAGCAGATGCAGGATATGCTTGCCGACGCCAAGAAGGTCGGCGTCATTGCCCATGTTCACCCCGATGCGGATGCGATTGGTGCTGCATCTGCGATGGTCATGGCACTTGTACAGCGTGGCATTTCGGCTGTAGCCAGCTACGGTGAGAGCGATTTGCCAGCCAAGTCGCTGTTGACCATCCCCGGATGGGAGCGATTTGTCGAGTACACGGACTTGGATGAAGACATTGACACGTGGGTGACTGTCGACTGCGCAAGCCCGGGGCGCCTCGGTGCGCTGGAAGATCGCGTGATGGCCTCCGACCGCGTTATCAATGTTGACCATCACGCGACCAACACTCGCTTTGGGTCCGTCAACATGGTTGACGAACGCGCAGAGTCCTCGACCATGGTGCTCCTGGACTTCTTTGGTGTCTGGGGTATCAAGCTGACCACGCCGATGGCTCATGCTCTCTATGCAGGGCTGTTGACGGACACCGCATCGTTCCAGTTCGGCCATTCCCGCATGCACACTGCAGCGGCGCGCCTGCTGGATAAGGGGCTCAATCCGCGCACGATTGGTGCACAGCTGCTGGAAGAACATCCGTTTGCCTACCTTCCATTCCTGGGCAAGGTGCTTTCCACCGCGACATTGGTGCCCGAGTGGGGCGACGGCGCTGGCCTAATCCACGTCGTCATTGAGCACGACCAGACCGCCGAAGTTGGCCACGATGAGATTGAATCGGTCGTGGACATTGTGCGTACGACTAATGCGGCCGACGTCTGTGCCGTGCTTAAGGAGTATGAGCCAAACCAGTGGGCCGTCTCGCTGCGTTCTCGCGAGCTTGTCGATGTCTCCCAGGTCGCCCTGGAAATTGGCGGCGGTGGCCACGAGCGTGCCGCCGGTCTGACTCGGGAGTGCAGCAAGGATGAGCTGCTGCAGGCCATCCTGGACACCAGCGATGTCGCAGCCCAGGCACGCCGAGGCACGAGCGAGGCCTAGGGGATTGTCGGACTCGCGAGAAACTCAGGAGCGCACTGAGATTGAGCAAACTGGCATAGAGCGAACCGGGCACAGTGCGAAGTCAGATGTCAGCCTTCGCGCAATCGTTTCGCTGGCGCTGCCAGCGTTGGGTGTTCTTGCCGCGCCCGCACTCTATGTGCTGCTGGATACGGCTGTCATTGGTCGGCTTGGAGCTGTCCAGCTTGCGGCGCTTGCCGCTGGTTCGACGGTATTTTCCGTGGTAACTACGCAGCTCACTTTCTTGGCTTACGGCACGACCGCCCGATCAGCGCGAGCCTTTGGCAGGGGCAACGTGGACGAGGCGGTTGAAGAGGGATTGCAAGCGACGTGGGTCGCCATCTTTGTGGGCCTTAGCCTCTTTGCCATCATCGTGGGGTTGGCACCAGTATTTACCGGTTGGTTAGCTCCTCATCCGGAGGTCGCTCATGATGCCGGGCAGTGGTTGCGAGTTGCTGCCTTCGCCATTCCGCTGACGTTGATTGCGCAGGCTGGAAATGGTTGGTTGCGCGGTATCCAAAACACCCGCGCGCCGCTGCTATTTGTGCTCTCAGGCCTTGTTCCGGCCGCCATTGTGATTGTGCCGCTGGTCCGCGCCTTCGGCCTCGAGGGCTCTGCGCTGGCCGTTCTCTTCGGCGAATTGATTACCGGCGGACTGTTCCTCCGCAGTCTTTTCAAAGAGTGCTCTAGCCGCAAGCTTTCCATGCGCCCGAATGGCGCCATTATCAAAAGCCAGCTGGTCCTCGGCCGCGATCTCATCGTTCGCTCCTTGTCCTTCCAGGTAGCGTTCCTCTCCGCCGCAGCGGTTGCTGGCCGCGTTGGGCCGACCACGCTCGGTGGGCACCAGGTCATGCTGCAACTGTGGAACCTGATTTCGTTGGTGCTCGACTCGCTAGCGATTGCTGCACAGACGCTCGTCGGTGCAGCGTTGGGCGGTAGCTCCACGGCCGTTGCCCGCTGGACTGGCAAGCGCGTGACGGTCTGGTCAAGCGTCATTGCCCTCGGCCTAGCGGCTGTTTTCGCAGTAGGTAATGCCAGCATAGTCCGCATTTTTACCGACGCAACAGGCGTGATTGACGCAGTCACCGCCGGACCATGGTGGATTCTTGTCGCAATGATTCCTATCGGCGGTGTCGTCTTCGCGCTCGATGGCGTGTTGCTCGGCGCCGGCGACGCAGCCTTCCTCCGTAACGCCACCGTTAGCGCGGTCCTGTGCGGATTCCTCCCACCGGTCTGGCTGGCGCAGGCATTTGGCTGGGGGCTGACCGGCGTGTGGTGCGGTCTCTTGGCCTTCATGATTCTGCGACTAATCTTTGTCGCTACCCGTTTCCGTGGAGAGAAATGGTACGGCATCAGCGCATGAGTGTGCTTGCCGACGTCCAGGAGTATCTGGCCAGGCATTTGCCCGCCGGTAGCCGGCTAGTTATTGACTCCAATGCCGAGCGTCCGTTTAGTGATGCGGAATTGCAGCAGCTCCGTAGCGCTGAGTTGAGGCTGTCTGATAGTGCAGCACCTGTTCGAATCCGTGATTTCACCCGAGGGCGCCTCGCTGCGCATGAGGCGGTGCAACGGCTAGGAGAGCCTGCCCCACATGGGATTGGCATGTCGACCACCGGAGCGCCGCTGTGGCCGCGAGGAGTCGTGGGGTCAATTAGCCATTGCGACGGGGCCGTGGCAGCCGTGTCCGCGAGCGCTGAACAGCTGCAGGGGATTGGCATCGATGTCGAGGTCGAGCAGACTCTAGAGTTAGGAATCATCGAGGCAGTCTTGCGCACTGACGAAGCACGCCTTGACCCGCTGGTGCAATTTAGCGCCAAGGAATCAATGTACAAACTCTGGGAGCCGATAGTCGGGCAGTGGCTAGACTTCGACGAAGTCTCCGTCCAACTGCGAAAGAAACGGATAGCAGCGCGAGGTTTTTCCCGAGGACTCACAGGCGGACCTTTACAGCTAACGTTTCACCGTGAGATTCCCGACGCCTTCTGCGGAGTAAAAGGCTTCTGGGCTCGCGGTGCAGGCATCGTTGCAACCGCGGTGTGGCTCGAGCAGTCTTAAAATCCTTGAGAGGTAGTCACAGCGTGGCCGGGCGCACCACGAAGACCGTCTTAGCCCGTTTGCCAGATTCTGTGAGCAGCGCCGGAACCTTTCCCGTTGGTGACACCGCCGCATAGACTCCAGGTTTTCCGATCGGCTCCAGCCACTTGCCCTGAGCCAAATCAGCCGCCTGCTGTTCAGTAATTTCGCGGGTATCAAAGCAACGCAGGCAGGCCTCGTCCAGACTCATCGGCAGCAAGGAAGCGGCGCGCTCCGGGACTGGGCGTCGCATCTCCGCAATTTCTGGATGGGCGGTGTCGAACTGCTCGGCCTTCGCCGTGAGCTCGTCGATAGTCAACGCCTCATCAATAGTGAAAACGCCGGCGGCAGTACGCCGCAGAGCAGTGAGATGACCACCGACTCTCAGTGCATCCCCCAAGTCACGAGCTAGGGCGCGGATGAAAGTGCCGGCAGAGCAGTCGACCTCCACGTCGATATCGATGCACTCCCCGGGGCGCGAAGGATCGGAGTCGTGGCGGATGTCCAGAACCTCATAGCGGGTGATCGTCACTGGGCGCGCAGGGATATCGACCTTCTCACCACGGCGGATGCGCTCGTAGGCGCGGACACCGTCAATCTTCACCGCTGATACCGCCGCGGGTTTTTGCATGATTGTGCCGGTGAACTTCGCAATTTCCGCTCGAACCATTTCATCAGTCACCGATGCCGCCGAGGATTCGGAGAGCAACTCGCCTTCGGCGTCGTCGGTAAGCGTGGCAGCGCCGAGTCGAATGGTGGCTTGGTAGGACTTCGTGTCGGCGTGGACATGTGGCAGGAAACGGGTGCCGCGGCCGATGCCGAGGACGAGCACACCGGTGGCCATTGGGTCGAGGGTACCGGAGTGGCCGACCTTCTTGGTGCGGAAGATGCGACGGAGTTTGCCCACTACATCGTGGCTTGTCCAGCCTTGGGGCTTGTCGACGATAACAATGCCGGAGTCTGCAATCGGATCGAAGTCGGTCATAGACGCAATCCTATGTTGCGCTATATGCGGTGTGTTAAACGGTGACCAGTTACACTGGCTCTTTGTGGAGATTTGGTATGGCTTGGACAATGCACCCGAAGACCTGGGGGACACGGTCGTAACCATCGGAGTGTTCGATGGTATTCATCTTGGGCATAAGCGCCTGATAGCTGCTGCGGTCAGTGACGCTCGCGCTCGTGGCGTGAAGTCGCTGTTGATGACTTTCGATCCCAATCCCGTAGCGCTGTTTGCCCCGGATAAGGTGCCGCCGGCACTGTCCACCGTGTCCCGTCGCGCCGAGCTGGCAGAAGCGGAGGGAATCGATGCCATGCTTGTCGTGCCTTTCGACAAGAACTTCTCCAGCATCCCCGCAGAAGACTTTGTACGCACCGTTGTCCGCGACAAGCTGAATGCACAGGCCGTCTTCGTTGGCCAGAACTTCACCTATGGGCAGAAGGCCGCAGGTACCGCCGAGACTATGCCGGAGCACGGCTGTAAGTGTGGGGTCGACGTCACCATCGTCGACCTTCTCGACGTCACTGCCGCGGACTCGACCGAACGTGTTTCGTCGACACGTATTCGCGGTTTGCTTGCCGACGGTGCGGTGTCCGCAGCCGCCTCGTGTCTCGGGTACTTCTACCGTGTCGATGGTGATGTTCTTCCAGGTCAGGGGCGTGGAGGAGCGCAGCTGGGCTTTCCGACCGCCAATATTGACTTCGCTGAGGGCCTGGCAATCCCGGCTGATGGTGTCTACGCGGCATGGTTCACGGTTCAGCCGACGGCAGCCCGCCCGGAGCCGGACCCGAAGGGCGATATCGAGTTTGGGGTGCGCTACCCAGCGGCCGTGTCGGTGGGCACTAATGTGACCTTTGGAGACACTGATCGAACGGTCGAGGCCTACGTGATTGACCGTCATGCGGACCTCTACGGCACCGCTGGGCAGGTTGAGTTTGTCGACCGGATTCGCGGCATGGAGAAGTTCGACTCGGTCGAGGAGCTCATTGACCGGATGAACCAGGACGTGGCAGACACCGAAGCCATTTTGGCTAAGACCGATTAGCTGTTAAAGTAAAACGTCGGCTGTGACTGCGGTCCACAAGCAGTTGCGAGGAACCAGTTGCCAGACGCTGTTTGGTTCCGGGAAAGCCGAGAATGTGGACTGAAAAAACGACCATAATTTGATTCAAGGAGTTAGATTTACATGGCTTTGAACACTGCAGAAAAGGCTGAGATTCTCAAGGAGTTCGGCCTGCACGAGACCGACACCGGTTCCCCGGAGGCTCAGGTTGCACTGCTGACCGCACGTATTCGTCAGCTGACCGAGCACCTGAAGTTCCACAAGCACGATCACCACTCCCGTCGTGGTCTGCTGCTGCTGGTCGGTCGCCGCAAGGGCCTGCTGCAGTACCTGCAGGACAACGACGTTGAGCGCTACCGTAAGCTGATCGAGCGCCTGGGTCTGCGTCGCTAAGGTTCTCCTTAAGGTCCTGTTTGTCAGAGCTTCATTGGTGTAAGTTGCTCTGTTAATTCAAGGCTTTTAAGCTTTTTAGACTCGCCGTTTGGGTTTCCATTGGATGGAAGCTCACGGCGGGTCTTTTTTTTGATCACTTGTCGTTGTGGGTTAAGTGACAAAAAGTGTGTCC